>NZ_JACSIQ010000001.1:0-464092 GCF_018812105.1 Gluconobacter sp. P1D12_c
AACGTYAGGCTTAATTGAAGCATCTTAAAAAGATACATCAGCGTCTAACACTTCGACACTCAGGTCTCAGGAAAATAATCCCAAAACCAGCAGCACCAAAACGCCGCCAACATATCCCTTCCAATTCCATATTCAATTTTCAAAGATCARCATCTCAACCAACCCCGCCAGACCCTCGAAGAAGGCCCCGCCGCGTCGGTGAACGGGCTTATACGGCCACCCACACACACCGTCAATCAAAAAATCATATAAAAATCAAAAAAGTTGCTGAAATTTTTCCTGACGACTCAAACCGTGCTCTCACGCCTTTTAACGCTGGCTGCACGCCCTTAAGATTCTAGCTGTATAAGTCCCTCACGCTGAACCATGACATTACTCACCTGAACTTAACGCTTATAGTGGATCATCATATGGCGTGCGGCACGCCACACACATTTTGTGAGCCGTTTTCGTTTCTGGAGTCCCCGAATGACGGTTGATGCACTTCTCTCAAACAGCAAACAACTCTCACCAGACGAAGTCGAGTGGCAGCTCATTATCGATGCCATTGACCCCACCATCCGTTCTGCGGTTGCCGAAATGGTAGAGAACCATGCTGCTGCAAGTGTGGAAGTCTTCTATTCGACCCTCCTGACCCACCCTGAAGCAACGCCTTTTCTTTCCAACCAGATTGTTAACGACCATCTTCATTCCGCCTTGCTGAAATGGCTGCAATCTCTCTTCTCATCTACAGCGCCCGACCTCGCGCAGCTTGTAGCGACGCAGCGCCGGATCGGATTGGTCCACGCCCGCATGCGCGTCCCGATGCACGTCGTCATGCATGGAGCACGCCTTCTTAAAAACACTTTGAGAAAACTACTTTTCGAGATTTTCCTCACGCCTGCCGATCTATCGACCGCCATCGACTACATCGAAAACATGATGGATCTGGCTATCGAAATGATGAGCCGAGAGTTTGTAAGGGATCTACAAAAAGAAATTGAGACAGACGAAGCGTATCGACTTGTTACGCTCGGACAGGACGTCACTCTTGAACGAGAGGTTCAACGTGCAGCACTCCTTGACTGGGGGCACAAGATTTTACTCGCCATTTGCTGCAACGCTCCCCCTCCCCTCCCCTCACTAGAAAGTTCAGGATTTGGGCTTTGGCTTAATCACAAAGGAAGCCTCCTGTTTCCGAATACGATGGGTATCGAGCACATTCGAACGTCAATGCGCCGTATAGATCGTGTTCTCATTCCAGCTCTATCGGCTCAGGTTCCCCCTGACACAGCTCGCATTCATGAGCTACAGGCCCAGATAGAAGAAATCCGCTTTCTCATGGATGATCTCTTTAAAGAGAGTGAGGCACTTGAAAGCGGGCGCGATCCTTTAACCTCAACGCTCAATCGTCGTTTTCTACCGACGATCATGGCGAGGGAAGTCGCGCAATCTCTCCGTCGGGAAGTTCCGTTCAGCATTCTTATGATCGACATTGATCATTTCAAATCGATCAATGATCGCTACGGGCACACTGGTGGGGACGCCGTCTTGAGAGGGGTAGCCGAAAAGCTAATCTCATCCTGCCGGACGAGCGACTTTATCTTCCGGTATGGTGGTGAAGAGTTTCTAATCGCGTTGGTTGAGACGGATATAAAGAGAGCGTTCCAGGTTGCGGAGCATATTCGCGAAAACGTCACGCATATTCTCACTCAGCCAACAGGTTCTTCGTTTTCTGTGACTGTTTCGATCGGAGTGGCCACATTTGATGGACATCCGGACTATACCCATCTCATCGAAGATGCCGATCGCGCCCTCTATTATGCCAAAGCTGAAGGAAGAAATCGAAGCGTCATTGCTACCGATGCTTTAGCGAGCCTTCCGCAGCTTCAGTAAATTTATATACTCTAGGAAAAACACTCTTATCTGAATTTGTTCTTACACAAATTCAGATAAGAGAAGCGCACTTGAGAGCTTACTGCTCGTTCATTGCGGTATTCAGGATTGCAGCAAGACGGACACCTGCCTGCTGCAACCGAAGCTCGATGATTGGCCAAGCAAGAGCTGTATAGGCGTCCTTAATATCTGCCCCTTTAATCTGGGGAAGTGCGCCATAAGCAACAGACCGTGCCAGGGAATGGCTTTCGTCAGCCCAATCAATAACGGCATGGCGAACATCACCACCAGAAAGATCAGCTACCCAGTATGCCGTCTCATCAGGTGTGATAGTCGCCCCCAGTCGAGTGGCTTCATCACGAGCACGACTGAAGTCGATGGAATAATGAGGCCCAACAACCAAATTAGCCTGCCGATCCAGCACGCCTTCATCCCATAGGGCATGAAGATTCATATGCCCATTTGCGGTATCGCCAAAATATGACAGGCGGATAGCATTCCCGCCTTTATCATTATTCCGCTCCGCAGCATGCAACGGCTGATGCAAGTCGCCAACCAGATGTACAACCCACTTCAAAGCATAAAGCCGCCGCTCCGGAGAGGCCGTGTGATCAGCGAGCGTTTTTTCCAGCTCGGGCAGTTTCTCAACAACGCAGTTTCCATCCGCACAGTCGCGGGCCTGGTCATATGCTGGCTGAGAAACGTCTGTATCAACGTAATGCCAAAGTAGCGTCTCTGGCTCTCCGCCCTTCTTTTTGGGAACATGTCCGATCGTATCTGGCCATGATGCCACCTGATCCAGCGTTTGATGACCTTCCATTGCCAAAAGTGCCGTTGTTGCTTTCGCAGCCGCTGGCGTCAGGCGATCCTGCGCAATATCCGCGACAATCGCATGACCATACGGTCCCCAGGCGAACGCCTGAGAAGTCATTCCTATCGTAGCAGCACAAAGCAAAGGGACAGAAAGAAGCCAGGAGCGCATAAAAGAACCATCTCGGACGTTATGAAGTCTGATTGCTTTTCTCACCCTTCCCAAACACTCACAAGTGACTCTCTCGGTACACTGAAGCGATTAAAATGACCGAACGGTTCGGCCTACCCCTTCCCTCATGGCTTCTGACCTCGTAGAGAGGATAAAGACTAAAATGACTGAAATGGCGTGACGCAATTGCAAAAGCCACCTGCCCCGCTAGACCCGTCTCAATCTCCGCAGTGGAGCCTTACGTCAGAAGGGAACAGCCCTCTTCTGACACTTCGGGGTGTGTGGCTGGCAAGAACAGGAAACATTCCTCAGTTTCCGAAAGACGGGCTGCGTGCAGCGCCTGCTGGAAGCACCATCACTTTTGATATGTCCCCCATCACCGACTGGGACACAGGGCTAATCGCATTTCTTTGGGACATTAAACGGAGCGGGCACGACAGACATATTACTCTGGATGCTCAAAGCTTACCGGCCCCTGTAAGACAGCTTCTCGAACTCCTACCCGACGCCTCTGATGGTCCTCCTCCCGCGTCCGCCAAGCGTCTCCCTGTTCTTGAACAGATTGGCGGACACACGATCAGTAGCCTCACTGAAATCGGTACTGTTACGAGTTTAGGTGGAATGACCCTTCGCGGAGGGCTTCAGGCCCTTACGGGGCGAAGCCGGATGCGTCTTTCAGATCTTCTGAGTGACACTGCAAATGCCGGCCCTCAGGCATTGCTGATTGTAGGCATCGTCAATTTTTTGATTGGTGCCATTCTTGCGTTCGTTGGGGCGGTTGAGCTTCAGAAATTTGCTGCCGGTATTTACGTTGCAAGCCTTGTTGGCATCGCCATGGTTCGCGAAATGGCCGCCGTCATGACCGCCATCATCATGGCAGGACGAACCGGAGGCGCATATGCAGCGCGCATTTCCACCATGCAGGGCAATGAAGAAATTGATGCCCTCAACGTCTTCGGCATTCCAACATCCACTTACCTGATACTTCCGGCAGTTCTATCGCTCGTTATCACGATGCCATTTCTCTACCTCTACGGCTGCCTGATCGGCATGCTGGGAGGGTTCGTGGTCGCAATTTCCATGCTCGATATTACGGCTGCTGGCTATTTTCATCAGACGATCACGTCCTTCGGTATCGGCCAGTTTATTTTCGCATTTGTTAAAAGCATTGTCTTCGGTGCCTTCATCGGGCTGACCAGCTGCCGAATTGGCTTGAAGGCCGGACGATCAGCCGCTGATGTCGGCATCGCGGCTACTCGGGCTGTTGTGGTGGGAATTGTCGGGGTCATTGCGATTGACGCCATTTTCGCCGTTATCGCCGACGTGCTGGGAATCTGACACATGACCGATACCCGAAAAACCGTTCTTTCAATGCAGGATGTCACTCTCGCATTTGGACCGAAGGTTATTCAGAAGAACATCTCTTTAGAAGTTAAGAAGGGCAGTATTTTTGCCGTTATGGGCGGCTCTGGCTGCGGCAAGAGTACACTTCTGAAAAGTATGATCGGCCTGCTTCGCCCCACGGCTGGCGAATATCAGGTCGATGGCGAAGATTACTGGTCTGGCACTGAAGCAGAACGAACAGAGCTCAACCACAGGTTCGGCGTTCTTTTCCAAAGCGGCGCTCTATGGAGTTCCATGACACTCGGGGAGAATGTCGCCCTTCCCCTTCAGATGTTCACGGATCTCAAACCAGATGTCATTCGTCGGCTCGTGGAACTCAAACTAGGGTTTGTAGGTCTCCTGCCAGCCATCGACATGTCTCCATCAGAAATCAGTGGTGGCATGCGCAAGCGTGCTGGTCTCGCGCGGGCCATCGCACTGGATCCGGATATCCTGTTTTTTGACGAACCCTCTGCGGGTCTGGACCCCATCACGTCTGCCCGCCTGGATGACCTGATCCTCAATCTCCGAGATGGTCTCGGCGCGACGGTCGTTATCGTCAGCCATGAACTCTCCAGTCTGTTTCATATCGCCGACGATGGCATATTTCTGGACGCTAAAAGCAAAATCCCCATCGCACATGGCTCTCCGCGAGACCTGCGCGACCACTGCGACGAACCTCAGGTCCATGCTTTCATGCATCGGGAACGCAACGAAGAAGGACGCAATTGATGAACAAGCAGGCTCTCGTAGGCGCCTTTGTTGTAGGTGGGATCGGTCTTGGCGTGGCAGCTTTTGTGCTGTTCGGCAATTTCCATCCCTTCACCCGTATGGAAAAAGCTGTCCTTATTTTTCATGGCGCATCGTCCGGCCTATCCGTGGGGGCGCCCGTTACCTTCCGTGGGGTTCAGGTGGGCGCGGTCGATAAGGTCGTCATCGAATATAACCCGGAGACACGAGACGCCTATATTCCGGTCTATGTCACGATGCGGCCAGATAACATTACCCTTACAAACAGTAGTGCCCATCATTTTCCAACAATCCGGGACCTCGTATCCCAAGGCCTCCGTGGAGAAATGAATCTCAAGAGTTTTGTCACAGGCTCTTCAGAGATCGACCTCGATTTTGCGCCTGATACGCCAGCAGTCATGCATCCTGACATTGCCACCCTTACGGAAATTCCGACAAAGCAGTCTTCCATCCAGGCGATGACCCAAACCCTGCAGAACCTGCCTATAAAAGAGCTCGGCGACAACGCTAACGCGACCCTCGCAGCTGTCCGGGAGCTTTCTGACAAGCTGGACAGGGATATGCCGACCCTGATCGAAAGTATTCGTGCGACATCCGACCATAGTCGCGACATGATCGATGCAAGCAAAGACCTTGTTACGCACCTTCAACCGGAGCTTGAACATACCCTCAACAGCCTGAACCGACTGGCTGATGCCGGGTCCGATCAATTGACTGCACGTGGCAAAGAGCTTCAGGCCCTTCTGCTGAGCAGCAATCAGACGATCCAGAAGGCTGGTGAGAGTCTGAACAATATTCAGAGCATTACATCTCCGCGCTCAGCGGACAGGGCTAACCTCGAAGCCAGCCTGCGCGATATCGCAGCAGCAGCCTCTGCCCTACGCGGCTTCGCAAACGATGTTGAACGTAATCCGCAACTTCTTCTGACAGGACGTCACTGATGAGACTGCACCTCGCCTCGCTCACTCTTGCCGGACTGCTTCTCAGCGGCTGCACCTCTCCACCAGTGCGGTTTTATACGCTAGGCGCGCCCGCGATCGGAAATGATCTACCGCCCAGCACCGTATCGGCAACCGTATTAGCTGTCGATCCTGTCATCGTTCCTGACTACCTCGATAGTCAGGACATCCTTGTCAGAAATGGTGATCTTCTGGATCGCAGCGCGAATGGACGATGGGCAAGTCGCCTGTCCAGAGGCATTACAGATCTCGTGACAGCGCAGCTCTCTCGCAGCTGGCCTGCTGTGTTCGTCACCACCCATCCAACAGCAGGCTCTCCACAAACCCGGCTGGCGATTACTATCAACCGGCTGGATGTCACAAAAGCCGGTCAAGGTACGCTAGAAGCAGATTGGTCCTTTATCCCGGCAGACGAGCATTACCCGGTTGTACACCAGCGCGCCAGCTTCAGTACTCAGGGATCAACAGCCACGGATGACGGGATCACTGCCGTGACACGCGCGCTCGTCGATCAGCTTGCCGCTAAAATTGGAAATTCGTCCCCCGGAATGTGAGGGATTTTCAAATTTATGGAGGCCTTGGAAAAAAGACCTCCCCTTTGATCTGTCTAAGCTTCTGGCTGCGCATTCATCAAAGCAGCCACAGCATCCCATGTGGGAGCAGCATCAGCAGCGCCATGACGTGTTGTTGCGAGCGCCCCGCACGCTGACGCAACCCGGACAGCCTCATCGAGTAGCTTTCCCTGCGCCAGAGCAAATGCAAGCCCGGCATTGAAACAATCCCCAGCCGCCACAGTATCGATGGGCTCTATGTGGAATGGCGTACTGTGGCCGCTCCGTGTTCCATCATGCCAGAAAACGCCCCGGCCCCCCATTTTCACAAGGACGGATTTCACGCCCTTTGCCAGAAGCAAGTCCGCAGCCCTCGCCGCGTCTTCTACAGTTTCTGGCCGAATGCCTGTTAGCTGAAAAGTTTCACTTTCGTTCGGGGTTATAATATCGATTTCCTGCCAGAGCGCGTCCAGAAGCCCTTTTTCCGGTGCAGGCGCCGGATCGAGCACAACTATAGCACCCTTGGTCCGCGCTTTGCGGGCTGCTGCCAGAACTGCCTGCTGCGGCACTTCAAGTTGCAATAGAAGTACTGCCGCACGCTCAATCCAGTCTGACGCCGCGTCAACATCGGTTTCATCGACTGCCATGTTCGCACCACCAACGACGGTGATACAGTTTTCTCCGCTCCCATCTATACCAATCAGCGCAATTCCCGTGGCATGAGAAGCGTCTTCCTTTAGCGGAGAGAGATCCACCCCAAAGCGCTCCAGTTCCTGGCGCGCCTGCGCACCAAAACTGTCATGCCCGATACGCCCTGCCAACGCCACCTGCACGTCAGAGCCCGTCGCCAGGCGTCCAGCGGCAGCAGCTTGATTACTGCCTTTACCGCCGAGCATGACGGCATAGCTTTCACCATGTACGGTCTCTCCGGGGAGAGGCAAGCGAACAGCCCGCGCGGTTACATCAATATTAATGCTTCCGAAGGATAGGATCAGAGGCTTTGAGTTTGGCATCGGTTTGATCTCAGAAAATGCGAAGGATATTTCTTTAGCATTGGGACAGAGAAAGCGTCAGCAGCAAAGGAACATCTTGTTTCCACGGGCTTTTTTTTTGCATCCTTACTCCCGTAATTCCGCGATTGTTTTTTATTAAAAAGCCATGAATTTTTGATATTAATGGTTTCATTACTAGGATAGGGTTTCGCAGGCCTTGGGGAAACAAGGGGGCCTTTTACCGGCGTTTCCACAGCAGAACCAAAAACATTTTAACTGACAGGGTAAGTCTAATTATGTCCTCTGCCAATCGACAGACATCCTCTCGAACTGCCACGAAAAAGGTAGCGTCCACCTCTCGTAGCAAAAAAGCCACCCCTGTCGTTCTGGAGGCCGTTATCGAAGAGTCTCCTGTCGTGGTAGAGCCAGTTGAAATCACGGAAGAGCCTGCAAGCGGCCCATTTCTTCCTGACCTTGTCTGTGCTTTCGACAAGGCATGGTACATGCGCGAATACCCGGATGTGGCAGCATCTGGCCTGGATCCGGCAACGCATTATCGGGAAGCCGGATATCGGGAAGGTAGAAAACCCAATCGCTTTTTTGACCCGGAAAAGTATCGTGCAGCCAACCCGGATTTAATGGAGTATGAAGATGATCTTCTGATGCACTTCATCTTCTACGGTCTGAACGAAGGTCGCAGCATCAGCTAATCCCTCTTTCAGCTTATTACACAGCAGGGCGCAGACGTCTGTCATTTCATGAACCCATGCGCCCTGCAGCTTGCCCTTCCCTCCTGAACAGAAGAGAGTTGTATCTCCGAACTCTGTCAGGAGTCCCTGTCTCGTGAAAAAATCTCGCCCCCGTCTCGCTATCGATATGGATGAAGTGATTGCTGACGCCTTCACCGCTCAGCGCCTGTGGTACAAAGACACGCACGGATATCGCTGGACAGAAGACGAGTTGAAAGGGCACCATTTAGGGGATCTGGCAACTCCGGAACACGCTGCGGGAATGCAGGCACTTCTGCACGAGGGACACTTCTTTGCTGACCTTGAGATCATGCCCGGCGCCAGGGATGCGCTAAAATTTCTAAGCCAGCATTTCGACATTTTTATTACGACAGCCGCGATGGAATACCCGGCGTCCTGCGCTCCCAAGTTCCAATGGCTTCAGAAACACTTTCCCTTCATTCCCGCTCTAAACATCGTATTCTGCGGCCATAAAAGCATTCTTGCTGCCGATTTCCTTATTGATGACAACGTACGACATTTTCAGCATTTTCAAGGACAGGGAATTCTGTTCTCTGCTCGACACAACCTGAATGTGGAATGGTCTCCGCGGGTCGCTAACTGGAACGATGCCGTTGCATACCTGATGCAGCAGCATCCAGAAACAGAAGCTCCGTAAAACGCTTCTTTTGAAGCCTCGAAACCAGAAATTACAGCATTGTAAGCTAATAGTCTTTTTTGCTTTTGGATTTGTGGTTCTGTTTGAGATACAGGTTTTCACCCTAATTTTTTCAGCTTCTGGTCAGTGAGCACATTCCGTTTATGTCCACCCCTTATCGCGCTGGTGCGTTTCGCCTCTCCCCTGAAGATTATCGCGCGCTAACGGATGCCGCTCAGGCAAATCCAGAAGCATACTGGCAGGATCAGGGAAAAAGGCTGGACTGGATTAAAGTACCATCCCGCGCGCAGGACACGGGGACGGGGTGGTTTTCAGACGGAACGCTGAACGCCAGTTTCAATTGCCTGGACCGGCACCTCGAGACCCGTGCAGATCAGCCGGCTCTGATCTGGCAGGCAGAAGAAGCGGAGCACATCATCCGCCTCACATATCGTGACCTGCATGAGCGCGTATGCCGCTTGGCGAACGTTCTGCGCGATCATGGTATTCGTCGCGGTGATCGCGTTGCAGTTCACCTGCCAACCGTGATCGAAGGCGTCGTGAGCATGCTGGCCTGCGCACGGCTGGGTGCCATCCATGTCGTACTGTTCGGCGGCTTCTCGCCTGAGGCTATTGCAGACCGGTTGGCCGACAGTGGCGCCAGTCTGGTGATCACGGCCAATGTCGGGCGGCGTGGCGCGAAACGCATTCCTTTCAAGACGACAATGGACTCTGCTCTGAGCCTGCGTCCGGACAGTTTGTCCGTGAAGTACGTTCTGGTTGTTAGTGTCACAGACGAAGCCGTCCCCATGCAGGCGGGCCGTGATGACATGCTCAACCCACTGCTGGCATCGGCTTCAGCGGCTTGCCCAATTGAAACGATGGCCTCCACGGACCCGCTGTTCCTACTGTACACGTCCGGGAGCACAGGCAAGCCAAAGGGCATTGTGCACGGAACAGGCGGATACCTGACCTGGGCCTCCTACACACACGAACTTGTCTTTGATCATCAGGCTGGTGATGTGTTCTGGTGCACGGCCGATATCGGCTGGATTACCGGTCATACCTACGTGGTTTATGGCCCGCTCTCAAACGGTGGCACCGTTCTCCTGTTCGAGGGCATGCCGTCTCATCCGAAACCCGGTCGCTGGTGGGATGTTATTCAGGCCCATAAGGTCACCACATTCTATACATCTCCCACCGCCATTCGTGCCCTGATGCGCGAAGGAAACGATGTTCCCCGTGAATACGACCTGACCTCTTTGCGGGTACTTGGAACTGTCGGTGAGCCGATCAGTCAGGAGGCATGGTCCTGGTTCGATGATGTCATCGGTGGTGGGCGTTGTGCCTTCGTAGATACCTGGTGGCAGACTGAAAGCGGTGGCATCCTGATTTCGCCCGTCCCAGGGGCTGTCAAGGAAAAGCCAGCGTCTGCAACACTCCCACTTCCGGGCGTAAATCCCATCCTGGTAGACGACAAGGGACATCCGCTGGAGGGCGCAACAGAAGGTGTGCTCTGCCTTGATGGATCATGGCCGGGTCGCGCGCTGACGATCTGGAATGACGATGCGCTCTTTGAAACAACCTATCTTCGCCCCTACCCCGGCCATTACTTTACGGGCGATGGCGCACGACGGGACGAAGACGGCTATTACTGGATCACCGGTCGGGTTGATGACGTCATTAATGTTTCTGGGCATCGCATCGGCTCTGCCGAGATTGAAGACGCACTGGCTGCAGAACATGCGATTGTTGAAAGTGCCGCGATCGGTATTCCACATGACCTGAAAGGTCAGGGCATTGTCGTATATGCTGTGGCCCGTGATCCATCCCATCCCGATTTGGAAATGCTTGCCGTTCGCGCCATAGCTGCGAAAGTCGGGCGTTATGCGGTGCCGGAAAAAGTATATATCGTCCCTGATCTTCCAAAAACGCGCTCTGGCAAAAATGTCAGACGCCTGATGCGCAAAATTGCCTGCGGCGAAACTGACGGCCTTGGAGACCTCTCCACCTTGGCTGATCCAGAAATTGTGGAAGTTCTGATCGCTATTGTTCAGGGCTAACCAACCGGCACGATCAGCTTTTCCAACAAAAGCTGGTCGTTGTCCTGCGAGGTTAATGTGATGGAGCTTCCCTGGCGCCGAAAGCTTCCCGCATCATGGCGAACGGATGTTCTGGCAGGACTTTCGCTCGCTTTTACAAACATCCCGCAAGTCCTTGGCTATGCCCGCATTGCGGCCATGCCATCCGTCACCGGGCTTTATACAGTTCTTCTGCCTCTGGTGGGCTTTGCCGCCTTCGGCTCTTCCAGGCATCTTCTTGTCGCGGCAGATTCCGCCACTGCAGCCATTCTCTCTGGCGCCATTACAGCCATGGCTGCACCAGGAAGCGCGCACTACATGGCTTTGGTCAGCGCTACCGCGCTCCTTGCCGGGATGCTGCTTCTGGCCGCCAGATTGTTTCGCCTCGGTTTTTTGGCAGACTTTCTTTCTCGAACAGTCCTTGTTGGCTTCATGACAGGGGTCGGCGTCCAGATCGCCATTTCCATGTTTCACGACATGCTCGGCATCCAGACGACATCGCATAACCCCGCGAAGCAGGCGGTCGAAACTCTCACTCAGGCCGATCATCTCAACCTGACATCCACCCTTACCGCCGGCGCCACCGTAGGCGGCTTGCTCCTTCTAAACCGGTTTTTCCCACGATGCCCTGCCGCATTACTGGCCGTCGTTGGCGCTATTCTGGCAGACAGAACTATCCCATTCCTGACGCGGAATCTCCCGACGCTTGGCCCTATCCAAAGCGGAATGCCGACCTTCCAAATACCCATTATCAGCTGGAATGAACTGCTTGCGCTTTTTCCAGTGGCAGCCTCATGCGTCTTCGTCATCATCACCCAAAGCGCTGCGACATCCCGCGTGTACGCAACACAATTCGACGAAGAACTGAATGAGAACAGGGATCTGACGGGATTGGCAGCTGCCAACATACTTGCAGCAGTCAGTGGTACTTTCACGGTTAACGGCAGCCCAACCCAGACAGCTATGGCGGTACGAGCAGGTGCCCGGAGTCAGGTGGCACAAGTTGTCTTTTCTCTTTCCACCCTGATCGTGCTCCTCTTCCTCACCACGCCTTTGCAATACCTTCCACAATGCGTACTCGCCGCGATTGTCTTCACTGTCGCGCTGGGAATGATCGAAATCCGCGCACTTCTCTCAATCCGTCAGGAAAGCCCGGGGGAGTTCTGGCTTGCGCTTGTGACGGCGGCAGTCGTTGTTGGCGCCGGAGTAGAACAAGGCGTTCTGACAGCCATCGCCCTGTCGCTGTTTCGTCATGTGCGCCACAGTTACGATCCTCACACGGCCGTTCTCCAGCCCTTTACTCCTCAGGGAACACTGGAAGCCGTTCCAGCCCGCGGCGGCCTGGAGAGCGAGCCTGGGCTCATCATCTTCCGCTTTTGTGCTGACCTCTTCTACGCCAACTCTACTCGCTTCAACCGAGACATCCTGACGTTGCTTAGCGATGCCCCTCACCCCGTTCACTGCGTTCTCATTGAATGCAGCCCCATCACGGATATTGATTATTCGGCAGCCAACGACCTGCGCCTGTTACTCGCAACACTCAAACAGAGGCGGGTGACGATGATTTTTGGACGTGTAAGCCAGGATCTCAGGGCAGATATGAACCGGCATCATTTGATAGCCGCAATCGGTCCAGAAAATATTTTTGAAGAACTTCACACTGCCCTTGCCGCCGCCAGGCGTTATACAGACGCGACAAACCATACACCGGGTAGCTTCGTTCCAACACACACGCCATCATGATGACCTTCTGGACAACACCAAGATGATATCCCCCGCTTACTGGAAGACCGTCAGACCATGATGGATGGCGAACAGGACAAGAAAAAAGATCTCGGCAGGCGGCAAAGCAAAAAGGATCGCACCGCGACGGCCCTAGCGTGGGAGGCACTGCGACTGTTTTCTACTCAGGGATATGAAGAAACGTCTGTCGAGCAAATCGCGGAAGCTGCCAATGTCTCCCGCAGGACACTGTTTCGATACTTTTCAGGCAAGGGGGACATCATCCTGGCGTGGACCAGCGACATGACTCAGGCATTTAATGATGCGATTGCGTCTGCCAGTCCGGATGCTTCGCTGCAGGATATGGTCCTTCTGGCCCTTCTTCCGGTTGTTCGACGGATCACCGCCAACCGAGAATACGCCTACGCGCTCGTACAACTCCTTGAGCACGAACCCGCACTTCGGAGTGTCAGCCTGCAGAAATATGAGGAATGGGAAGAGGCGCTTGCCAAAGCCCTCATGGACCGCCTCCCCCCCACAGATATGCCATCACTGGCAGCGCGCCTGATTGCGCGGACTGCAATTGCAACTTATCGCACAGCTGTAGACGAATGGATGAAGACGGAAGGCCGCACAGATCTGGAACATATCCTGCGCCGTGCCTTTACGTTCCATCCTCTTCTCTGGATGGAAGACAGCCCTCTCAGCCTTGGCTGAAAGGGCTTTATTGCCTCAGAGATCCAGTTCAATCGTGAAGTGATACGTCCGCGGCAGGCCAGCAACCGCAGAGTTTGTAGCGCTTCCACCACCGTTGATGCTCGATGGGTAAACAGAAGCCCAATAGCTCTGGTTCGTGACGTTATCGACCCCGAAGCGGAACACGAGAGGCTGATGATAAACGTGCGTTGCATAGCGCGCGCCCAGATCCAGCGTCACATAAGATGGAGCAAACGTGGTGTTATATACATTGGCCGCCCGGCGCCCCATGTAATGCACGTTCGCATTGACAGCGCCGCCTTTAAGAAATGGCAGTCGATAATCAATCAACATGTTCGCCATCAAAGGTGGTACGCCAACAACCTGCTTGTAGGACGTCTTGGCCACACCCGTGTTCAAGAGTTGAGCATCCAGCCAGGTCATACCGCCCAGGATGCTCAGGTCCTGCGTCAGATTTCCGGAGGCCTGGAATTCAACGCCATAGTTCCGCTGCACACCGTAATTGGAATAAACATACGTAACAGGGTCTGTATAGGCGAATGGACGTGACATTCTAAAGCCGGCAATATTCAGCTGCAGTCTCTTGGCCACCAAAATCTTGTAACCAACCTCATACTCTTCTGAACGCAGGGGAGCTGTCACTTCGTTTTCATTCACAGCACCTGCTGGCGCCGAAGTACCAGCCTGCAAGGACCGCCCCCAGGTGAAGTAAGCCGTCTGATTGGCTGCCGGCTTATAAAGCAGACTTGTCATCGGGCTAAAGGCAGCGGCACGACTGTAGGACGACGTTTTCGTGCCACTCGTTCCATAGTTATTGGTGCTCAGCCAACTCCAGGCCAGCGTCCCCATGATGGACCAGTGCTTGCCCAGAGAAATCGTATCCCCGGCCAGCAGGGACTGCGTCATGGTATCGGCAGATTTATAACGTCCGGAATAATAAGGCTGTGCACTCGGAAATCTTTGGGGGTTACCAATTGTCGCCTGTCCCAGAGTCAAAGTACCGGTCGATGACGTCGGGTTGTAGTTCCCCATGACGTAGCCGTTGGTTCCAATCTCGATCTGGTGCTTCAGTGGGCCCGTATGGAACGATCCATTCAAATAAGCCATATTGCTGCCCGCTACGAAATCATTCGCCGTCGTCGCAGCTGAGATTGTCTGACGGTAAAGTCCCGCAGAGTTCAGCAGCTGGTTACCCGTACTGAAAACATTTCTGGCAGCATTCTGCCACATCCCACCCAGCTTCAGGCTCCAGTCATCATTGAAGTGATGAATGATCTTCATCAGGGCAGTATCGGTTTCCATGTTGTAACCGGCTTGCTTCTGACCGTATCCCTTCTGGCTAAGATCAGGAGCATCCGGTAGCTGAATAGTCGTTGCGTACGAAAAGCCACCCGGATAGCCGCGCTGGGCATAAGTGTACTGGCTGGCATCAATCTGGATGACTGTCTTCGGTGAAAGGTGAATGTCGAAATCACCGCTCACCAGGTTACGCCGCAGGTGGGAGTCTGCGACGTACCCCTCTCCGTTCTGGTTCAACAGGTTCAGGCGGTAGCCAAACCACTTGTTGTGGCCGACCCGACCTGAGACATCGAGACTTTCCATGGGGGCGCCAATGGAATCAACACCCACAACAAAACGCTCTGTCTGTCGGTCCGTCGGACGCTTCAATGTGAAGTCAAATGTGCCCGCCGGATTTTGCGGACCATACACCGCACCAGCCAACCCATTCAGAACCTGGACACTATCAAACTGCTCCGCAGCATAAGGTGTGGTGATGACCATGTTGAGGCCATCCATGCGCGTATTGGCAATAACGTCGCCCTCAAACCCACGGGACTGAGGCCGACTGGTATTCGGATCACCGCGCATTTCAAGCTGGGCAGATGGCACGAATGCAATCAGATCATTGATGTTTCTGGTCTGCTGGTTAACCAAAACGTCGTGGGGCACCACCATGACAGACATCGGCGTGTCCAGAATGGATCGCGTGCCAAGGGGGCCAAGAGAGGCTTCCTTCGTGCGGTATTCTGCTGCCGTGCCACTTCCGTTACGACGATGAACAGTGATATTCTCAGGTTCAGACGCGCGTACAGACTTCTTCGCGGCTGCTTCCGGAGTAGCTTTTTCTTTGGTTTCTGCCGCATAAGAGGGAACATTGCCCATGACAGATCCAGCCAGAAGGTACAAAGCCAGCCGCGAGAGTTTCATGCCTGAATCCTGTTCGTTGTTCTAAATTCTCCGCACCTTCTACATTTTGGCACTCAGTGCCACAATTTGAGTTTGCTCAAACTGCCTGATGTGGCGATCTTTTGAGGCGCACTGTCTCTTCAGAAACACAGTTCGTCATGGTCTGCATTCCGGAGCGCCGTTCTCTTAACTGGGATGTGCTGCTGGAAACCGCCAGAAAGCGGCTTTCTTTAATGCCCGATGTATCGTCCAGGCCGATGGAACACCATGAGCACACTGCTCATGGCAAAAGCGCTTACGGCTGACAGAACAGCCTTTTCCCACGGCAAAAAGAAAGCAGACAGCGTCAGAATGGCTGCATCAATCATGATCTGAACGCGGCCGGCGTTCAGGCCACGGCTTTTCTGAAGCCAGAGCGTGATAACGCCTGTCCCGCCTACACCCGCCTGATGACGAGCCAACGAGAGAATACCCATCCCAATCACTGTCCCGCCGAATATCGCCGCGAACAGAGGCTGGACATACGCAAGTTCCATAACGCTCGGAATAACGCTCGCGAGGGCAGTAATACCAAAACTGGCAATCGTGGTCTTAAGCGCGAAACGGGCACCCATGGCGCGAACGGCAAAAAGAAGAAACGGTATGTTGATGACCGTGAACAGATTTCCAGGCGTCATCGGCACGATATAGGACAACAACAAGGCAATACCTGCCACACCACCGGTCACAAGCCCGGCCTTGTGCAGACACATCAGCCCCATCACAATCAGAGAACAACCAATCAGGAAGGCGTAAACATCTTCTGCGTGGGAGTGACGCAGCCCTGGGCCATAAGGCGAAGTCATATCCGGAAATCCAGTCGATCGGCGGCTAAAGCTTTAAAAATAGCCGCGTCAGATCCATGAGAATTTCGCCAGATAGTGTAGTCTTTGCCCCCTGCACAGCCCCTTTCATTCCAAGGGAATATTGTTTCAATCGGGCTTCCCTATTCTTGTTTGAAACTGCTGATAGCAACCCGTTTGCGTATGTTTGGAAACACGCTTTTCACAGCTGGCGATTCTTGGACCCGCGTCATTATGAACGCACTGAGATCACACATTTCCTACGATACCGGGTTCGATAGCCGGCCATTCGCGATATGCTCGTGAGCAACCTCCTCCTAGCGAAGGGAAACCGAGAGGATTTTTCCGGAAATCTCGCAACAAAGTCCGAGGTTTTGTCTCTCTGTTACAATGGTGACCAATTTTCGCCACATCGGGAGACCTTTGATGGCGCATTACGAACGGAGTTTTTTATGTCCACCAAGACTAAACGATCTGTAGCTCTGCTGATGGGCTTGGCACTCGCTATCGCCCCTACAATAGCGAGTGCTCAGGGAGGTCCAGGAGGCGGCCGTGATGGCGGTGGCCCGGGTGGCGGCGGGGGACATCGCGACGGTGGTGGCCCGAATGGTGGTGGAGGACATCGTGACGGCGGCGGCCCAGGCGGTGGCGGACGCGGCCAAGGTGGAAATGGTTATCGTGGAGGCCCCGGCGGGGGCGGCGGTGGTTTCCGTGGCGCAGGCCCTCATCGCGGCATGTGGCGCTCTGGTGATCGTTACAATGGCGGGGGCGTGTTTGTTGATAGCTGGCACAGATACCCCGGCCTTTATGCCCCACCTCCGGGATATCGCTGGATTGATTACGGAGGAAGCTTTCTCCTCGCCGCAATCACAACAGGCATCATCAGTAACGTCATTATGGGCAATGTGAACGGCCCGGCGGTGGTCGCTCCGACGCCGTATCCGAGCTACGGGCCTACCCCCGCTCCATACCCCGCACCTGGATACTAATTTCCAAGTTTGACAAAAGGCGCGTTGAAGACGACGCGCCTTTACGAACCTTTTCCACAATAAACATCATAGACGGCCATCAGATATCGGTGGCCATACACCGTCTGAGACGGACTGCCCTTACCCAACAGTGAGAACCAAGAGCCAATTGCTTGAACTAATTCAACGGCTGCGGAGGCTCTTCCAATGGAGGAGGCTCTGTTGGCAAAGGTGACGGCGGCATGGGAGGCTGAGGCGGTCGCGGGGTTGGTAAATCAACCACCCCTGCACTGACCGTCTTCAGACCAAACGGCGGATATGGCGAAGGCCCCGGCTCTTCGGGCAATTCCACATCGGGCCATTCGTCTGGCTCTGGCGTTTCTTCTTCCTCAGATGGGTCGTCAACCATCGGGTCACCATCTGGAAATAATGGATCCGTCGTACCCGGATAATCCATTCGGAAGACAGATTTGGAAAGTGATGTGCTGATCAGGATCGACATGTTCGCCTCCTACAGGGTGAACACTAAATTCTTCACCACAGCAAAGGTTCAAATTATCTCAAAAGAAACCTGATAGGCGCATGATATATGAGCGCGCCGGGAGAACGGAGAAGCAAAGCGACGGAGGTCACTTTCTTATAATATACTGCATGCCTCTCCAGTGACGGACACGGCGGTATTGGAAACGGCATCCGCACACGTCAGTTTTCTTTGCGGCCCGGATTGTCCCGTAGTACACTAGCCCTTATGCGCTACCTTCCTCTTTTTGCCCTCATTTCTCTTTCCGCATGCTCATCAGCCCCGTGGTTGACTGGCCAGACAGACAGCCATTGTGTGCGTGAGCAGATGCTTACCGGGACACAGGGCAATCCTCTTCCCTTTAGCCATGCGATGCAGGTGTGTGCGGTCGCAGCGCAGAAGAGCAACGACGGGCATCCAAGGCCTCTCGATCTTAGAGACGATGCGACACTGCAGGCGATGGCAGAAAACCCGGATTACAACACGACCTCTGCCTCATTTGTTCACCGAGAGGCAAAAACGAAGGTTCCAGGCGGTGTTCGAAGAGTGAATATCGACTAAAAACTCCCTACTCAGGGGAAGAGGTATGGACACGAAATTTTTCAGGATGCGAGAAATAAAGCAGCTTTAATAAGATTTTTATGCATAAAATTCATACAAGTAGCGGGCATTATCTTTTATAATCGCAACAAATAAATATACGCTTTGAATAGTATTTTACAGTCTGAGTAACATTTTATTTTACTCCACTCAGATGTTTTCCCTTGCATCTCAAACGCAATACCCCCATTGTCCTTTTAGCGGGTGCTTTTACTGGGGTAACCGGCGCATGTTGCGCCATTCTTTCTCCGTAAAAGTTATGATTTCGTGTGTGTTTTGTGCACGACCGCTATTGTTAAAAAAGGAGCCTCGTTATGGCAACAGGCACCGTAAAATGGTTTAACTCCACCAAAGGCTTCGGCTTCATTCAGCCGGACAATGGTGGTCAGGACGCGTTCGTTCACATCTCTGAACTTGAGCGTGCCGGCATCCACACCCTCAACGAAGGTCAGCAGGTCTCTTACGAGCTCGAAGCTGGCCGTAACGGCAAGACGTCTGCAGTAAGCATTAAGGCTCTTTGAAGCTTTAATCAGCAGCTCGTCTGTGCGAAAAGCCGCTCTTCGGAGCGGCTTTTTTTATGCCTGAACGCCAAATCTTAATTTAGGCGTATATGCTCCTTAGCCTCGTTAACGCTGCACACCCCTACAACTCGCCAGATTCAGATTTTTAGCGCCCCAAAACAAATACAGAAAAAATATTTTACGTGTCATCAAAGGTAGAAACAGATATGTGCAAATATAATTTTATTGTCGTGTATCTCTACTGATTTGAAGAAGGTTCTGTATGGCGCTATCCGCTCAAAAGAAAGAATGGATGGGTTTGTTCTTTGCAATCTTCCTTGTCACGACCTTAGCAATATTTGGGTGGATCGGATGGCAGAAAGTATCTGGCGATGATTCCATCACACATGTCACCATCGCAAAAATCGTCTCTGTAGACAAAATCAATGCGGGCTTGGGTGCACCAACGTCATACAAAATAACGTATGACCTGCGCGGAACAATGATCAGTAATTATTTTACGGATGATTGGTACCAGACACACAAGACAAGAAAGCATTTTCTTGTCACATACCGAATGTCGAACGGCTACCATATCGACAGCATTCGCTAATATCGAAATTTACAATCCACAGAGAGGGCTATTCATCGCCCCCTCCGCACAGTGCAGGATCAGGCCAAGCCTTCTTCCTGCAGCGCCCGCTTTGCAGACGGGCGAGACATCACTCTCTCCCGCAATGCCCATGCTTTGCGGTGATGAGAAATATCCAGTTTCTTGAAAACAGCCCACGTCATGATAACAGCCGCGTAAGCGTCGGCTTGCGTGAAGTCGTCTCCAAGCCAGTAAGCTTTGTCGTCAGACAGCATATCCTCGAACTGCGTCATCCGCCAATGGATCTGTGCATGAACAGACTTCTCAGCCTCCTCCGTCAGGTTCGGGGCAAACAGGCCGCCGAATGCGCTGTGCAGATCACCACAGAACCCGAGAGCTTCCTGCAGCCTCGCTCGTTCCAGTGTGCCGTAGGCTGGACGAAAAGCCAGAACGTCCGAATGATCTCCAATATACTGAAGAACCGCCGAATTCTGGGTTAAAACAACACCCGGCTCAATCTCGATTGCCGGTACGGCTCCTCGTGGATTGATGGCAAGATAATTTGCGCCGGTCTCTGTTTTCTTCGTGGTCGTATCTACTTTTTCAAGCGTATACGGCTGACCGATTTCATTCAGAATAATATGCGCTGCAAGCGAACACGCACCAGGCTTATAGTAAAGCTTCATAATCACTTCTCCATTGCGCGAAGACGCAGGGAATAGAATGATCTTATTCCTCATCAGAGAAAAGGCGGGAAATATCCCGCCTTCTTTATGTGAGAAAAAACTCAGGGCTGCTTTTCAAAAGCTCCCGCAATGGTCAGGCTAACGTCATCGCCAACATAGGGAACATACTTTTTGACGCCGAAGTCACTGCGATGGATCGTTCCGGTAGCTTGGAAGCCAACCGTATAGGCCTTGTCCATCGGGTTCACACCAGCGCCAACGAAGTGCACATGCAGAACAACCGGCTTTGTGATGCCATGAAGTGTCAGATTACCACTGACAACCGCATCTTCAGCACCTACCGGGGAAACTTCCGTCGAGACGAAAGTCGCATCCGGATATTTCGCAGCATCAAACCACTCATTGTTTTTCAGCTCATCCGTCAACACCGAGCTGGATGTCGCCACGCTGGAAACCGGAATTGTCACGGAAAGCTTCGATTTCTCCGGATGGCTGGCATCCAGCTTCAGGCTGCCACTCACGTTAGAGAACTGTCCCGAATAGTAGGAAAAACCAAAGTGCAAGACTGAAAAATTGACCTGGGTATGGCCAGCTTCAACCTTATAAGAGCCACTCTTCACATCGGCCGGCGCAGCGGCAAAGGCCGTAGTGGATACCGCAGCGCAAGCAAGAGCTGCAAAAGCACCAGAGAGTATTTTCTTCATGGGAAGATCTTTCTTTTTTGAATTGAAACAGAAGCAAGTTCAACCGAAGCGGAAGCCGGACAACGCCTTCCCCATGACGGTATCATTATAATCTCGGACACCCGGGTCCGTTCCTGCCGCCCCCGCCACAAACATCAATGGTAACAGATGCTCGGCCTTCGGATGGCAGTCCTGAGCAAACGGAGCTTCTGCCCATTGCGCCAGCCGGGACGAACGCTGGTCAGGCTCTTCACTTACAGACCGATAAAGCCAGTCATCGAAATGCCGGGACTGCTCATCAGCCTCTGCGCCTGGACGCAGGAAACGTCGCAGATTGTGATACGTCATCCCCGCCCCCACCAGCAGCACGTTTTCATCTCGTAGCGGGGCCAAAGCTCTGCCGATTTCCATCACGTCCTCAGCCGTCGCATTCAACGGCAAGGAGATTTCAACGACAGGAATATCGGCCTTTTCGAACGCCAGCATGAGCGGAATGAACACTCCGTGGTCAAACCCACGATAGGCATCTCCACCACTCGCAATTCCAGCCTTTGCAAGAAGCTTCTGGATGTATTCAGCAAGCTTCGGAGAGCCTGGGGCCGGATACTGGAGCTCATAAGTGTGGGCGGGAAAGCCGTAATAATCATAGATCAGTTGGGGATGGGTACCTGTTGTCACAGTAACCCGGTCAGTCTCCCAATGCCCCGACATAACAACCAAAGCAGCAGGACGCTGAGGCAACGTAGCAGCGACCCCACGCAAATGCTCCGCCATTCGATCCCAGACATCCGGCCAGTCCATGAAAAAGCAGGGACCACCCCCATGAGGAATAAAAATAGCAGGCTGGCGTTCTATCGGCCCTGTCTGCCTCGAATTATCCGTCATGAGAAACTCCGTCGTCAGTCGATCTGTCGCGAAGGTTGTCATCAAACTGCGACAACGATAATCCTGACTACAGGAAAGTCATCTGGCACCAGGAGTGTGAAGTGCTCGACCGGATTACCAGTATGCAAGCCTTTGTTAGGGTAGTGGGACAAGGAAGCTTTGCTGCCGCCGCACGGTCTCTGGGCCTATCCCAGACGATGGTGACAAAACACGTTTCAGCGCTCGAAGCTCATCTGGGCGTGGCACTTTTCCATCGCAGCACGCGCCGCCTCTCACTGACTGAACCTGGACAACTCTATCTCGATCGGTGCCAGAAACTCCTGAGCAGCCTTGAAGACATGGAGCAGGAAGTCACCGCCGGCGCAGCCGAGCCCCGCGGGCTGCTGCGCATGAACACGCCCGTATCTTTTGCCATTCGCCATGTCGCCCCTCTCCTACCGGAATTCAGCCAGAAATACCCTTTGGTGACAGTCGAACTGGGCGTGGATGATCGCCGCGTCGATCCCATTGCCGAAGGCTGGGATCTGACCCTCAGGATCGGTCATCTGTTGCCCAGCAGCCTCAAAGCCCGGCGTCTGGCCCATATCAATTTCACGCTTTGCGCCGCTCCCTCCTATCTAGCGAAACACGGCACTCCGGCCACGGTCAGTGACCTCGAACATCACACCTGCCTCGGCTACACCCTCAGCGACCCCGTGGGCACCACACGCTGGAGTTTCGGACGCCGGGGAGAACGGACCATTCCGGTCAAAAGCAGCCTTCGCTCCAATAATGGAGACGTTCTGCGCACGGCAGCATTGGCGGGCCAGGGCATTCTTTATCAGCCAACATTTATTGTCGCCGATGAACTTCATTCAGGCCTTCTCAAGCCTATCACGCTCGATACTCCCTTGCTTGAAGGGCCAGATCTGCATGCAGTGTATGTGCCCACAACGCACGTACCGCTCAAAGTCCGAGTGATGATCGATTTTCTGGCGGCACGTTATGCGCCCGTTCCTCCATGGGAACGAGCAGGTCATCAGTCCTGAAGACGATATCTGGCTCTCACCAGAACATCCTGTTCAAGCATTTGCAGAACGTCCCGCTGCTCCTGAACATCAACAAGAACGACCACTCCGCGAATTGTCGATCTCGCCCCCGTCACATGATCCTGAAAAACTTGGGCCAAGACCATCGACAGCCCCTCTCGCGAGCAGCAGGAACACCCGATGCCGTGTCTCTTGCGAAATGGAGAGGGTGCCGGCAAGGACACTACGTCTGACCAGCCCTCTCCCGGTACATCTGCTACAAGAACGACGTCTGCCCTGCGCGATGACGGCCAGTTAGAAAGATCCGTGACAACCGAGAGAAAGAGCTGAGACATCAGTTATTCAACCGGCCGCTTGGCGCCGCAACAGGGTGGCGCCCCCATGTGTTGGTGACAATAACGCCAGCCATAACAATGGCACCGCCAACGAGTGTCCGGAACGTCGGAATCTCATGGGTCAGAATATAGGCCAGAACCATCGTGACAGGCGGGAGCAGATACAGCAGCGCAGCGCCCCGCGTAGCTCCCAGATGCCCGATCACAAAAGCCCAGGCAGCATATCCGATTGCGGCGGGGAAAATGCCCAGTTCCAGCACGGATGCCCGTCCCGCCCATGATGCATGAGAAAAGCTGGCCAATCCTTCTGGCAGCCATGGCAGCAGGAACAGAGCACCACTGATCAAGATATAAGCGATCGTTGTGAGAGCACCGTACCGGCGGATCAGCCCTTTCTGAAGATTCGTGTACAGCGCTCCGCAAACAGCCGCTCCAAACACGAATGTCGCACCTGAACCGAAAGACAATCCCCCGGCCTGCCCTTGGGCAATTAGAACAACACCGGCAAAACTCAGGATGGACCCAGCCCATCCCAAAAGAGACATGCGCTCACCAAGAAACGCCATGGCGATGAGCCCGGCCATAAGAGGCGCTGCGCTGATAAGGAGGCTCGCGGCCCCCGCGGAGACTGTCACTTCGCCGCAGTTGAAAAAGATATTGTACAGCGTGATGCCCACCGCACCGCATCCCAAAACCTGCGGGATATCCGCTTTCTGCAGGCGAGCTGGGCGTTTCCAAAGCAGCCAACCACCCGCAGCAATGGCGGCGATGGCATACCGCACGGCCGCGAGCGGAATAGGCGCAAAATCATGCAGGGCAATACGCACAACCGGATACGCACTAGCCCAGGACAGAATAGCGACTGCTATAAAGAGTGGAAGGAAACGACCAACTGAATTTGTCATTGCTGTTCCGCGAGAAGGGATTCCCAATTCAGGGAGATGCACCACATATGACAGGCCTCTTAAAAGAAGGACAGGACAGATCCGGTTTGCCAGCAGCTTCCCTCAACCGTTATACAGGCATGCCTCCATGCCGGGTCCAATCGCCTGGCATAATATCCTGTCCTGATTTTATTCCTGAAGAGCGCCTCAATGTCCTCACGTCCCCATCTGCTTGATGCCCTGTCAGACCAGGTTCTGCTGTGTGACGGTGGTATGGGATCGCGCGTGCAGATGCTCGATCTGGAAGTTGAGAAAGACTACTGGGGCCAGGAAAACTGCACGGAAATCCTGAATCTTTCCCGCCCTGAGCTGGTTCGTGAAATTCATCGCGGCTATTTCGAGGCTGGCGCGGATATGGTCGAGACCAACACGTTTGGTGGCTCGATCGTCACGCTTGCTGAGTTCGACCTCCAGGACCGCAGCCGCGAAATCAACCGTGTTGCTGCCACGCTGGCCCGAGAGGCGGCAGAGACCTTCTGTGACGGCCGCCATCGTTACGTCATGGGCTCCATCGGCCCAGGCACAAAACTGCCAACACTTGGCAACATCGATTATGACACGCTTGAAGCTGGGCTGATTGAACAGTGCCGTGGCCTGATTGACGGCGGTGTCGATGGGTTCCTGATTGAGACGTGCCAGGACACGCTCCAGATCAAAGCTGCCGTCAACGCGGCCAAAGCCGCACGGATCGAACTCGGGTCGGACGCTCCTATTTTCGTACAGGTGACGGTTGAAACCACCGGCACCCTCCTCGTTGGACCCGACATCGCCGCGGCAGCCACAACCGTCAACGCTCTGGACGTCCCGTCTTTAGGACTGAACTGTGCGACCGGCCCGCAGGAAATGGCAGAGCACGTCCGCTGGTTGTCTGAAAACTGGCCAGGCCTGATTTCCATGCAGCCCAATGCCGGTCTCCCGGAACTGGTAGACGGTAAAACGGTCTATCCTCTCAGCCCGGACGAAATGGCTGTGTGGATGGAGCGTTTCATCCGTGAAGACGGCCTCAACCTGATTGGCGGATGCTGCGGAACGTCCACTCCTCATATTCAGGCTTTGGACGGCATGCTGCGCCGCGTGGGTGGCGAAAAATACCGTCCTGCTCCGGTCAAGCGCAGCACGATCTGGATGCCGTCTGTATCCAGCCTCTACTCGCAGGTGCCGCTGCGGCAGGAAAACAGCTACTTCTCCATCGGAGAGCGCTGCAACGCCAACGGCTCCAAGAAATGGCGTGAACTTCAGGAAGCGGGCGACTGGGATGGCTGCGTCGCTGTTGGCCGGGAACAGGCTGCCGAAGGCTCCAATGCTCTGGACGTCTGCACGGCATTCGTTGGCCGAGACGAAGTCGCGGAGATGAACGAAGTCGTCACCCGCTTCACGTCATCCGTGAATGCGCCTCTGGTCATCGATTCAACCGAAACGCCAGTCATTGAGGCCGCTCTGAAGCTGCATGGTGGCAAGCCGATCATCAACTCAATCAACTTTGAGGATGGTGAAGAGCAGGCGCATGCCCGCATGAAGCTGGCAAAGAAGTTCGGCGCCGCGATGATTGCCCTGACCATTGACGAAGTGGGCATGGCCAAGACGCCAGAAGACAAACTGCGCATTGCAGAACGTCTGGTTGATTTCGCCTGCAATCAGTACGGGCTGCCCCAGTCCGACCTGATGATCGACCCGCTGACCTTCACCATCGCAACCGGCATGGAAGACGACCGTAAGCTCGGCGTCTGGACACTTGAAGGTATTCGGATGATCCGGGATAAGTTCCCTGACATCCAGATCGTGCTGGGTCTTTCGAACATTTCCTTTGGTCTGAATCCTGCGGCACGTGCAGTTCTGAATTCAGTATTTCTGGACCATGCCGTCAAAGCAGGTATGACCGGCGCGATCGTGCATGTTTCAAAAATCCGTCCGCTGCACCTGATTGCACCGGAAGAAGTGAAAGTCGCGGAAGACCTGATCTTTGACCGTCGGACTGCCGATTATGATCCGCTCCAGAAGCTTCTGGAGCTTTTTGCTGGCCGAAAAGCTGCGGATGCCGTTAAAAAGCGCCGCGCTGAAACACCTGCGGAACGCCTCAAGGACCGGATTGTAGACGGGGACCGTAAAGGCATCGAGGACGACCTTGATGCCGCCATGCAGGATATGGCCCCGCTCGACATCATCAATACCGTTCTGCTGGACGGCATGAAAGTCGTGGGCGAACTTTTCGGGTCTGGCAAAATGCAGCTTCCGTTCGTGCTGCAATCTGCCGAGACCATGAAAACAGCCGTAGCCTGGCTTGAGCCGCACATGGAGCGCAAAGAAGGCCAGCATCGCGGCACGATGGTTCTTGCTACGGTGAAGGGTGACGTCCACGACATTGGCAAGAACCTTGTGGACATTATTCTGACCAATAACGGATATCAGGTGATCAACCTCGGCATTAAAGTGCCCTTGGCTGACATGATGGCTGCGGCCAAGGAACATAATGCTGACGCTATCGGCATGTCGGGGCTGCTCGTAAAATCCACCGTCATCATGCGTGAGAACCTCGCGGAGATGAAACGGCAGGGCTTCGATGTTCCCGTTATTCTTGGTGGCGCGGCTCTGACCCGAAACTACGTCGAAGAAGAATGCGCCCTGTCTTACGGAGACGGCGAGCCAGGCCGCGTCGCATATGCCAGAGATGCGTTTGATGGATTGTCCCTGATGGACAAGATCGCGCAAAATGAGTTTGACGGCTATCTGGGGGCGATCCAGAGCCGCCGTGCGGGCAAGGCAAGCCGCAAAAATGCACGTGCTCCGGAAAGTGCTGAAACTCGTGGCTTCGGCACAGTTGATCCTGCCACCGCACGGGAGCGTCGCAATCGGATCTCAGGCGAACTGCCTCCTCTCACGCCACCTTTCTGGGGCGCCCGGGTTGTGGAAGCTGCGCCTAACGCCGTGCTGCCGTTCCTGAATGAGCGCTCACTCTATCAGTTCCAGTGGGGCTTCCGGAAACAGGGACGCTCCCTTGAGGAGTTCATGGAGTATGCGAAGATGGAACTTCGCCCCGTCCTGAAGCGCATGCTGGCGCTCAGTGCGGAACAGGAAATCCTTCGCCCGCAGGCCATTTATGGATACTGGAAAGCTGCAGGTGACGGAAACGATCTGATCCTGTTTGAAGAAGACGGCAAAACAGAAGCCGCACGCTTCACCCTGCCCCGCCAGCCGAAGGACGACGGCGAGTGCATCGCGGACTTCGTGCGTGACATCAATGATGAGCATCGCGACGTTGTTGGGCTTCAGGTTGTCACCGTTGGGCAGAAAGCGTCAGATCTTGCCCGGGAATGGTTCGAGGCCAATCGCTATCAGGATTACCTCTATCTGCATGGCCTTTCGGTCGAGATGGCGGAAGCCATGGCTGAATACACCCACAAACGGATCCGTGCAGAGCTTGGTTTTGCGGCGGAAGATGATCGTGACATGGAGAAAATGCTCTCCCAGTCCTATCGCGGGTCACGCTATTCCTTCGGCTACCCTGCCTGTCCCCGTCTTGAGGATCAGGAACCAATCCTGCGCCTTCTGGATGCCGAGCGCGTCGGGATTTCCCTGTCTGACGGGTTCCAGCTTCATCCTGAGCAGTCAACGTCCGCTCTCGTGGTGCTGAATCCGCGCGCCAAATACTTCACTGTCTGACTCAACGGAGAACCACGGTCATGGCATCACAGCAAATCGGCGGGCTTCTTGCCCAGCTTCGACTCATCAACGGTGAACGTGGCTTCTTCGCCAACTTTTTTGGCCTCTTCTGCGTGGCCTGTCTTTTGGGACTGGCCAACATGTTCAGCCGCTCTGTCCTGCACGCAGATATGGGATGGCTGCTTAAACCACTCATGGTGGTTATGGCCCTGTATTTCTTTCTTCCCTGTCTCCTGTTGCTCATTCTCGACAGACGCAGCACCAACTAACTCTTAATTCAGCCTACACCTTCAAAAAGACGCCCCAACATGGGGCGTTTTTCTTATCTGTGTTCCGTGAACGCGCCGCATATAGATTGTCTTTTCAGCTATCGGATTTATAATAATTTTACAAAATTGAAGATTTTTCATTTCGGATATTCCATGACGGTTCTTTCCCCCTCCGCAGAAGAGCGCCTGCACACTGTTCTCTCCCGGCTTGAAACACGGCTGGGCAGCCGGATCAGCAGGGCCCCTTCTGTGCTGGAAGAACATAGTCACGGTGAAGCCATGGAAGCAGCTCGCCTACCAGGAGCTGTCATCTTCGCTGAAAGCACGGACGATGTTTCAACCGTTCTGAAGGAATGTCATGCCTCCCGCGTACCTTTAGTCGCGTTTGGTGCTGGCACTTCTGTTGAAGGGCATGTCACGCCGCCAGAACACGCCATCAGCCTCGATCTCTCCCGCATGACCGGCATTGTGGAGATGAACCCGGAGGATCTGGACTGCCGCGTCCAGGCTGGTCTCACCCGACAGGCTCTCAACACACAGATCCGCGATACCGGACTTTTCTTCCCCGTCGATCCTGGCGGTGAAGCTACGCTGGGCGGCATGTGCGCGACCCGCGCTTCCGGAACGGCAGCCGTGCGCTACGGCACGATGAAGGAAAACGTGCTGGGTCTGACTGTCGTGCTTGCAACAGGCGAAGTGATCCGAACCGGCGGTCGCGTCCGCAAATCTTCCACTGGTTATGATCTGACGTCCCTCTTAATCGGCTCTGAAGGCACCCTCGGGATTATTACGGAAATCCAGCTCAAGCTGCATGGCCGCCCTGACACCCTCTCCGCTGCAGTTTGCCAATTTGAATCTTTGAACGATGCCGTTCAGACTGCAATGGAAATCATCCAATGCGGCATTCCGATTAACCGTGTGGAATTAATGGATAGTGTTCAGATGGATGCATCCATCCGATACTCCAAACTGACCGGTTATCGCCCTCTTACAACGTTATTTTTTGAATTTGCTGGCGCGCCTGCAGCCGTACAGGAACAGGTGACAGCAACCCAGGAGATCGCTCTCGCAAACAACGGCTTAGGTTTTGCCTGGGCCGAGAGCGCGGAAGACCGGGCACGTCTGTGGAAAGCTCGCCATGATGCCTACTGGGCCGCAAAGGCCATCGATCCAACCGCCCGGGTCATCTCAACAGACTGCATTGTTCCAATCTCACGACTGGGGGAGCTGATTGCCGGTGTCTCAAGCGACATTGCCGCGTCAGGTCTGAAAGCCCCGCTTCTCGGCCACGTTGGAGATGGAAATTTCCATACGCTCATCATCACTGAACATTCCCCAGACGGCTATGCTCAAGCCCTGGATCTGGACCGAAAAATTGTCGGTCGGGCGCTGGCTCTCGGGGGTTCCTGTAGTGGCGAGCACGGTGTTGGACTGGGAAAACTGGAGTTTTTGGCTCAGGAGCACGGTGAAGGCTCACTCGGCGTCATGCGTGCGCTGAAGAATACGATGGACCCTCACCATATTCTCAATCCGGGAAAGCTGCTTCCCAACGGGCCCGTTTATCGGGGATAACACCACCCTTCTGATATTCTGCTTTTACGGACCCTGCCTGCAATGTCTTCAGCCTCTGCCGCGTTCCCGGATGTCGTTCTGATTGGAGGCGGCATCATGAGCGCAACTTTCGCCGCCCTCCTGAAAGAACTGTCCCCCGAACTCTCCATTACGCTGTTTGAAACACTGGAACAGTGTGGGCAGGAAAGTTCAAAGGCGTGGAACAATGCCGGGACCGGGCACGCAGGAAACTGTGAACTGAATTACACGCCGCAGCGTGCAGATGGCAGCGTGGATATTTCCAAGGCTCTGGCGGTCAACACCGAGTTCGATATTTCCCGCCAACTCTGGGCGCACTGGGTACGGACCGGCCGCATTGCAGATCCGAGCACGTTCATTCACGCCTGCCCTCATGTCAGTCTTGTCTGGGGTGAAGCTGACGTTGCTTTTCTTAAAGCGCGCTACACCGCCATGGCTAACCACCACTGCTTTGACGGAATGGAATATAGCGAAGATCCTGCTGTCATTGCGAGTTGGGCCCCTCTTGCGATGGAAGGTCGGGATCTGTCTATTCCTGTGGCGGCCACCCGCATTAAAAGCGGAACGGATGTCGATTTCGGGGCCCTGACCAGAAGCCTTCTCTCTGACTTGCAGACCGCCCCCGGCTTCCACAGCTTTTATCGTCATCGCGTGACGGACCTGACCAAAACAACCGATGGTCGTTGGCGTGTCACTGCGGTCAATATGCAAACCGGGGCGCACAGGACTGTCCTGACGCGATTTGTCTTTATCGGCGCAGGAGGTGCAGCACTGCCCCTCCTTCAGAAATCCGGTATTCCTGAAGCACGCCGGTACGCAGGCTTCCCAGTGAGCGGCTTATGGCTGCAATGCACCAACTCTGCCATCACGCAGCGCCATCATGCGAAAGTTTATGGAAAAGCGCCCGTCGGATCTCCCCCGATGTCTGTCCCACATCTGGATACGCGGGTGATCGACGGGAAATCCTGCCTTCTTTTTGGTCCGTATGCGGGTTTTTCCACCAAATTTCTCAAGAGCGGCTCCTGGAGGGACTATTTTCACTCCTTGAACAGCAGCAACATCATTCCCGCCATGACCGCAGGCAAAGATAATCTTTCGCTCCTGAACTATCTGGTGCGCGAAATATCACAGAGCAACCACAAGCGCTTCCAGTCCCTTCTGAACTTCTATCCGCAGGCCGATGAAAGCCAGTGGACGAAAATTGTGGCTGGGCAGCGAGTTCAGATCATCAAGCCGGACAAAGGTCTTCATGGTGTCCTGCGCTTCGGCACAGAACTGGTCCGCAGTTCCGATCAGTCGCTTGTTGCAATTCTCGGTGCATCGCCGGGCGCATCCATCGCGGCCTCAGTAGCTCTGCAAGTCGTGGAAAAGTGCTTTCCTCAGAAGATTTCTTCAAATAAGTGGCTGCCACGTCTTAAAGAGATTTTCCCCGCCTATGGGGTGGATCTGAAACAGAACGCTGCCCTTTGCCGTGAACTACGTACGAGCACCGCTGCTACCTTGAATATTGATGCCTGAGTGCGTCTAAAATTGTAGAAAAGCATTTATCCGTTGTGTATACACAACATCGATGCATAACCGTATTGCTCTTTTCCGGGCTGAACGAGGTCTTTCGCGTAAAGACCTCGCTGAAGCCGTACAGGTTAACCCCCAGACGATCGGCTATCTGGAACGCGGCGATTACAAACCCAGTCTGGAACTCGCGATGAAGATCTGTGCGGTTCTGAAAGCAGAGGTCGAAATGGTTTTCTCTCTGACGCCATTTGATTCACTGGTCGAACAGATGCGCAAGCGTATGGAGGCTGGAAAGCAGTGACATTCTCTCCTCGCCCCACTGACAAATTTTTTAGCGTCATGGACAATGTAGCCAATATCATTGGCCGTCCTGTTTTCTGGCTTGGGGGACTGTTTCCAGACGGAACACCCGTGTCACCGACAAGCACAATTCCCCTCTGGAAACCTGTCACGATTGCAGTATGCGCGACCATACTTTTCCAAGCGCAATATTCCTGCTGAGCCCCGGCTGGATGATGTCAGTATTCTTCATCAGCGGAACGTTTCTTTTGAATATTTGCGCCCGGATAAAACTGCAGCATCCTTTATACAGACTGAGTGCCTGGGACAGGGATGAACGAGAGCAGCAAACCATCCTGACATGCCGAAACTCTGCCCTCGTCGTGATGAGTGCAGGAGCTGTCATCATGCCTCTGTTACTGGCTTTTACGCTCATTCATGACCAATTTCAGCTGAGCCAACTGAAAACAATCAGCCTCATTACTCAAGCTTTCCTGTGCCTGAATTATCTTGTGACCCTCGCGTCGGCAGCACAAATTGGCACATTGGCCTGGCTGGAACGCGATCAGCCATCATCACCGGATGCCGCCTGAAATTCCAATTTTTCCTGTCCAGCCCAAAACATAAAAAAGGCCGGCCTTCGTCCCCCGACGAATAGACCGGCCATATCAAGCAGACCTGAAGAGCGGTCAGGCTGCCTGAACTGTATCAACCTTTGGCTTGCTGGCGCGCACTGGGGCAGCACTCGCCGCATGCGGCGTTAGGGTGCGCTGAACTGCATTCTGCCAGCCGTCCAGCATGATGCGGCGCTGGGCAGGATCCATACGCGGCGAGAACAGACGCTCCTGAGCCCAGGTTGCTGCAACTTCTTCCAGGCTACCCCAAACACCAACGTACAACCCGGCAAGGAAAGCAGCGCCAACGGCCGTGGTCTCAACGTTTACAGGGCGCTCCACATCGGCCTTGAGCATGCTGGCGAGGAACTGGGCAAACCAGTCGTTAGCGGCCATGCCACCGTCAATACGCAACGTCTTGGCCCGCATCGCACCGTCCTGACGCATGGCGTGAACGAGGTCATAGGTCTGGTACGCAACAGATTCCAGCATCGCGCGGGCAATGTGTGCCTGCGTCGAGCCCAGCGTGAGACCACAGATCATGCCGCGTGCTTCAGGATCCCAATGTGGCGCGCCAAGTCCAACGAAAGCCGGCACCATGTAAACACCATGGCTGTCCGGAATACGGGTTGCCATATCATCGGTCTGTGACGCATGCGTGATGAGTTGCAGACCATCACGCAGCCACTTGATACCGGCACCCGCGACGAAGATGGATCCTTCGAGAGCATAGGTCGTCTTGTTGCCAATCCGGTAACCAATGGTCGTCAGTAGACGGTTATTGGACTGAATTGGCTTCTCGCCTGTGTTCAGGAGCATAAAGCAGCCCGTACCATAGGTTGCTTTCGCCATGCCTTCTTCAAAACAGGCCTGTCCGATCAGAGCAGCATGCTGGTCACCCGCCATACCACCGATCACGATGGACTCACCGAACAGGCCAGGCTCTGTTTTGCCAAACAGGCCGCTATTGTCCTGGACTTCAGGCAGAAGCGCACGAGGCACATTGAACAGGTTCAGCAGTTCATCATCCCACTGAAGGGTGTGAATGTTGAACAGTGAGGTACGGCAGGCATTCGTAATGTCGGTTGCATGGCGTTTGCCACCCGTCAGACGCCACAGGAGGAAGCTGTCGATCGTGCCTGCAGCCAATTCCCCTGCTTCGGCGCGCTTGCGGGCACCTGCAACGTTATCAAGAAGCCAGGCAATCTTGCTTGCTGAGAAATATGGGTCCAGCAGAAGGCCCGTCTTATCACGCACAATTTCTTCAGCCCCCTGCTCACGCAGGCGATTGCATTCCTGAGCCGTCCGGCGATCCTGCCAGACAAGCGCATTATGAATGGGCTTGCCGGTCTTGCGGTCCCAGACCACGACAGTTTCGCGCTGATTGGTAATGCCAATCGCAGCAATCCGCCCAATGCCACCAGCCGTGGAAATCGCTTCACGCGCCGTCTCGAGAACGTCTTCCCAGATATCTTCCACGTCATGCTCGACCCAACCCAGCTCAGGATAGTGCTGGGGGAATTCGCTACGTGAAATGGACACGGCGCGGGCATTGCTGTCGAAAACAATACTACGAGTCGATGTCGTGCCCTGATCGATCGCGAGAATGTAGTCTTTCTTTGCCATGCTACTTACTCCGGAAACGGACAGATCAAGAGACCTTGTCGATGACGGGACCTGTTGAGGCAGGTACGGAAGGGTTCGAAACAACGAGCACAGGCTCGGCTAGGTTTAGCGCTTCAGATGATGGCGCAGATGCTACCACAGAAATCCGAGGCATGAAGGGGCGAAGACCATACTGGTAGATCGCGGCACCAATCGGACCACCGACCATTGGCGCTGCAATGGGCACCCACCAGTAGTTGGACGGAGCCGGAATGGCAGCCTGCCCCCACCCTGCAAAGAAGCAGAACAGGCGTGGACCAAAGTCACGAGCCGGATTGATGGCCCAGGCTTCCAAATATCCGGCAGACGCACCGATGATTGCAACCAGAAGACCAATGATCAGCGCACCGGAATTCGCCTGCGGAGCCTGCGTATTGTACTGGCAGGTTACGGCAAAAATACCGAACACCAGAATACCGGTCAGAACAGCCTCATCCCAAAACGCATGAGCGACACTGATGAAATCGCCCGGATGCGTGAAGAACACACCAGCAGAGCCGCCATCCAGTGCACGCGTCAGGCCATGAGCCGCATTGTAATGGTCAATGACAGGCACATAGAGCGAGTACACGAGTGCCGCGCCTGCCAGACCACCCAGAACCTGAGCACCGATGTAGGGTACGACCTTCTTCCATGAGAACCCACGGAAGAGCGCAAGTGAGAGCGTCACAGCCGGGTTGGCGTGCGTGCCACTGACTGCCCCGGTCGCGTAAATCGCAACCGTAACGGACAGTCCCCAGACGATACAGACGCCCCAGTAGGCCGTCTTGTACGGGCTGGGGTCGTAAAGCGAATACATGGCAGCGACGCCATCTCCGAAGAGAATGATGATGGCGACAGCAAAGAACTCAGCAAGGAGTTCACCAAGGTAGCGTTTATTCTCTGACATGACCGGATGTCCGACATGAGAATTGAAGGAAAGATCAGGCGACGTCCTGCCGCCATGTTCCGGAGGTCTCGGAGCCAGCCGAACGTTCTGTTCCGGCACGCTCCTCGATATAGGTCTGGAGTGCGGCTTTCTCGGCATCGGTCATGAACAGACCCAGCTTCGAGCGGCGCCACAGCACGTCCTGCGCAGACCGTGCCCATTCGTTGTCGATCAGATAATCGACTTCGCGCGCACTCAGTGTCTTGCCGAACCACTGCCCCATATCGGCTTCTGCCTGCGTAGCGATATCAAACGCCCGCAAACCGTAATTCCGCATAAGCCGCCATGCTGTGTAAGGAGCCAGATGAGGCGCATACGCCTGCAGCTTCGCCACCTGACGGTCAAAATCAGCCGGTGCAAAATCCCCGCCAGGCAGTGGCGTCTCAGCAGTCCAGGATGGACCGCCGAGCACGGGAAGATGTGGAACCAGTTTCTCAAGTGCATGCTCGGCCAGCTTGCGGAACGTTGTGATCTTGCCGCCAAAAACAGACAGGATCGGTGCACCAGACGCATCAACATCCAGCACGTAGTCACGCGTTACAGCGGAGGCATTACCAGAGTTGTCGTCATAAAGCGGACGAACACCGGCATACGTCCAGACCACATCATCCGGGCTGACTGACTTTTGGAAATAGCGGCTGACGCTTTCGCAAAGATACTTGATTTCATCTGCCGAGATTTCAACCTTGCCAGGGTCCTGCTCCCAGGGAACGTCCGTCGTGCCGATGAGTGTGAAATCCTGCTCGTAGGGGATCGCGAACACAATCCGCTTGTCCGGATTTTGCAGGATATAAGCCTGCTTGCTCTCGAACAGGCGCGGCACCACAATGTGGCTTCCCTTGACGAGACGCACCTTGTTACGGCTTTGTACGCCAACACGATCCTGAAGAAGCTCTGCGACCCATGGTCCAGCTGCATTCACAATGGTCTTGGCCTGAACCGTCCGTTCTTCACCACTGTCGCGGTCAAGAAGCGTTGCGGTCCAGAGCTGTGGCCCGCGTTCAGCTTTCACAAGTTTGGTGCGCGTGTTGATGGAGGCCCCCAGACGGGTGGCATCCATGGCATTGAGCACAACCAGACGACTGTCCTGCACCCAACCATCGGAATATTCGAACCCACGCACGTATTCGCTCTTGAGCGGGCGCCCTGTCACATCCGTACGGAGGTTCACCGCGCGCGTTTTCGGCAACGTCATGGTCGTGCAGAGGTGATCGTACAGGAACAGGCCTGTCCGTAGCAGCCACGCAGGACGCAGCATCTTAGAGTGCGGCAGAACAAAACGCATCGGCCAGATGATATGCGGCGCAATCTTCAACAGACGCTCACGCTCAATCAGGGCCTCGCGCACCAGCCGGAACTCGTAATATTCCAGATACCGCAGACCACCGTGGATCAGCTTGGTGCTGGCAGAAGACGTATGGCTTGCAAGATCATCCTGCTCGACAAGGATGACCTTCGCACCACGGCCTGCGGCATCACGGGCAATGCCGCAGCCGTTAATGCCCCCACCGACCACAAGCACGTCATAAGGCGCGCTGTGCGGACTTGAAGGCGAAACTTCACGAATCGATGACATAACAATCTCCTGCCACCACGCTCCAAAACGAGCATCTGATGTTCGTTTTCGCGCATATTGAACGATAAAGTAAAGAGGGATCTTCGGTTTATAACAGATTAGTGTTATTTTTTTCGCGCACTACTGTGATGTTTGAGCGATATGTAGCGTCACATTTGCCGCTTCCAGCAGCGCCTGAAATGCGTCCGAGACGGGGCGATCGGTAATCAGATCGTCAATATCTGCCAGTCCACCCACGCGCCCCATGGGCTGCCGACTGAATTTTGTATGATCTGCCAGCAGCAGAACACGGCGAGAATTTCGGATAATCGTACGGGCACACTGAATTTCATTCAGGTCGAAATCCAGCAATGTCCCGTCATCTGCGATACCGCTGATACCGATGACGCCGAACTCTGTCCGAAAAGAATCCAGGGTCTCAATCGCAGCAGCACCCAGAATTGCACCATCTTTGGGCCGAAGCTCTCCCGCCGCGATCACGGTTCTAAAATCAGGTCTTCCGGAAATAAGAGACGCGACATGGAGGTTGTTAGTCACGACCCGCAGGTCACGATGTCCACCCAGAGACCGGGCGAAAGCCTCGGTTGTCGTACCAATATTAATAAACAGGGACGAACGGTCAGGAATAAGAGACGCCGCGCAATGGCCGATCGCATCCTTGGCCTTCAGGTTCAGAATCTGCCTTTCATTGTAGGCGATATTTTCAATGGTGGAGTTCGGTGTCGCTCCACCGTGATGTCGGGTCAGAAGCCCCTGCTCTGCCAGAAATCCAATATCCCGCCGAATGGTTTGAACCGCCACATCGAACTGCTGTGCCATGTCCTCGTTCGACACATAGCCCTGACTGCGAACCAGTCGGATGATCTGTTCCTGACGAGGGTTGATCCTGATGGTGGGGTTGCTCATGCACACTGACCTGAAATGATTTCCAAGACAGTGTGACAACACGAACAAAAACGCGCAATCACGAACTTTGTCAGTGACAGAACCCGTGACGCTTTTTAATCACCCCACCATCAAAGACGTTTCAGATTTCAATATTCTGAAGAACCTTGAAGCCTTCAAAGACTGGCGGCCCCACGGTCAACACTTTGCCTTGTCCGGCGCCGGCATGAGCAGCACGGAACTGCTCAGACTGTGTCCAACCAACAAAAGCCTCATAAGATTCCCAGACCGTATGAGACGCATAAAGAACATGATCTTCTTTGGCTGGTCCCTGTAGGAATTGAAAACTGACAAATCCCGGGACTGTCTTCAGCAGGACTTCCCGCTCCAGCCAGCGCTGCCGAAAAGCATCTTCGCTATCAGGTCGTACTTTGAAACGGTTCATTGCAATATACATGGTGTCTCTCTCTTGTTGATATCTTCCGGCATGACGAGATCATGCGGAACAACGAACGGACGCCCCGTGCTGCAATGTTGATGAATGCAGCCATCAGGAATCCCAAAAACGTCGTGGAGGAGTTCAGAAGTCAGGATGTCACGGGGGAGACCGTGTGACTGTATCCGCCCCTGATGCATAACGACGATACGATCGGCACAGGCCGCAGCCCAGTTCAGATCATGAAGAACCAGCAACACGCTTCCGCCATGCGCGGCATGCATCTTTGCAATCTGAAGAATGAGGCGCTGCCGTGCCATATCCTGTGCGGACAACGGTTCATCCAGCAACAGACAGCCAGGCGCGCCGTTCCGGGCTGCGGCCTCAAGCTGCGCCAGCACTCGCGCGAGATGGACGCGCTGCCTTTCTCCGCCGGATAGCGTCATAATGTCGCGTTCCATGAACGATGACAGCCCGACGCGATCCAGCGTATCCTGTGCAATCGCGACACGCTCAGCCATCGGGCGGCCCTGCCCCGAAATAGCAGTCCCCATGAGAACCAGTTCCAGCGACGTGAAGCGCGCACGCATCGGACATTCCTGGGGCAAGAGCGCCCGGCGGCGAGAAAGTTCGCCCGCAGAAAACGATCCAATTTTTGAGCCATCAAAGCGTATCTCACCGCCATGTAGCGGCATTAAGCCGCATGCGAGCTTCAGGAGCGTACTTTTGCCCGCGCCGTTAGGTCCCACAACAGCAACAATTTCTCCTGCCGCGAGCGCCAGATCAAGATTGTGAACAATCTCACGACCACCTGCTCTGGCTGAGGCGTTCTGAATTTCCAGTGTCATGATGGAATGTCCGCTCCATGAATGCGGCTCAAAAGCCAGACAAAAACCGGGGTTCCGAGTGCTGCGGTAATTATGCCAACAGGCAGTTCCGCAGGAGCCGCAACCAGTCTGGCAATCGTATCAGCCGCAGTGAGAAGAATAGCCCCAAGAAGAGCGCTCCCAGGCAGAACCAGACGGTGGTCTGGACCGGTGACCAACCTCACAAGGTGAGGAACCACAACGCCAACAAACCCAATGGCGCCCACAAACGCGACTACCGGCCCAACGGACGCAGCCACCCCCAGCATTGCCAGCCGTTTTGTCCGCTCGACAGGATACCCCATCAAAGCAGCATCCGCTTCACCAAGAAGCATGGCGTTCAGAGGAACAGCGAGACGTGTCGCAATCACGCCTGCAAGGACAAGAAATGGCGAGAGCAGGCCAATACGCTCCCAATTTGCTCCAGAAAAACTCCCGAGAGTCCAGAACGTCAGATCCCGCAGAGCCGTATCATTGGCCCGAAAAATGAGAATGCCAGTCAATGCACCAGAAAAGGCTCCGAATGCGACACCAGCCAACAGAACAGTCGTGACAGAGGTGATGCCAGCGCGGGTCGCAAAGACGTAAAGAAGGAGTGTGACGAGAAAGCTGCCCAGCATTCCAGCCAAAGGCACGGCCCAACCGTTTAGAAACCCTGACTGAGCCATATCGACGCCCAGTACGATGACGCACGAAGCAGCCAGAGCGGCCCCGGAAGATACACCAATCAACCCCGGATCAGCCAATGGATTTCGAAAAAGCCCCTGCATCGTTGCACCCGCAGCCCCCAAAGCTGCACCTGCCATCGCGGCGAGCACGACACGTGGCGCACGAATATGCGCGATCACCATCCAGGCCAGATTTCTGGTCGCAACGTCAGGTGCATGCAGGAGCGTACCAATGCCTGCCCCGCTTGCACCAACCTCGACTGCGACCAGCATGACAAGAATTAGCAGCGGCAGAAGCGATAGTAAGATCCAGCCCGCATGCACGCGCATTGCCCTCACGCAGGATGCTCCGCTTTCGCCATCAGTCGTGCCAGATCCAGCGCAGCTTCGGGCGTTCTCGGACCAAATCCCAGAAGGCGCTCCCCTTCCATTTCTACAATGGCTTTTTTTTGCCCCGCTGGCGTCAAACTAAATCCGGGATCGCTCAAGAGAGCTTTGCGGATATCCTCGCCCCCTTGGTTCATAGTGAGAATGATATCGGGCTTCAGGGTTACAAGGGATTCCGTGTTCAGAAGCTTGTAGCCCTGCAGATCTGCCCCAACATTGACGCCTCCTGCAAGCCGGATAACGGCATCGGCAGCCGTGCCCCGCCCCGCCGCTAGCGGACGGTTATTCGTCATGCGCATAACAAACAGGACGCGCGGTGACGCAGCATGTGTGTCGCGCCAGTTTTTAAGAGCAGAAAACTTCTGCTGAATATCCTGAGCAAGCTGCGTGCCTGCCTGCTCACGGTTCACAACTTTTGCCAGAAACTGCGTCCGGCCAATAATAGCGTCGGGCGAAGGCGTTGAATCTACGAACACAATGGGAATATCTGACGCCACCAACTGAGACATGGCATCGGCTGGGCCTGCTGCGTCCATCGCAAGAATGAGATCCGGCTTGACGGATAAAACCCCTTCCGAGGAGATGGCCCGCATATAGCCCAGAGATTTTTTATCTTTCAGTGCGGCTTCCGGCCAGGTCGAAGTCGTATCAACGGCGACAATTTGATCGGCTGCACCAAGACGATAAAGCGTCTCGGTGATTGTTCCCCCAATGCAGGCAATTCTGGAAGCGGCTCCCAGAACAACCTGACGACCGCGACTGTCCGTCACCGTCCGGGTTGCTGCATGCAGGCAGGATGGCGTCAAAGCACTGGCACAAACCAATGCAAGAAAATTGCGGCGTTCCAATCCTGATTTATTCATCGCCCCTGCCCTTCTCGTATCGGCAGACATTCGCCGCCGAAAAAATACGATATCATGCAATCAAAAGTCATTCTCATTTAAAGACTAACTCTTTCATTCTGACTGGCGGAGAAAATCTCCTCCGAGTTCAAAGCGGCCATCTGATCCAGACAGCTGGAGAAGCGGGCGAAAGCCTCCTCAGCAGCCGAAACACAAATTGCCCGATCCAGATCAGCGCTATCAATCGCCGCCTTAAACGTTTTCCACGACAGGCCCCGACCTTCCGGTGCAGGAGCCAGGTGCCGCGCCCCGAAACTTTCTGTCAGCCCAAGAGACATTGCCATCTTGGACAGGATATTCGCGCCCAGCTTCGATCCTTCAGCAACGTATAGCCAACCTACGGCAACCGAAGGGTTGAACGGAATCACGTTCCCACGATGCGCCATTGGGGCTGCCAGACCCAGATCACGCATGTCAGCTTCCACCCAGGGAAACCGGTTGCGTGTCTCAAGATCGGGAAGAAGGTTTCGTAACATTTCGTTTTCGTAAATATTTGTCATATCTCTCAGGAAGACATACTGAGACAGAAGAAAGATCCGATACCCGTCCAGACTGGAAAAAATTCCCATGGACATGATCTTGTGATCGGTCCGGTCATGAATGGATTTTGTCTTTTCCCGTAGCGCCAGGGAAAGCGTATTGTCGGTGAAAAACGCGCTCATATCCGCCATTTCTCCTTTTAATCTCAGTCGGAATAAAGACGTGAACCGTTGGCTCTCCTGCCTGAAGAAGAGAGTCGACACGAGGCCTGTGTGGCATATTCATCGATCCGCTTCAATGAAAATGAGAATCACTATCATTTAGATTGACGCCATGAAATTCCATCGCCATTAGATGCGAACAATTCTCATTTAAGGGTGTAAGTTTCCATGAGCAGGCAAAGCGCTCGTCCAACACGTTTTCTGCGACAGTCCATGCTGGCAACGTCTGCGCTCGTCTGCATTTTTGCAGCTTTATCATCTGCTCAAGCCCAGACGAGCAAAGACTCTGAGAAGGTGACTGATGCAAAAACAGACGGCATCCCAGCACGTCCCGGGGCAGCCTCTACAGTTCAGCTCAAACCCCTCCACGTCCGTGGGCAGGCTGCTGCAGACATCATTGATTCCATGAAGGTTGATCCGGATGCGGACTATAGTGCCGTCGGAAAGCCGCGTGTCATGACTACAACGACCACGCTCAAAACCCTTCAGTCCCGCATGATTGACAGCATTTCGGACTATGCTCGTCGCGTGGACGCGGGAGTGAATTACAACAATAATAATCTCAGCATTAATATGCGTGGACTGGATCAGAACCGCATTCTCACCACCATAGACGGCATTCGAACAATCTGGGCGAATGACGGCGCACGTGGTGTCAGTGGGGGTGTTTCATCCTATGATTTTAATTCTCTTGGCTCGATCGACATTGTCAAAAACGCGAACTCTGGCTTTTTCGGAACAGGTGCGCTCGGCGGCGTTGTTTCACTCAAGACACTTGACCCGGAAGACCTTCTGACAGGCAACAAAGCCTACGGCGGCCTGACCAAACTGACATATGACGGGTCCAGCGAGAGTGGATATCTCAATCAGGCCCTTGCCGGACGTTATCATAATACAATGATTTTAGTGCAGGGCGGCTATCAGACTGGCAGCCAAACCGGAAATATGGGCGGCACAGGCGGCGTTGGATCCACACGATCTGACAAAGATCCAGCCTCCTACACGCAAGGAAACTTTCTGGGTAAAATTCACCAATACGTGGAAGGCGGTCATCGCTTCGGTTTGACCGGCGAAGTATTTGATCGAAATTATAACGAAAATACCCTAAGCAGTATTAGCTCAACATATAGCCGCTATCACACACTGGAAGAAAGCAAGCGCACGCGCGTTTCAGGAAGTTACGATTACAAATCGGAAAAACCAACAGCCTTTATCAGTGAAGCACATCTCATTGCTTATTGGCAGAAGGTCAATTCAATCACAGATACAGCAGCCAATCGTCTGACAGCGCCCATTGGCGAATATGACCGAGACAGTAATCTCGCTGTCCAGTCTTATGGAACGACGGGCTCAATCACGTCCAATGTTTTCACCGGCCCATTTCATCATGTGATTACCCTTGGCGGAGAAGCCTACATCACGGATACGAGCCAGTATGCTGCTGGCCTCGATAATTGCACGGCACAAGTTTATGCGTGCAGCTTCTTGCATGTAAACCAGTCTGATATGCCCGACGTTCACGGAACTGATCTCGGAGCAATTGTTCAGGATCGTATTGGTTTCGGAAAAATGGAATGGCTGCACGTCACACCAGGCTTCCGCTTCGACCACTACAGACGCAGCCCACAAGACACGCCCAGCTACACCAAGAATGCGGCGTATGAAGGCACACCAAACGGAGCCAGTGGCTCGCATTATTCCCCGAAGGTTCTGGTCGAAGCTCGGGTCCTGAAAAACCTCACACTTTACGGGCAATACTCTCAGGCCTTCCGTGCTCCGTCTGCGACAGAAATGTATCTGACCTATGGTGGTACAGGCAGCTACGTCTCAATCGGAAACCAGAACCTCAAACCGGAAACCAGTCGTGGCTGGGAAGTTGGCGCGCGATATGGAGATTCCAAACGAGGCGCCACAGTTTCGTTCTTCGATAATTACTATCACAATTTCATCGATACGATCACAACAACGGCAGCAGCAGCCGGCATCGGCGGATATTACCCGTTTGGTGTTTTCGAATACGTTAATCGCCAGCATGTCCGTATTTACGGTGTAGAAGCACGCGCTAACTGGACTTTCGCCAATTATTGGCAGGTATGGACGTCCCTTGCCTATTCTGATGGTCAGGATACCGATGAACATGTTCACCTGAACTCCGTTGCACCATTCCGCGGAATTGTGGGCGTTGCTTATAACCGAGAGCACTGGGGCGCGAATTTCTCCACCACCTTCGCGGCTGCACGTAACAAGGTGCAGAACATGGCGTCTAATGTGAATAAGACTCCGGGCTATGCGCTCTTCGATTTAACGGGTTGGTACTCACCGAAATTCTTCCCGAACCTCCGCGTTCAGGCAGGCATGTATAATATGTTCAACAAGCGTTATTATAATGCACTGGATGTGCCTGACAGCATCAGTGTCCCTAAGTCCTATTACACGCAACCTGGCCGTAGCTTCAAAGTCACGACGCTTATCAATTTCTAAACGTCAGAAACCAGTCCTGAAGCACCGTGACCCACGCCAGAACACGTCACGGTGTTTCAAAAAAAACCCAGGGTCTCGCACCCAACCCCAGCTTTCACTGTTCGCAGTACTTTACGACTGGAAAGCTGGATTTCAGTTAGCGTCCCGTCATCTTCATTTGCGACAAGCACAGTTGTTCCGTCTGGACGGAAAGCAGCGTCCATTGGCTTCTGCCCCACCGGAACGGGGTACTGGTCCCACTGTGGCAGACTGATCAATGTCACAATCGGCTCGAAATCTCCGATAACCAGAAGCCATTTTCCATCGGGACTAACGCGCACAACCTGCGCACTTTTACGGTGATGCTTCAGTTCAACTTCCTGACGCAGCTCTCCCGCATCTACATCCATAAGAAATAAAGTTGGTTTGAGCGCATTACTGACCACCAGGAATTTTTCATCCGGCAGATGATCGATGCCAGCAGAGGGCGCGGGCAGAACGATCGTGCGCCTGACGCTGTCATCACCAATACGAAGAACGGTCAGCGTCGCGTCTTCTTCGTTTTCCGTGACGATCAGCTTACGCTGCGGCAGAACAGTGAGCCTGTGTGCATTCCGGGAAAATACCTGCAGGATATGAGTAACTCTTTTCGTCTCAGGATCAATCACCGCCACAGCAGAACTGTTCTCACAGCAAACATACAGCAACCCGTCCGGCCCAAACCGTAATGTATGCGGTGCCTCAAGAGGTGTCAGATCAATGTCCGAAATTCTGGTTCTGGCATACAGATCTATAACGGAAACAAAATGGTTTGGTATGGGATTGTTGCCGTGAAAACCATTCCCATATGCTGGAACAAATGCAAGCCCGCGCGTCTCATCTATAGCCAGCTCATGCGGCAGACTTGGCATCCCCCCAATATGATCCAGCACTTCAAGCGTTGTTGGATGTAGGAAAAGAAGCTGTGCCCCCTTCTTGTCCACAACAATTAGCCCACTGCAATGACTAAGGGTCATAGGACTGTCCTTACTCTTATTTGTGTCAGGTTACTCCCGATATAAAACAATATAAGAGGCATTTAGTTTTGAATGGTCTGGTCAGGATGCTGTCACAAAAATGCCAGCCCTAATAAAAACCCAGACCAAGTGTTTGGCAAAAAACACGTTAGAGAGAACTAACAGTCGATAATTCTTCTAAATTCAAAGAAACAGTTTCAGGCCATCATTGCCATGGGCATGTCAGCAGACGGAATTTCTGCAATATGCAATTTGACACCTGCCCCCATCATTCTGTCAGCGGTCTCTTCAGAGAGGCCTGAGTCCGTGATGACAGCATCAAAATCCGTTAGGTTTGCCAGATGATTCAGCGCGCTAATTCCAAATTTACGACTATCCACCATTAAAACGCGGCGATCAGCCATGTTCATGAGCGCACTCTTGGCTTTGATCAGATCTTCGTCCTGATGATAGGCAGAAAGACCGTGAATAGCCGAGGTAGACATGAATAATGTGTTGATCCGAAGCGACGTAACGCTGCGTTCACATAAAACCCCGAGAAATGCATCAAATGTTGGATTGTAACGCCCACCCAGTGCAATCAGGCTGATATCACGAGACCGCCCGATCTTCGTACTGATCCCCAGACTGTTCGTCACAACTGTAAGCTGACCGATTGCTGTCAGGCGTTCGGATAGAAAGCGCGATGTGGTGGAGTCATCCAAGGCAATCGTATCGCCTTCTTCGATCAAACCAGCAGCAATCGCTGTAATACCAAGCTTTTCCTGCACAGCCTGTCGAGCACGAAGCATGATGCTGCTTGCTGCCACAGCATTCGAAAGCGTCGTAACGCTTTCACCAACTTTACGGATCAGGCCCTGTGTCGCAAGCGCGTGCAGGTCACGGTTCATGGCTGCACGGGTCATGGTGAACTGAACCAGCAGATCCTGGATCAGAACACAGCCATGCGCCGTAACGTAATCCAGAACGGCTTGACGCCGTGCGGACAATGCGCGGCTTCCATGAAGAATATCTGGCATCATGCAGGTGCTCTTTCCTCGATCACACGATCAATCAGCTTTTCGAAGTCAGGAACTGACCAGCCTGCGCGCCCTACAAATACGCCATCCACATTCGGCTGGCTCACATAGCTACGGGCATTATCCTGCGTAACACTTCCGCCATAGAGTAGCGGTACGCGATCGCCGATATCCTTGCCGGCAATTTCGCACAGAACATCCCGCAATCCGGCATGGACTTTTGCAACACAGTCGGTGTCTGCAGCCCGTCCGCCCGCACCGATGGCCCAGACCGGTTCGTAAGCAATCAGAATATTCGGAAGGTCTGCATGTGCCACGTCGTGCAGCGCAATTTTGAGCTGGCGGGAGAGTGTCTCCGCCGTGACACCGAAATCATACTCTTCGAGGCTTTCGCCAATGCAAAGCAGGGGACGCAAGCCATGACGAAGGGCAGCGGACATCTTGCGACTGACAGTCCAGTCCGTTTCCGCAAAATGCTGCCGACGTTCCGAATGGCCGATCAGTACGATATCTGCACCGCACTCCTTCACCATGCCGGGAGAAATTTCGCCCGTCCAAGACCCGCTCTCTTCCCAGTGCATGTTCTGTGCGCCGACAAGTACGTCCGTACCCTTCAGAACACTCGCAACAGCCTGCAAGGACGTAAATGGTGTGATGATGAAAGGCTTTACGCCATCCGGCGCTCGATAGGCCTTAAGCGCTTCTGCAGCAGCCAAGGCCTCGGCAGGTCCCTTGTTCATCTTCCAGTTCGTACCGATCCAGACCGTTTTGCGAGTCACCATTCATCTCCCGACAAGAAGGCAGCGACCATCGAATCTTGATCGCTAAACCCAAGCCATGTTTAGCGTTAAATCATAACACTCCAAAGACATGAAGTTCCGAAGGGAGTGATATTTTCAATTCAACTCTCCGTACCTGCTCTCCAGCAAAGATCTGAAGGCAGGTACGGAGGCGCTGAAAACAGGAACTTTATTGCCTCTATGAGTTTTTTAAGCTGCCCGCTCCAGCAGAACGCTTTCCGTCACCTGACTATCGGCATCCGCTGGGCGCAGGGTGGCAATGCCCTTGCGGGCAAGCCCATCATGATAGAAATGCGTAGCTTCGTTAGGAGAGAGGTCCCCATCCGTAACGCGACGCATCGCTTCAATCAGCAAGAGCGGGTCAGCTGCATCCACAATCTTGCGGCCGAACAGTGCCGCTCTGGCACCACTGTTCTGGGCCTGATGAATCAGCTCCAGACAGTCACGCGTCGTCCCGCTTCCACCGCCCATAATCCCAACGATAACGCTTGGATCGTACTCGCACAGCTCCGCAAACGCCTCGCTGCCATTAAACGGCACCTTCAGGAAGACAGGCTTTTCTTCCTTGCGAAGACCCGCAAGCGCACGGGTAACCATATCATTCAGGAACACTCCGAAATCTTCAGGCGCGATATGCCCTTCATTTGGGTTGAAGACTTCGAGGAAATAAGAAAACCCGTTGATCTTAGCCTCTTCGCGGAATCGAGCGAACTCTTCCAGAGCCAGCGTATCTTGGTCAACATCGCCGTTAAACGTCATCGAATAGAGGCCAAGGTTTGTCTGCGCCCGCTCCAGTGACGCAGAGCGAAACGGAACAGACTTCTGCGAGCGATAATGCCCTCCCCGTCCACGCCAGAGGTCTGTCGTGTCGTTTGCACGAATAGCCGTCTGAACTTTGGTCCCGTCAAACGCATCACGCTCCAGCAGATCTTCCAAAATGGAAACCGAGGTCAGCATGATATCCACAATATCCTGACGGATAATGGACTGGATCTCTGACAGATATTGCGGCCGTGTACGGAACAGCGACTGTCCGGCCCGAGGATTGCGGCGATTACCCATCGCGCTGATCCCGGCTGCCATATCTGAGTCCTTGGCGTCAGCAAGGATGAAATCATAACGCGTGTCCTTGCCAGCGCGCATGCGTGCAATTTTTTCTTCGTAACGGTTCATGGCTCAAGCTTTCAGAATTTCTGGGGTTTCAGCCGATAGAGGGAACTCACCCTGAAGGTTGTGGCGCTGCTGCCCTTCCCTCCACGCGTCCTGAGCCTGACGTGCGGCTTCCCGCTCATCCCAACCCAGCGTTCCTCCAATGATATTTGCAACTTCCAGCACGACTGCCGGCGTCATGGCGCCACTGAGTGCAATGGTCGTACGGCGGTAAAGAACGTCCGACAGACGGCGAACCAGCTCATTTTCAGCAATGAACATCAGTTCACGACGGGTGTAGGAGGGTAGCGTCCGAAGAGGAGCATCTGCCGCCTCCTGACAAAATCCCGCGATCTTTCTGGCCAGCGTTCCGTACCGATCCAGCAGCACGGACGCACGCGGGCGCGGCAGCCCATAAGAACTCGCAAACCTGTCCAGATAGGCTGTGTGCTGATCTGCATCCGGGAAGCCACGGCCGCCGCCGATGGCCAATTCCTGGGTTGATGTGCTTCGTGGGTGCCCCAGCAGCGCCAGTACTCGGTCCGCGACTTCTTCGCCTAACCCACGGAAAGTCGTCCATTTTCCACCCACGAGAGACAGAACAGGCGTTGCACCCACCCTGTCTTCATGAACGATGTGATCACGACTGATCGCAGAAGGATCAGCGGCATTGGTGGCTGGTAGCGGACGAACGCCACTATAACGGTAGGTGACCTGCTCCCTTCCGATATGGAAACCGGGGAACAGATCAGCCAGCATCCGCAGCATGTAATCCTGCTCTTCGTCCGTACAGACTGCCTTGTCTGGATCATCGATCCGGATATCGGTAGAGCCAACCAGGACATGACCAAAAAACGGATATGCAAGACAGATCCGTCCATCCGGCGTCCCGAAATAGACCATCCGGCCCTTCAGTTCCCGGAGCAAGTCATCATGCTTCAACAGCAGATGAGACCCTTTTGTCCCGCCAATATATTTCGTTGGATGCCCCAGGGTCGTATTGATCTGATCAATCCATGCGCCACCCGCATTAACCAGAACACGCGCCTTTACCGTTCTCACGTCATCGGTGAGCACGTCTCGCAGGACGAGTTGTCCGCTTTGGAAAGTCTCGGGGACAACATAGGTTACGGCCTCACAGTTCGGAGCTGTTTCCAGCGCATCCTGCACGCATTCATATCCGAGGCGTTCAGGCTGCGTGATCGCAGCATCGTAATACTGCGCTGTTGCGACAACATCCTTCGCCATATGGGGCCATTCACGGCGCGTTTTCTGGCTGAGGGAAAGGGAATGCCGTGGCATGACGCGAGCACGGCGCCCCAGGAAATCGTAAATCTGAAGCCCAACTTCCAGAACCAGCGCGCCACGATCCGTCATTTTGCCGCCAAGGTTCAGGAAGCGACGAAATGATGTGACGATCCCTCCAAGCCATGTGCGGATTGGCAGAACAGTCGGCAATGGCCGAACGAAATGCGGGGCATTCCGCAGAAGCAGATTTCGCTCCAACGTCGACTGCGCCACGAGCTTGAACTCGCCCGTTTCCAGATACTTGATACCACCATGGATCAAGCGGGAGGGTGCGCAGGATGCCCCTGTACAGATGTCGCTTCGATCCAGAATAAGCGTCTTCACACCCTGAAGAGCCAGTTCACGAAACAAGCCAGCACCATTAATGCCAGCCCCGATAATGACGACATCAAATTCGGCATTATCCGGCACGGCTGAAAGTGTCTTCACGAATGCATTTCCTTCGCGATTTCGGCTGAGAGCGCATAATTCATGACGGGCCCCATTGGGGTTTCCGGGCCATCGCTGACTTCGCTACCGGCCTCGTACAGACCGGACCAAAAAGGTTTCATCGCCAGCGTCAATGCGACATATCGGCGGTAAATACCCTCATAGATCCGTGCGCGAGCGGGGGCCGGCTGATAGACATTCATAGGAATTTCCTGAGCAGCCACCGCCTCCTCAAGATCTCCATAAAGCCCAACAGCAACACTTGCCGTCAGAGCCGCGCCCAAGGCTCCAGCCTCCCGAACGCTGGAAATTTCGACTGGCATATTGAGAATATCCGCAAACATCTGGGCAATAGAGGCCTGACCGCTACCGCCGCCCGAAACACCGAGGCGATGCACATCCCCTGTTTGACGCAGGGTTTCAACATGCTCGCGATGGTTGAAGATTGTTCCCTCAATCATCGCCTGGAACAGATCTGCTCGATCATGCCAGGACTGCACCCCGAAGAGAGAGGCACTTGCTGGCGCTTCGTAAGGCGAGCCAAAAAGAAACGGATGATACAGCGGTATTGGTCTTTCACCGCGAGAACGCCCAAGCTTCGCCTCAACTTCCTTCGTGAGAACTTGCGCGGCCTCTTTTTCCTCTGGAAGAAGCATGCGCGCGAGCCATTCCAGATTACTGGACGATGCAGGCGAGATGGCCATGCAGTTCCACAATCCATGGCGATAACCCGCCCGGCAGGACCAGCCATCACCTATGACAGGGCGACTGCGGAAAATTTCGTTGATAGAAAAAGTGCCCGCCGTAATCGAAAGATCACCTGGTCGCGTATAGCCTGACCCTACAGCGGCAGCCGTCACATCGTGGAGTCCGACAGCAACTGGCGTTCCTTCGCGTAGGCCGGTCGCACGAGCAGCTTCTGCCGTGATCGTTCCACCCTGGTCACATGACAGTAGCATTTTAGGGAGCGCACCGCGGATTTCACGCAGGTCCAGCACATCAAGGATGCTATCGCTGTAGTCCTGCGTGTAGAGATCCGTGAAAGATGTACTGGCCTCTGTCAGATCTGTCGCAATTTTCCCGGTCAGACAAAGCCGGATCCAGTCTTTGGCAAAAAAGACGGTACCAATGGCCTGATAACGATCAGGTTGATGGCGCTTCATCCATGCCAACAGGGTTGTGGCGGAGTAAGGGTACGGACGCTGCCCCGCAATAGGGACGATCTTTTCCAGCCGCCCTTCCCGTTTCCATTCATCATGAATTTCTGTGGCCCGACTATCGAGCGACATAATCCCACGGCCTAACGGTTGACTTGAGCGGTCAAGAACGAAAAGTCCATCACCGTGCGCAGTGACCCCAACGCCAGCAATATCCGCACCACTCAGTCCAGAAACGTCCAAAGCTTCCCGGACTGCCTCTACAACAGCCTGCCACGCCTCATGCATATCCCGCTCAACGTGGCGCGGTTCATCCGTATGCTGGGGAACACGACGACGGCCAGTCCCCACAATTCCACCTGTCTTCGAGAAGATGACAGCCTTCGTCGTAGTAGAACCGCAATCGATCCCGATCGTGAAATCCTGGCGCATTTCGCCCTCCGGACATTCTCGCCATCAGCTTTAGCAAATTGCCCAACTGATAACACCATAAATGTTATTATTAGGTGATATAAGTGTTATCATGCCTTCGTCAATGTGATAAATATCACTTTCGTCGCGTCAAGAATCTTTGTGTGATTAATCCCGTGAAAAGCACACCGCAGAGCCGATCAGAACATTACAAATTTGGTCAGCGCTGGTATGTAGATGTCGCGATGCCATAATTGGCCTTACCCGGTGACAAGGATCTTTTTGACAGATGACTGATGGTTCGGGCGTTCCAGCTACCTCTCCCGCCGTCCTTCTCAGCAAACGCCGGGATAACAGTGCCCGTCAGCAACAGATCCTCGACGTCCTTCTGGAGACAGGAAGTGCCACAATTGAGAATCTGTCTGAGCGTTTTGACGTCAGCAGGATGACAATTCACCGTGATGCTCACGCACTGGCAGCGCAGGGTCTGATCGACAAACTGCACGGCAGCATTGTTCTCAAGAATCGTGTCGTCACTCAAAAAACCGTCAATTTCCGAAAATCACGCGCGCCCGACCTGAAAGAATCAATTATTCAGCGGGCCATTTCGATGATTACGCCGGAGCAAATTCTTGTTCTGGACGACTCAACAACGGTCGCAGCGATGCTGCCGCTCCTTCCGGCTCTCGCGCCCCTGACCATCATTACGAATGCCGTAGGCGTCATTCAGGCGCTTGCTCCCTATCCCAACCTGAAACTGATTTGCCTGGGGGGCGACTATAACCAGCCTCGGAATGCTTTTTTTGGTTTGGTCTGTGAGCAGGCTGCAAAGTCGCTTCGCGCCAATACGATGTTTCTTTCCACATCTATCATTCACAACGAAACAGCGTTTCAGAACGATCAGGACGTTGTGAAGGTCAAACAGGCACTCATGCAAATTGCGGATCAGACCGTACTACTGGTCGACAGCACAAAATTTCGAAAAGGCGGTCTGCACCGCCTCGCCGCACTAAGCGATTTTGACGTTGTTCTGACAGACTCCCAATTGAAGCCCGCTATTCGCAAAGCACTTATTCAGGACGGAATTCACGTCGAAACTTGTGGTTAGGAATTTAACGGCGAAAGTATGGAGACCAGAATAACAGGGTAGGTATATTCCATACAAAATATATCATATGCGCAGACCAAATTTTGGCTCCGATGGCACTCGCATTACCTTAGGACTGTTTGCACTCATTTAGTCTTCTAACAAAGTTCCAACACCAGCTGTACCTGCGGCCAGCTATCGCCAAGACCAGCCCCATACAGTTGGTGTTAAGAGCGTCACGGCTGAGGACTGCATATGCTCAGACGTCAACAAGAATCGCAGTGACTATGTCGGCGCCGTTACCTTTTTTTCTGAAGGAGAAGGTTCTCTAGTGATGACTTAATCTTCACAAACCCGCGAACATAAACTCAAGCCGGACACATCAATGTTCCTTCCGTCCATGACAGTTGTGTACATCGGACGCAGTACTATCTGACAGAAATCCTCAGCACATCGTACCGCCCATGGGTATCTGGGCAAGAATGGCGCTTTACCGTCAATCAGAACCGTTTCTGATCTCGTGTTTCAAAAAATAACATAAGCTGAAAAAATGAAATTAACGATATATTGACGAAAAAAGCAGGCTTCGCGTATCAGGGCGTGAGAGCTTCTTTGAGACACAGGAGATGCTGAAATGTGCGGCATTACGTTAAACGATTTCCTGAGTGTCACGAGATGGACACCTGCAGATCTGGCCATCCAGATTGATCGCCCTGAAAGCGATGTCGAATGGTGGCTCGATAACCATGAACACATTCCTGAGCGACTAAAGCTCTGGATGAGTAAGATCGTGGATACTTTTCAGAACAACCCGCCCCCCAAAGGCTATGCTATGGAACGCTCCAAAGGATGTCTATTTAACGATGACCCCTCTGCGACTGTGGTTTGCTCCATTTGTCGCTTTAAAGGGAAATGCCATCTCACGTAATGTCGGCCTCAACGTAACTTTGCATCGATAGTATTAGTCGACGAAAACTGCGCTAGCCCTTTTTTAAGCGCAGTTTCGAAAGCAGCAAGAGTTTCCGGACCAACATAATGTTCAATGCCTTCGGCATCGATCCGGGCATTTTCCTCACTAATTCCCAACGCCAACAGAAACGCCTCCACAATTCCGTGCCGATGACGGGCCTTATGCGCCATCTGCTGGCCAGCATCCGTCAGGAAAACGCCCCGATACGGCTTTTGTGTCACCAGCCCTTCCGTTGACAGGCGAGCCAGCATCTTAGCCACCGTTGGCTGAGACACACCAAGACGACCGGCAATATCGACTTGGCGCGCCTCCTGCCCCTCAGCCAGAAGATCAGAAATCAGCTCGACATAATCTTCTACCAGCACCTTCTGCCTAGCAGCTCGATTGGCCCTGAACCCTTCTGAGTGGAGTTGCATGTCCACCAGGGATTTCTGCTTTTTCTTCTTCTGTTCCATTCTCAAGAAAACCGCTCAATCAATTATTCCCGACCGAATAAAACATTCTTCCTGTTAATTCCAGAGGCCTTTGAGCAATCTTCTGTGGAAGAAAAATAAGACAATGTTCATGAATATAGCATATTGCATATTTTGTAGTTCCAAGCTTGAATGACATTCTGATGTCCGACCAACGCTCCGATGCCCCCACCCAGAAGTCCGCGCCCAGCAAAGCCTGGCGCTTTTCGCGTCATGACGATGCGGAACGACCAAGCCTGCCTGAAGTGTTTTCAAGCGTTCGGGTTCCTGAAGGGTCAACAACGTGGCTAAAGCGCTTCCTCGCTTTCGTTGGGCCCGGATACATGGTCTCAGTTGGATATATGGACCCAGGAAACTGGGCGACGGACCTGCAAGGCGGCGCGCAGTACGGCTATACGCTGCTCTGCGTCATCATGCTGTCCAACCTGATGGCAATTCTTCTCCAAGCTCTCTCTGCACGCCTTGGCATCGCCACTGGTCGGGATTTGGCACAAGCCTGCCGTGACCATTTTCCCCCTGCACTGAACGTAGTGCTTTGGCTGGCATGCGAGTTAGCGATTATCGCGTGTGATCTGGCTGAAGTGATTGGAACGGCCGTTGCATTGCAACTGCTCTTTGGCATCCCCCTTCTGGGTGGCGCGCTCCTCTCCATTCTGGACGCCTTTATAGTTCTTCTGCTGATGGGTCGCGGCTTTCGGTATCTGGAAGCTTTTGTCATCGGCCTTCTTTCGATCATTGCACTCTGCTTTGGGGTACAGCTCGTTGCGGCCACACCACCCGTTGCAGCAATCCTGAAGGGCCTTATTCCGACGCCGGAAATCGTGACCACGCCGGGAATGCTCTACATTGCGATTGGCATTATCGGTGCCACAGTCATGCCGCATAACCTGTATCTGCATTCGTCTATTGTACAGACGCGAGCCTATGAGCGAACACCCGCTGGACGTCGTGATGCCATTCGGTGGGCAACATGGGACAGCACAATTGCTCTCATGCTCGCGCTGTTTATCAACGCGGCGATCCTCATTGTGGCAGCCGCAGCTTTTCATGAGACAGGCCACCAGAATGTGGCCGAGATCGAAGATGCGTATCATCTTCTCTCCCCCATTCTTGGGCTCGGCATAGCCTCTACGCTTTTCGCACTGGCACTGCTGGCTGCGGGCACAAATTCAACCGTTACCGGAACACTGGCAGGCCAGATTATTATGGAAGGCTTCCTGCGCCTCCATATCCCGCATTGGGCAAGACGACTGCTGACCCGCGGCCTGGCGATCATTCCCGTCGCGGTGGTAACTGTACTCTACGGAAGCCATGGCGTAGGCGCTCTTCTGATGGCTAGTCAGGTCATCCTGTCCCTTCAGCTTCCTTTCGCAGTCATTCCCCTTGTGATGTTTGTGTCTGACCGTCGCAAGATGGGCGAATTCACAATCAACCGCTTCATGACCGCACTGTCATGGATCGTCGCGGGTCTTATTCTCATCCTGAACTTTAAACTTCTGTACGACACTCTGGTCGGCTGAACGACACCCCAGAAAAATTGAGAACCAGCTATGGCAACAGCATTTTTGCGCTCAAAATTCGCTCCTCAATATAGCAAATGCTATATTAAAAAGCACCCCGCAAACTCGAGAATTTCAACTGTACCTTTTCGGATAGCAATTGCCGGAACCACGCTCCTCACAGGGCTGCTGGCAACTGATGTGTGTGCTGCCGATAATGCGCCATCCAGCGAGCTCCAAAAGAAGATTTCCAAAAAATCTGAAAAGAGAGCTATTCAAACCAAAGACAAACCCGCTGAACACGTCACTGTCATGGGGCACCTAGATCAAGCCCGCGGACGTATCTTCCCCGGCCTGGGCGCAGTCTCCTACGGCATCGATCAACGACAGATCCAGGCTACGCCTCAGGGGCAGAATGCTTCTTTCAGCCAGATTATGCTCAGAATGCCTGGCGTCGTGCAGGACAGCTACGGAGAAGTGCATGTCCGTGGGGAACATGGCGGCCTGACTTACCGGGTCAACGGTGTCCTGCTTCCCGAGGGCCTGAATGGTTTTGGTCAGGAACTGGATACACGCATTATCCAATCGGTTGACCTGCTGACGGGAACCCTCCCCGCTCAATTCGGGTTCCGTACGGCCGGCATTGTGGACGTGCATACAAAGAGCGGGTCCACCCTGAAAAATAACCAGCTTTCACTCTATGGCGGCAGCTACAACACTTTTGAACCGTCCTTACAATTGGGCGGTTCAAAAGGGCGCTTTGAATATTTTACGACGCTGTCCATGAACCGGAATAATATTGGTATCGAGAACCCAACCGCGTCCTTCCGCGCAACGCATGACACAACGCAGCAGGAAAAGGCGTTTGGCTATTTTTCATGGAAGCTAAACGACACCGACCGTATCTCACTCCTGACAAGTGCATCTTACGCAGATTTTGAACTTCCAAACACGACAGGCCTGCAACCGGTTTATCAACTTGCAGGAACAGACTGGTCACATCCCTCTGTGCAATCACGCTTTCTGGATGACAGCCAGACAGAGCAAAACTATTACGCAGTCGTTTCATACCAGCACAGCGCCGACAAACTGAACCTTCAGCTCTCACCGTATTTTCGTTACGGGCGCATCGATTATACGCCAGACCCGGCTCGGGACCTTATTTTTCAGGGTGTGGCTGAACACGAGGTCAATGACTTTACAACTGGCGGCGCACAATTCGATTTGTCTTATGATATCGCTCCGCACCATACCCTTCGGGCCGGTCTTCTGGGTCAATACACCTCCGAGCGCCTCGATACTGACTCTCTTGCATTCCCGGTAGACGAAACTGGCCAACAGACTTCGTCTACCCCTCTCCGGCTGATAGACAACACGGGCAACTGGTCCGTTGAAGCTGGGGCTTACCTTCAGGATGAATATCGCATCACCCGCAAGCTCACTTTCAATTATGGTATTCGCTACGACCGGTTTGCATCGTCTTTTGGAAACGAAGGACAATTCAGCCCGCGCGCCAACCTGGTGTGGAAGCCGTTCCGAAGCACGACCTTGCACATCGGCTACTCCAGGTTCTTCGCACCGCCTTCTCCACAGTACGTTTATCCTTCAACACTGGCGCGTTTTGCAGGGACCACAAATGCCGCAGCCAATTTGACAGATACGCCCACGAAAGTTGAAACCTCCAATTACGTGGACGCTGGCATTCTCCAGCATATTACCCCCGAATTACAGATTACAATCGACGCCTACAGCAAGTGGGCACACAATCTTACAGATCTTGGACAATTTGGCCGCGCTGTTATCCTCGCGCCATTCAGCTATCGCCGAGGTCACGTCTATGGTGCCGAGTTTGGAAGCTCCTGGAGGCGCGGCCCCTGGTCTCTATTTGGCAATTTCTCGTTTGTGAAAACGGCAGCTCAAGAAATCAACTCCGCCGAGTACCAGTTCGATCCGGAAGAATTGAGCTACATTCGCGCACATGCCATCCAGTTAGACCACCAGGGACAGTATACGGCCAGCACTGGCGCATCCTATTCCAGCAAGCATCACCTGGCTTATATAGATTTCCTGTATGGATACGGCCTGCGGAGTGGCTTTGCCAATCTTGATAAACAGCCCCAGTACGACATTTTTAACGTCGGATACCAGTACACTTTCACCCGCGTCCCGCTGGGGCATGATCTGAAAGTTCGCGCTGACATCGTAAATCTGTTCGACAAACGCTACCAACTTCGAGACGGTAGCGGCGTCGGCATTTATCAGGCGCAATACGGACAACGACGAGGCACTTATTTCTCACTCGTGTCCGATTTCTGAAAACACCCTAGCCTCAGGCCCGCTCAGGGTCTGAGGGAAGTCCTTTACGACGCAGCACAGGCTGACCGGCCTCGGGGCGCACCGCCCAGAGCATCAAAAAGGCTCCATAAAGAATTGCAAATGCATCTACTGCCAAAGCTGAATCCTGCATGCGTGATAATGGTGTAACCACAAGTGCGGAAATCGGCATCATCCATGTCAGAATCGCCGAAACTATCAGTAAAATGCGAATAGCTTCCCGCTCCCTAAGCCAGAACGCCACCCCATTGCACAGCAGGAAAATCCCGAAATAAACAAGCTGCACAGTGACCGTTTGACTGCTAGCGGGCAGCAGAGGCGCCGCGCACAACACAGCTGATATACCGGCTACACACCCAAGCGAACATCCGATCGTCAAAGCACAGAGTATTCGTGTTGATTTTGTATCCTCTACACGTCCTGTTCCGCGCTCACGACGCCTGCGCGACACCACCCAGAGCTGGTTGCCCGCATAGAACATAAATGCGCCACCAAGCCCAAGAAGCACATATCCCCACCGTACACTTTCTCCGCCAAAACTGCCAAAATGCAGAACGAAGAATGATGTCAGCACGGACTGCGACCAGCTCTGATGACCGGGCATATACTCGGTAGACATGAGCCTGCCGCTATATGGATCGACGCCCGCAAATCCTCCACCCGCCCCACGCGCGCCATAGCGTGGGTCTCGTCCCGTTATTCTGAGAGCCAAATGACCACCATGAGCGCTGCTATAAGCCAGAGTATCGGGAATGAACCCCGGCGCTTGTGTCGCAACAGTTTTAATAATCTGATCTGGATCGAGAGGCTTCCGTAGCTCTGCGGCTGGACCATGAGAATGCGGCCCATGACTAGGGCCTGCTGGACCATGCTGAGCCTGCGGGTGTTGTATCAGGAGCGCCTGCTCCGCCATGTAGATCTCATCATGAAATGCAAACACCACTGAGGTGAGCGCCATGATGATATGAAAAGGCAGAGAAAACAGGCCCAGCATACTATGCATGTCGAGCCACATTCTTTTGACGTTTTGACCCAGTCGAATTGCAAACAGGTTTTTCACAAGCCCTGGAATTACGATGAGCGTCCCTGAAATCAGGGCCACCGCATAAAGCAACGCGACCACGCCCATAAGGAGCCGCCCGGCCTCATGAGGCATGGAAAGCCCGACCTGCTGATGAAGCATATTGATGAAATGTGCGGCCTGTGAAGGCTCCTGACGCACTGTTACCAAAGAGCCATCCGGTGCCAACGCTGAAAAATTGGCAAAAGACGGGCCGTGCATCCGCTCTGGCATTCCCCAAATCAAGGACGCGGGCTGAGAAGGCGTTGGATGCAAAACAATCGTATAATTACGTTGCGCTTCCGGATGCTCAGAAAATGTCTTTTCCAGCAGTTCTGGCATTTTCTCCAGTGATACTGGCGGCGGCAAAGCCACTGGTGCCGATGCCCAATCCTGCAAAGGCCGCTCGAACATCGTTGCTGATCCGGCATAAAATGCCACGAACAGGAAAAGGCCACAGACAATCCCGACCCAGCTATGGATTTCCCGATACATGCGGACAATGTCAGCGCGGATTTTCACGACATCATACTCCGCACACCCATATAAATAGCCCAGAGAACAGCATTCGCTATTCCAAGCGTTCCCCACGCACGCCAGCCTGATCGAAACAGAAAGCAAGTCCCGAGAACTCCCGTCCAAACCGGAACTACGAGCCACATCAGGAACTGTGAACTAACTGCCCTAGGCTGCCCGTCAACATGCGCGAGTAGACCGAGAATGCCCATCAGAGCAAAGGAAAGCGTGAGTCCAAGGATAAAACCGGCGCTCGCTTTGGGAAACCAGTTACGACTGCTTAGCATCACGGGAGTGGATGTCATGACATCCTCCTTCGCCAAACCGCGGCAGCCAGAGGAATCAAAGACCAGACAATCATAATAAGCGTCAGAAACTCGGAAACTGCGGTGCCGCTACCTTCGCTTGCGAGCAGCATGAGCAAGGATGCACAAAGCAGCGTGCTTCCGGAAATCATACAGAGCCGAAATGCTGGACGCTTCTTACACAATTGTTGAGCAGGCGACGCCATATAGAGCATAAGCGCACCACCTGCCCCCAGAACCGCCGCGACCCATATCGTTATCATAACGTTTTACTCGAATTACCAACGATATTCCAAACGAGCAGTCAGATTACGACCCTGCCCATAATAGCAGGCGGACACGGCTGTGCAGGTCGCAACAAAACGCTTGTTGGCGATGTTTCGGGCATTAAAGGAAAAGGACAATCCTTTGTAGCGCGGATGAGCCGTCGCGAAATCATACCGAAGGAACAGATCGAACAGCGTATAATCCGGAATATGCAGAGTGTTTGCCGTATCCCCGTAGCTTGTGCCTGTATAACGCACACCACCGCCGAGACCGACACCCGCAAAAGTGCCGTGCTGGATGCGCTGGTCTACGAAGAGAGACGCCATCCACTTTGGGGCCTGCCCAAGATAATTACCAACCTGAGATGCCGTATTGGAACGAGTAATCTTCGCTTCGCTGCGGGTACCGGTAAAGATCACCGACATGTCCCACGGCAGGTTTGCCTTGCCTTCAAGTTCCAGTCCACGAACGCGCCCCTGCCCTGTCTGGACCAGGCACGTTGATGTGCCACAGAGTGTGCCGTTCGGATCATAAGTGGTCATATTGTTTTGGGTAATCTGGTATCCACCAAAAGTGACATAGATACTCTTCCCGTACTGATACCGAATACCACCTTCATACTGATCACCAGTTGTCGGCTTAAAGGCCTTTCCCCCCAATGACGTGGATGGATCAGAGACTTGTGGCTGAAACGACTGAGCGTAGCTGAAATAGGGCACGAGACCGTTATCAAACAGATAAACGGCACCTGCTCGCCAGGTGAATGCATTGGAATTCGTGATGTACCTAGATTTGGTGAGAACATTGAGCGTGTTATCGCGCGCCCAATCCTGACGTCCACCAATCGTGACCCGAAGGCGGTTGAACTTCAACTGATCCTGAAAATAAATTCCGTTCTGGCTGCTAATGGTTGCCGTATAGACCTGCGGGCTCAGATTGTCTGAATACCCAGCACTCCCACGTGCTTTCGGATTAAAGATATTCAGGATCGGCAGAACATAGGAAGACGCCACCAGATCGCGGCTATGCCGCCAGTTCGTATAGAAATAATCAGTGCCAACCAGGAGTAGATGCCGCACAGGACCTGTACGGACATGCCCTTCAAGTTGCGTATCCGTCGTAACACCCTGAGACTGCCCCCGGCCTTCCACAGCACGTCGATTAACCGTTTCGCCTGCAACACATCCAGCCACTGTCGCCGCGCATTTGGCTAGCGTATCGCCAGAAAGCACCGTCGCTCTGTAAAGCGTGTTCAGATACGTGTAACGTGTATTATTTCGGACCGTCAGGAAACGGTTGAATTTATGCTCCAGAAATGAGCCTGCCAAAGCTTGGTTTCGGTCAAACGTATCCCAATTCGGCTCACCAATATTTGCATCATTCGCGATATGGCGCCCCTTGGATGCATACAGCGTGCCCGTTGCTGGCAGGAACTGGAATGTGGAGCCACCCTGATCCCGCTGATACTGTGCAAGCAAAGTCCAGACCGTCTTGGGTGTAATTTTCCAGGTCAGGCTCGGGGAGATGTAGTAACGGCCGGTCCGTACTTCATTGACCTGAGTATCACCATATCGAGCAAGGCCGACAATCCGGCCTGTCAATGCCCCATCGTGCGTCAGTCGGCCAGACACATCCCCGGAGGCTTGCCCCTGCCAGTTGGACAGGTTGGTAAATCCGCTGCTCTGTAAAAAGAACTCGCCTTCGCTCTTTTCCGTCGGGCGCTTCGTCACAAGGTTGACTACGCCCCCTGGTGCCGTCTGACCATAAAGAGCGCCGGAAGGCCCCTTCAGGACTTCAATCTGCTGAAGTGCAAACGGATCAAAGGACGTTCTGGTCCACTGCCCGCCTGATGGCAGACGCAATCCATCGACAAAGTTGTTGTTGGATGAAAAACCACCTGCACCAAACCCACGGACAGATACTTCATCCACTCGACTGTCGATGCCGGATGGCTCAGCCTGTACTCCCGCAGTATAGGCCAGCGCATCCGCAATTGTCGGAGATGCGCGCAGTTCGATTTCTTCGCGGCTGACGATGGAAATGGACTGGGGCGATTCAATAATCGGTGTGCGTGTCTTTGTCGCAGAAGACGCATGGGACATGCCGGTCGCCGTCACGACAATAACTTCCGCTTTGGACTTTGGCGGCTGTCCAGTCTTCTGAAGTTGTTTCTGGCCCTTGGACTGAGCTTCATCCGTAACAACAGACGTATCTGCACCTGTAGCGGCGGAAGTCAGTCCTGCCAGCACAAGAGCGGGAAAGACAGTATATTTGACGACAGAAAAAGACATGCTGGCCCACCGAGAGAGGATCGGAACTTGGAGCCCTCATATTTGCAATTGATAATTATTGTCAATTAGATGTTATCAAGGAAATTGCATCAAAGAATGCCTAACCCCACCACAGCCAGATATACCTCAATAAATATTATTGTTTTTCAATTATATAGAAGGTGAATACGCTCTCTCCGGTTCAATGACTGGCGCGAAAAACGTTCCATCCCGTATGCTGAACAAGACGCTCAAGGGCCCGTGTTCCCAGCAGCGAATTGCCCTGTGCATTCAAACCCGGTGACCATACCGCAACCGACGCTACACCGGGAACAACGGCCAGAATGCCCCCCCCAACGCCCGACTTTCCTGGCAACCCAACCCTGATCGCAAAAGAGCCGGACCCGTCATAATGTCCACACATCATCATGAGAGCGAGTACGGTCTGGGCATTCCGCGTGGAAATGACGCGCTCGCCCGTTCGGGGATTAATACCGCCCGTCATCAGATAGGTGCCCATTTCCGCAAGCTGCCTGCAACTCATGGTCAACGCGCACTGATGAAAATAGAGGTCCAGCGTTTCATCAACGGGATTATGAATATTCCCGAATGTCCGCATGTAATTGGCCAGAGCCTTGTTGCGAAATCCGGTTTCTTCTTCCTGCCGCGCCACATCCCGGTCAATCAGGATGGTATCCGGATCTGAGCTTATGGGCTTTAGAAATCCCAGAAGCTCACTCTGCGCACCGTCCAGGCCATATTGGGATGTTAGAATGTCCGATACGACAATCGCCCCCGCATTGATGAACGGATTCCTCGGAATGCCGTTTTCACTTTCGAGCTGGATGATCGAATTGAATGCACTCCCTGACGGTTCCTGCCGCACGCGGCTCCAGAGCCCGGCGTCCACCGCATTAAGCGCCAGTGTCAGGCCGAAGACCTTTGAGACGCTCTGAATGGAAAAAGCTTCTTCAGCATCCCCAACAATGTGACTGCCGCCTTCTGCATCGATAATGGCCATTCCAAACCGGCCAAGATCGACGTTTGCCAACGGGGGAATATAGTTTGCCACCTGCCCCCGATCTGTCTCGGCACGCATTTCTTCTGCGATTTCCGTGATAATGGCGGTCAGTGACGGCATGAGGGGTCATCTCCAGTTCAGGCGCTTGTAAGACCTTTCACAGAGCAGCCTATTGAAAAAAGGCGTTTTTTAAAAACAGGAGCCATGCATCTTACGCGCAGCTCTTTATTCAGGGTGAAACAACGCGATGACGAACAACCTCACCCACAATCACGAGCGCGGGGGAAGAGACCTGTGCTTCGGCGGCCTGAGCCGCCATTGTTCCGAGTGTTCCCGTCAACACGCGTTGTCCGGGCTGGGTTCCCCGTTCCACGATGGCTGCCGGCCAGTCTGACGGCAGGCCATTTTTTACCAGACCAGCCATCAGAGCTGGTAACGTCGAAATTCCCATATAAATAACAACAGTCTGACGACGATCCGCCATGTCATCCCAAGGCAGATCGAGCACGCCATCCGCCCGTGCGTGCCCCGTCACAAACAGACACGCCTGAGCACAATCCCTGTGTGTCAGGGGAATGCCCGCATAGGACGCACATCCGCTGGCAGCGGTAATGCCCGGCACAACACGAAAGGACACACCCGCGTCCACTAGCGATTCAATTTCCTCGCCACCGCGCCCGAAGATGAACGGATCGCCCCCCTTCAGACGCAGAACACGCTGACCGGCTTTCGCGTGACGGACCATCTCGCTGTTAATTTCGGACTGTGGCATCGCGTGGCGATTACGCTGCTTGCCCACAAAAATCAGCTCCGCATCCCGTCGAACACGTTCGAGCAACACTTTGGGTAACAGATTATCGTAAAGCACCACGTCAGCATTCTGCATGAAGTGGAGGGCCTTCAATGTCAGAAGATCGGGGTCGCCGGGCCCAGCCCCCACAAGCCAGACCTCGCCAGCAGCCCGCTGTGCTGACAGGAGCACATCAAGCACACTGTCAGCCCGAACCTCATCGCCTGCCAGTGCAGCTTCTGCGCCTGCTCCGTCCAGAAAATCTTCCCAGATCCGTTTCCGATCCTGAACTTCCGGATATTGGGCAGACACCCGCGCCCGGCGCGACTGCATATACGCGGCGAGTTGCCCCGTCCCATGCGGCATCCAGCTTTCAATTTGTTCCCGCAGTCGACGCGCCAGAACCGGTGCTCCACCAGCGGTTGAAATTGCAACACGTACAGCTCCACGCCGAACCTGCGCAGGCGTAATGAACGTGGACGGCTCCGGATCATCAACGGCACAGACTGGAATATTTAACGTGTCAGCAAGAGCAGCCACTACGCGATTGACGCTCCGATCGTCTGTTGCCGCATAGACCAGACGACACCCCGGCATAACAGTCTGTAAAATATCGGCGTCAACGCGACCGCCTACATGCCGCGCCAATCCCGCATCCACCCACTCCTGAACAACGGTATTCAGGGCTTCCGCAACAATCTCGATCTGCGCACCATGATCAAGCAAAAGCCTGCCTTTGTTGACAGCAACTTCGCCACCGCCAACCAGCAATACACGTGCGCCCTCCAGACGAAGGGAAATGGGAAACCAGCCTGTCTCAACCCCGGATGCGGGCATTTCTATATCCATGTGCGTTCAGAATAACAGTTCCAGAACGGAACGCTGTTTCTCTTCCCTACACGCCCACCCCGAACAGGCAAAGACAGGATGCCCTCAGAAAAACCCAAACGACCTTGAGTTCAGGCTTCTCTGTAAACGGTAAGGGTCACCGGTGCCCGTACCCTCCGCCACCACCAACGTAAGGTCCGCCTCGGCCTTCGTGATGATGATGCCCCCGTCCATGATCGTATGGTCCGTAGCACGCCATCAGAGGTGCCATCATGGCAAAAGCAAGCACCATCATTGCAAGACGCTTCATGGGAAAATCCTTTTGAAAGACTGAACCGATAAGATTCCTATTGAGGAAATATGGCTGCTTTCCGGCGACAGTTTCCCCTGATGTGACGCGGCAAGCCCTTGAAGAACCGCTTGCATTTCTGTCCTGCACGGACGGGGAGTTACCATTTTAACCATTTTCGCATATAATTTCGTACGACTGTAGGACAACCGTTCGCCTGCACTCGCCCCAGGAGCGCGACATGATGGCTGAATTTATCGTCAAGGCGATCAAATCGATTCAGAACGGTATGGGTTTTCCAATCCTTCTTGGAATTCTGGTTTTGCTCGTGATCGCCGGATATCTGGTGCTTTACGCACTGGTGATGTGACAGGACGCCATCTTTCAGGATCAGGCCTGACTTTGGCCTCAAATTCCTAATCGTCAGGACCGATTTTGATGACCACACACGAGATCAAGAAGCGTCTCGACTTTCTCCGCGAAGCCTCCAAGCTCAAAGATGTGCTCCGCCGCGCTTTCACTCTGGGTGGTCAAGCTGAAAGCACCGCAGAACACACTTGGGGTCTATGCCTTCTTGTCATGACCTTCGCCGACCAGCTTGAAGGCATCGATCTGCTGCGCCTCCTTAAGATCTGTATTCTCCATGACCTGGGCGAAGCCATCCATGGCGATATTCCGGCCATTTCCGTTGAAGCTTCTAGCAACAAGTCCCAGCAGGAACGTGAAGATCTCCTAACCGTTATGGCTCCTCTTCCCGAGCATTTGAAAGAAGAGTTTCTTGAGCTTTGGGATGAGTACGAAAATGCCTCCAGCCCTGAGGCCAGGATGGCAAAGGCTTTCGACAAACTCGAAACAATTTCCCAACATAATACTGGCATTAACCCGCCAGACTTCGACCATGAATTCAATCTGACTTATGGGCGCCGCTATACCGACCACTCAGCATTAACCCGTGCGATCCGGGACGTCATTGACAGTGAAACCATGCGAAACGCTGAGAAAGTCTGAACATAGACTGACTGTTTCGAAGAATTTTGTTTCTCGACAAAAAGAAACAGTTTCCCCAAAAATACCCCATCATGGTTTCTGCGTCAGGGAATGACCTGATGATCCTTCGCTGCTCCAGACACAAACGGGGCGCATAAACTCGCATTTCCGGGAGATCGGCAGGCCACAGCATGACCAGCCACCATTCTGGCACTCCAGCCGCTACACGCTCCCGATTAAGTCTTAGAAAACTGACGTGCTGCGGTTTCAGCGCCGCCCTCTCCTGCGGCTCAGCCTGGGCACAAAGTACCAATACGGCGGGCACAACCTCATCCAACGCCTCCGGCAGCACGACATCCACAACGGAGCATATCGTCGTTACCGGCCATAAACCGGAAGGAGCCGTCCTTGGTGCGCCAAAACCACTCATGCAGATTAGCGCAGATGAGATTAAGTCCTATGGCGTCGATACCGTAACGGATCTGTTGACCACCATTTCACCTGAGACACGCTCTGGACGGGGAGCAACAGAAAATGCTCCCGTTGTTCTTTTAAACGGCAAACGAATTTCCGGCCTTCAGGAGGTTAATGACCTTCCCTTTGAAGCAATTGCGCGTGTGGAAATTTTTACGGAAGAAGAAGCCCTCCGTTATGGCTACGCCGCAGATCAGCGCGTCGTAAACATCATCACCGTCAAACACTTCCGGTCCGTTCGTGCGCGCGTATATGGCGAAACATCCACGGATGGCGGCGGAGAAAATGGCGCACTTTCCCTTAGTTTCACGCAATTGCAAGACGAACGACGCATCAACCTCAGCGCTCGTTACACGGCCAGCTCCTGGCTGAGAGACAGCCAGCGCAGCGTGGCTCCCCCGGCGGCAAACTCACTCTATGCCACACAGGGCAACCTCAGTACGTCAGATGGTGCGAGTCTGGACCCGGCCCTTGATGCTCTGTCCGGACAGACAGTCACTACGGCAGGCAGCCCATCCTTGCCTTTTGGGCAGGCTGCAACGCTGGACGATATTCTTCCTTACGCGAACAATCCCAATACCAGCACGAATGCCTCAGCGTATACGCTTCAGCCACGCAAACACGAATTGAACCTAAACGGGGTTTACGCTGATCGTATCACTGAAAATATCAGCTCATCTCTCAATGTGAGTTTTGATCATCAAGATCAAATCAGTCTGCAGGGGCTACCGCATGGGGTACTCACGCTGCCTGGCGGAAGTTTCTATTCACCATTTACCCAGTCTGTTCAGCTTTTCCGCAGCTTTGGAAACATCGCCCCCCTTCAGCAGACCGCACACACCGAAACAGGACACGCCGGCCTTAATTTTAATGGCGAGCTCGGGGACTGGAAGTGGAATGCCAAGGGCAGCTACGATTACACTCAAACAGTCACGAACAGCCAGACTGGGCTGTCGCTCACAACGGCCCAAGCAGCCCTGAATTCCAACGACCTTTCTTTCGACCCATGGGCAACAGTTTCTCCAGCCTGGTTAGGCACGCGCCTCGTCAATCACGGTCGCACCACAAGTAATCAGGGTCAGATCAGCGGACTGCTCTCCGGTCCGGTTTTCACGCTTCCTGCTGGAGATGCCTCCACCAGCATTGCAGCCACGGGAACACTCAGCCAGCAAAACGCTGTATCCACCGTCAATACCGTGACATCTCGCGCGGCCATCAGCCGAGATATTGGTACAATTCGGATCAACGGCGACCTTCCGATCGCAAGCCGAAAGAACCACTTTCTGTCTTTTCTTGAAAAGCTGGATGCCAATGTGAACGGTGCGGTCAGCCAGGTGTCCCACTTCGGAACATTGGGAACAGTCGGTGGGGGCGTCACATGGGCGCCTCTCACATGGATCCAGCTGCCGCTCTCCATCACTGAACAGACAGAAGCACCCGCAGCCTCCTCCCTTGTGGCGCCCACAATCGAAACTCCGAACGTCACAACATATGACTATGTGCGTGGAGAGTCCGTTCAGGTCACGACTGTATCTGGAGGCAACCGGAACCTGCGGTCAGCCGATCGACATGAAATCAGTCTTGGTGCCATCCTGTCACCTCCGTTTCTGGACGGATCACGACTGCACATCAATTACGTGCACGACAACACACATAACCCGGTTCTATCTCTACCCACTGCCACCGCAGCCATTCAGGATGCTTTCCCGGATAACTACCAACGAGATGCTGACGGCGTTCTGGAACGTGTGGATTTAAGGCCAGTCAACGCCGACTATGAGAAGCGGACAGAATGGAACACCACTTTCTCGCTTTCACGCCCCTTCGAAAATGAGCCTGACAAAGCGCACCATAAAGGACGGCCAGGCAATACCACGCAGGGTCGGTATTACGTTGTCCTGACCCAGGTCTGGCGGTTGAACGATACTGTGCGATTACGATCCGGCCTCCCCGCGATAGACCTCCTAAACGGCGGAACGATAGGTGGTCTTGGCGGCAAACCCCGTCATGAAGTGGAACTTCAGGCAGGGGCCTATCGAAACGGTATTGGCATCAGGCTGGACGGCAAGTGGCAATCGAGCACATCAACTCTGGGCAGCACGTCCGCAGGCAGCCTGTATTTCAGTAGCCTCGCAACCCTGGATTTTTCGGTTTTCGTTACTTTGGGAGACGTCCCCCGCTGGAAACACAGCGATTGGGCTCAGAATTTTAGAATCATGTTGTCGTTGGATAATGTCTCGAACAACCGCATTCACGTTCATAACGGAACCGGCGCCACACCGGCTGGATACCAGCCCGCCTTCATGGATCCCATGGGGCGGACTATCGGGTTGTCCCTTCGAAAATCGCTCTAAAATCGATCATCACGCCTTCTTGGCACTGCCGTCCAAAGATGTGCGGAAGGTTAGATTACACACTGACACAGAACGCGAGCTTGCCTTCAAACAGTTGAGATCCTTGCAATTCTGCAGATTTCTCGCGTGTAGGCCTCGTCCCCAAACGGTCCATGTTCATCTCTCCGTAGAGGTGAATGCAACGTTTGGTCATAAAATGTGAGTTTAGATTTTCTCTTGAGACCCTATGTGTGAAGCAGATTTATGACAACGATTTGACAGCCATGAAAGTTTCCTGCGCCTGATGTCGGCCGAAGAACCGCCTTTACAACTCCCGAAAGTGGCCGGTATCCGACGCGTCATGAGCAATGTTGGTGTGTTGCTTGGAGGACGTGTCGTGAATGCGCCCCTGAGCCTCCTCCATATCTGGATGGCAACACATTTCCTTGGAAGTTATGGCTTTGGTCTCATCGCCATGATGTACGCCTTCGCGCGTACCATGGGCGATCTGGTCGATTTCCAGTCCTGGCAGACAGTGCTGAAATATGGCCTTCGCCCGCTGACGGACGGAGACCGGAAAGGGTTTCAGCGCGTCATAGCGTTCAGTTTTCTGCTGGATGGTCTTGGAGGGTTGCTTGGGTTTTCTGGCGGCCTGTTCATCAGTATCTTTGCTATGAAAATGCTGGACTGGCCGCCTGAAATTCACCAGACAGGGACGATATTCTGCCTGTCGATCCTGTTCATGGCATCCGCCACACCCACAGGTCTTCTGCGCATCTTCAACAGATATGATCTGATTTCCATTCAGGGCGTCGTCGCCACTCTCGTTCGCGTCGTGGGTACTTTTTTCCTCGCCGTTAAAGGCGCGTCCGTACCAGCATTGGCATTCGTGTGGATGTTCGCCGAATTTGCAGCTTGGGCAACACTCGGGTTTATGGCCGTCCGGGAGTTGATCCGCCGAGACCTGATGCGTGGACTGACAAAAGAACTAGGCGATCTGATCCCTGACCTGCTGAATGGGCATTTCTTTCGAACCCATCGCGGTATCAGGCGCTTTGCGCTTTCCACAAACCTCAATTCTGCCCTGGCTCTGACCTTCGGGCATATTGGAACGCTTGTAGTGGGAGCGTTCGTTGGCCCCGCAGGTGCCGGGTATTATCGGGTAGCCAGCCAGATTGCCGCGGGGATCGCCAAGCCAGCCGCACTGATTCAAACAACCGTGTACCCGGAAATGGCACGCCTTTGGCGTGATCGCGCGACAACCAAGCTTTACCGCCTGACCATTCAGGTAGCTCTTGCCGCCGGTGGGATCGGGACAGTTCTTCTTGCCGTGACCCTCCTGGCAGGGCGCCCCCTTTTACAGCTTTATATCGGCCCAACAGGTGCAACGCAGACGATGCCAGTTACACTCTGGCTTCTCGCGGCGGAAGTTGTTGCTGTCTGGGGCCTTCCGCTCGAACCCCTCCTGTTCACAACAGACCGCTCCGGCGCTGCGACATCTGTGCGTTTCCTGGACTTTCTTGTGTTTTTTCCTGGGCTTGTTCTCGTTGTCCGCAGATACGGTCTTGATGGCGTTGGCCCCATTACACTCTGCGGGGTCATGCTCCTGATCGGACTTCAGCTTCTTCTGGTTCTTCGTAAGCCCTCTCTGCGCACGATTTCCCAACCATGAAAGTCGTCTTTCCCTTAATCGCCCAGCGACACCAGACGCTACACGCTCTACCAATCGCACTGGAAATGTCAGCTCGACATCCAGAAGTCGCCGTCCATATTGCGTGCCTGACAGCAAGTCATCTCGAACTCGCACGTTCGTTGGCTACGCTCTATCCGGAGTCTCGCGTTCAGTTTGACCTGCTTCCGATTTCAGATGCACTTCGGCATCGGATTGAAGCACAGGGGCTACGAGTCCTTGACCGCCTCATGGGGCTGTTTTTCTCCCGGAAGTATTTCAAGGGCTTCGATGCCATCATCGTTCCTGAAGCGACCTCTCTTCAGCTTCGACACATGGGCGTTCGGACACCCCGTATGATCTGGACGGGCCATGGGGCCGGAGATCGTGCCATCGGCTTTGCCAAACATCTCAGAAAATTTGATTATCTTCTGGTTCCCGGCCGTAAAGTCGAAGAGCGGATGCTGGAAAAAGGGATCATCCGTCCCGGCTTCTATCACCGTGGCACATATGCAAAGTTTGATCTGGTTCGCCGGATGCATGCACGTCGACCACCGCTTTTTAATAACGGTCGTCCGACAATCCTGTATAATCCGCATTTCGTGCAGCGTTTCTCGTCATGGCGCATGATGGGCAAGAAGCTGCTTGATTTTTTTGCAGCACAGGATCAGTACAATCTGATCTTTGCTCCTCATTTCCGGCTGTTTGATAACCATCGCCCGGAAGGAGAAGCCCTCAGACGAGAATATGCGGGTCTGTCCCATATGCTAATCGACCCAGGGAGCGAACGAAGTATCGACATGACCTATACCATGGGCGCAGACCTCTATCTCGGGGATGTCAGCAGTCAGGTGGCGGAATTCATGATACGACCGCGCCCATGCCTGTTTCTCAACGCTCACGAAGCAGCCTGGCAGGATAACCCCAATTATCAGTCTTGGACGCTTGGCCCGGTGACGGATAATATTGCCAATCCTGAACAGGAAATCATGAAGGCGTTCGATACACACTCACGTTTTCTTGAGACCCAGCGCCAATATGTACTAGAGACATTCGAAACTTTGGGCGAACAGCCCACGGCACCCGCCGCAGCGGACGCCATAGTTAACTTTCTACACAAGGCCGCCTGATGTCCGGCGATCCTAATGGAGCTAGTCTAGGTTTGACCGAGGACACCCAGAACCCAACTCTTCCCTCCGCTCCGACGCCGAGCCGCTCTGGCCTGACCAGACGGTACGGGGACTTCACGAGCTTTGCCGCAGCCCTGGACTATGCAGCCCAGGGCGAGAGTGGATTCAATATCTACTCTGGCCGCGGGCAACTGCTGGAAGCCTTGCCGTATCGAACGCTCCGCGAACAGGCAATTTCCATGGCCCAGCGTCTGCTTGGCCTTGGACTGGCAGCAGGAGACCGGGTGGCCATCGTCGCAGAAAGCGATGGTGACTTTGCCCGTATCTTCTTCGGTTGCCAGTATGCAGGGCTCGTTCCAGCTCCGCTGCCGCTTCCTGTCGCTTTTGGTGGACGTGAAGGATATGTTTCCACCCTTCGTGGCATGATTCAGAGCGCTGCAGCACGTGCGGTTGTGGTTCCGGACGTAATCGGAAGCTGGACATCGGAGATCGTTGAAGGGCTGGATCTGGTTTTCGGCGGCTCCCCCGCTGACCTCTACCGTCATGCTGAAGCCAATGTAGAGCTTCCGGAAATTAAATCCGAAAATCTGTCCTATCTCCAGTTTTCATCCGGCAGCACGCGTTTCCCAATGGGCGTTTCTGTCACTCAGGCTGCTGGAATGGCCAATGCACGCGCAATTGCCCGTGACGGTCTCAAGGTTTATCCCGCAGAAGATCCCCGCGATGATCGCTGCGTGTCCTGGCTGCCACTCTACCATGACATGGGCTTGGTCGGATTTTTCCTGACTCCCCTGACATGCCAGTTGACGGTTGATCTGCTGCCGACCCGCGAATTCGCACGTCGCCCCCATGTGTGGCTGGACCTGATTTCGCGCAATCGCGGCACGATCGCCTACAGCCCCTCCTTTGGCTACGAGCTATGTTCGCGTCGCAGTGGCCAGGCCGATCTGGACCTCTCCTGCTGGCGCATTGCGGGGATCGGCGGCGACATGATCCGCCACCATATCCTCGAAGGCTTTGCCGAGCGTTTTGAGTCCAATGGATTTGATGCCCGCGCATTCGTCGCGAGCTACGGTATGGCCGAAGCGACGCTGGCCATCAGCTTTGCCCCGCTCAACACCGGCATTCAGACTGACACGATCGATCTGCGCACGCTGGAAAAAGACGGCCTCGCACAGCCCTCCAATGATCCTTCTCACGCGCTCCGCACTTTTGTGCTTTGCGGTGAAGCACTTCCTGAGCACGAGATTGAAGTCCGTGACCCGCTCGGTAACATTCAGCCTGAGCGTCACGTTGGCTGTGTTTTCGTCCGTGGACCGAGCCTCATGTGCGGCTATTTCCGCCGCCCCGAAGAGACCGAAGCCGTTCTAGATGCTGATGGCTGGCTGAACACTGGCGATCTTGGCTACCACCTGAACGGCCAAATTGTCGTAACGGGCCGCGCCAAGGACCTTATCATCATCAACGGCCGGAATATCTGGCCGCAGGATCTGGAATGGTCTGCCGAGAGCGAGATCAGCACACTTCGGTCCCGTGATGTCGCAGTCTTCTCCCTGGAAACGGAAACAGGTGAGAATATCGTGGCACTTGTTCAGTGCCGTGCAACCGAAGAAGAAAACCGCAACACGCTCCGTGATGAAGTCACGAGCCTGTTCCGCCGGCAGCATGGTGTGGACGTGCAGGTTATTCTGGTTCCGCCCCGCACCCTTCCACAGACGTCTTCCGGCAAGCTGACGCGTGCCCGTGCCAAGACAATGCTTCTGTCAGGTCAGTTCGATCTACAGACCGAGCCAACCAACTCCGCAGCCTGACGGACACACCTGACCGCTTTTCCTCTCCCTGCTCAGGGAGGGGGTGGCGAACAGACGTGCTTTGACGCATAAAGCGCTCACAAACTGCATAGTAAGACCGAGAGTTCAATTCCATGACTGACAGCGTCGCCGGCATCTCCGGAATGATCATAGAAAAGCTGCTTGCCAACCCGAAAGTGCCGCGGGACATCAATGGCAACAGCAAGATCGTCGAAGATCTGGCTTTTGACAGCCTCGCCGTCATGAACTTCGTCATGGAAATCGAAGATGAGCTGGACGTGTCTGTCCCGCTCGACAAACTAGCAGATATCCGCACCATCAATGATCTGGCTGCCTGCCTTCATACACTGAAGGCAAGCCACGCGTGATTGACATCTTTGCAAAACATGCCGCCCTCCGGGCGGCCTATGAAGGATTGACGGCAGTTTCGCCACGCAATCCGTTCGAGGTCGTGATTGAACGCCCGCTCTCAGCCACGGTTGGTCTGATCGAGGGGCGCGAGACGCTTCTGTTCGGAACTAACAATTATCTGGGCCTCAGCCAGTCAGGACACGCAGCGGAAGCCGCGATTGAGACAGCCCGCACAATGGGCGTCGGCACAACGGGCTCCCGAATTGCCAACGGCACTTTCGGCCTGCATCGCAAGCTGGAAGAGCGCCTCGCCTCTTTCTTCGGCCGCAAGCACTGCATGGTGTTTTCTACGGGATATCAGGCCAACCTCGGCACAATTTCCGCGCTGGTCAACAAGGACGATGTGCTGCTTCTGGATGCAGACAGCCATGCCAGCATTTATGACGGTGCAAAACTGTCTGGTGCGCAGGTCATCCGCTTCCGACACAATGACCCGGCCGATCTTGAGAAGCGCCTTGCACGCCTGAGCGATCATCCTGGCGCCAAGCTGATCATCGCAGAAGGCATCTATTCCATGACGGGAAACGTTGCCCCGCTGGACAAGTTTGTCGAAATCAAGAAGCGCCATGGCGCCTACCTGATGGCTGATGAAGCACATTCCTTTGGTGTGCTGGGTGAACACGGTCGCGGCGTTGCGGAACTCCAGGGCTGTGAAGACGGCATCGACTTCGTAGTCGGAACCTTCTCAAAGTCGCTCGGAACAGTGGGCGGCTATTGCGTCACGGATCATGATGGCGTTGATCTGATGCGCCTCTGCTCTCGCCCGTATATGTTCACAGCCTCCCTCCCCCCGGAGATCATCGCGGCAACGCTGGCTGCTCTTGATGATATGGTTGCACATCCAGAACTTCGCACCCGCCTCCAGGACAATGCCGCACGTCTTCATGCCGGGTTGAAGGCCGCAGGCCTACAGACTGGCGAACATGTTTCGCCGGTGGTTGCCGTGACGCTTGAAACGGTGCCTCAGGCTGTCGGGTTCTGGAATGCCCTTTTGGAGAATGGCGTTTACGTTAATCTGTCTCTCCCGCCCGCAACACCTGACAACCGTCCGCTGTTGCGCTGCTCGGTTATGGCTGCTCACAGCCCTGAAGAAATTGATCAGGCAACCGCCGTCTTCAAGCAGGTTGCCGAGCATTTCCGAGACTGAGTACGGCGTCGCTTAAAACGCAAAAAGGGGACGGTTCCAGACAGTCCCCTTTTTTTATGGGCTTTATCCTGAACAATAACGTCAGGCGGCTTTGCGCAAACGCTTCATACGCAAAAGCAACGCAGGCAAAGTAAGCAAAGGATGTCGCCGCTCAAAATCAGAGAGGGCTAGATCAAGCCCTGTATGACGCTGGATTTTCCACGCCAGATAAGACGCACCGTTTTCAAAAGTAAACGCAGCTTTCACAAGCCGAGCAACGTTTCGAGGCTTGCCTGACGTCCCAACAAGCGCCCAGCGCCGTGCTGCCCGTTTGCGCAAAGTCGGCGACACAGCCGGCTCAAGCATTTCGCCCACTGCAGAATAACCAAGATGCGCTCGCGCCCATCCCAGGGTCAGCATGCTACTGAACCGCACCTCTTGGCCAGCAAGCAAACTATTGCCGCGCCCCTTTTTCTCAACACGCAATTCTGAGGCGTAAGTATGAGCAAAAAGGGTCCGCCAGTATTCAAGCGCCGTCATGTGCGGCGCACCCAGGAGGGCAGCCCAGCAGGACGCAGTCGTTACACACCGCGCCAGCAAGTCCAGCAACATATCCGCTGCATGCTCGTCTCGAACCCACACCAGACGTACAGGCTGACAGAACCGAGCCCATAGTGTCGTATCGAGCGCGCCAAGTGACGTACGGTCTTCGAACTGCTCCCGCGACAATACCGCAATCTTTGCGCGCAACGTGCGATGACCGTCTTTGAACTCTGCGTAACGGACATTCGGGGGAAGAATCAGGTTGCCGGTCCGAGCGACCATACTGCCCGTAAAATCCTTTGAGCTTTCCGTCACGATATAAAAATCGAGAATCCCGTCCGGGTCTGCTGCGCGCAGCACCGAACCATAAAACAGAACACCCAGAGGCGGACGTGGGAAAGCACGAGCCAAAGCATCGGCGAAAGCTACAGTGCCCTCATCAACCGGCGTTGTCAGCTCTTCAATCAGGAGTTTTTCAAGGACATCAGGCATGGAGGAAACGGAAGGCTGGCCCACGTTCAAGGCGAATACGTCCACTCTCTGAGGGCGTAAAAACTTCCCCGTCGAGGACAAAGTCACTTCTTGTTTCAAGCATCATGTCGTCCGTTCGGCCACTCACATAGTCAGGATGCCGCCGCAACCAGCGGGGCGCACGTCCACACAGAAGCGCAGCCGTCGCACGGGCAAGGTTTTCCGGATAGGCGCTGACATCAAGATATCGCAGACCTTCCACATTCGGTTCCGCATCCCAGAATGGCCAGATTCCATGGGAAAGCCGTGACAGGCCCGTTGAAAGGAACATGAAGCTGTTCCCGTCATAAGCATGACCAGACGTTTCAACCCGTAAAGGCTCGCCCGCCAGCCAACTCTTGCGGCTTTTCCGGAACAGCAGACTGATAACTGTGCTGAACAGCGTGAAACCCACTGCCAGATCATGCGGAGCAAACCGCACGACGGTCGGAGAATGTGCGGTACGGACAGCTCTCGCGTAGCCCGTACACCCCCCGAACAATCCCAGAACCGGCTTACGATCGGTATCTGGCCAGGACAGGCAGATAGGCGTGCGAGTACTTGATCGCATGGCAGCTCCCTGCTCCAGGCGGTCAATGGCTTCCATTCCCCTCAATCCAAATCCGACATCACCCGCAATGAGGTTGGTGTTCCCCGAGGCAATGACAGCGATGTCAGGAAGACGATCAGCGGGATACGCGCGGGCGATAGCTGTCAGCGCTGCGCTAATGGTTCCATCTCCGCCATCAATAGCGATGGTTCGGACTCCCTGCCTGCAAAGGTGATGAACATGCTCTGTCATTCCTTCACGGCTGTCTGATGGAACGAAATTCTCTCCGAGAAGCGCCTTGGCCTCCGTAGCGAATACGGAACCGCCGCGCCGGTTCTTACGGCTGCGAGCATTATGAATAAGGGCAAATCGCACTATAGGGGGAATTCTTCGTTTTTGTTCGGAGCTATGCGGGCGGGTCTAGCACGGCTATGATGTTTCGGCCAGAATGCGAGCTTCCCCTTCCGGCAGAAAGACTGACAAGGCTTCATTTCCTCCATGCCCCATGATCTTCCCGCAGAAACGTCTTCTCAGCGGGAGACGTGCGCCGTCGTTCTGGCCCATCTCTCGGACCCTCACCTCCCACCTCCTCCGGTTCGTTGGTGGGAAGCTCTGAACAAGCGGGCTCTCAGTCTCATTTCGTGGAAAAAGCACCGTCGGCACGTTCACCTGGCGGCTACATGCGCGGAAATTGTACAGGATATTGCCAGAGCCAACGTCGATGCCATTCTTGTCAGCGGAGACCTGACAAACTTCGGTACGCCGGCAGAGTTTGCCCTCGCTGCCGAATGGCTAGGAAAGCTCCCAGCGCAGGCATTGGTCATTCCGGGCAATCATGATTGCATGATCCGTCAGTCCCCTGAAAAGGGGATCCTGCAATGGGAAAAATGGTCCGCAGCGACTTACCCGTACGCACGCATCCACAACGGCGTTGCCATTATCGGTGTGAACTCCGGCATCCCCACCCCACCATTCATGGCTTATGGCCGGGTTGGCCACAAACAGCTCGCCCGACTGGAAGCTCTGCTGACCCAGTTAGGCGATGCCGGACTCTGTCGTGTTGTCATGATCCATCACCCACCCCGTAAAGGACTGGTGCCATGGCGGAAGTCGCTGCTCGATCATCCCGCCGTGGCAAAGCTTCTTCAGAGAACCGGCGCTGAAATTGTTCTCCATGGGCACTCCCATGACGCGACCCTGACCCACATTGCCGGAACCGAAATACCGCTTCTTGGGGTCGCATCCGCATCCCTGACAGACAAACGTGCTCATCGACAGGCCTGCTGGAATCATCTGACCATTCGCCCCAGAAAAAGCGGTTGGACGATTGATCTTGCCCGACACCGGCCGGATGGGAGCATTACGGAGCAGGCCTCCTGGTTCCGCCCGCAAGGTACGCAGGCATGAAGCAACGCGCCTCCATTCTGGACAGATATCTGCTGTGGCAGATGATGCCACCGTTCGTTATCGCCCTCTTTGCGATGCTCGTGGCGCTCCTTCTGGAACGTCTGCTCGTCCTGTTCGATTATCTGGCCTCAGCCGGAAGCTCCCTTGCGACCTGCATCGCGCTGCTGACAGACCTTCTGCCGCATTATTTCGGGATCGCTCTTCCTGCCGCTCTCTGCATCTCGGTCTTTCTCACCATCCATGGAATGAGCGACAATAACGAGATCGACGCACTCCAGGCTGGGCGTGTGTCTCTGCTGCGGATCAGTCGGCCCTTCATGATCGTTGGTCTGCTGCTGGGGGCCGTGAGTGTGCTGCTCTACGGCTATATCCAGCCGGTTGCACGATATGATTACCGGGCAGGCTTCTATTTCGCGGCTCATACAGGCTGGGCACCGCATCTTCAGGCAGGAATGTTCGCGTCCACGTCTGATACGGCAGTGATGACGGCAGACAGCGTCAGTCACGGCGGCACCCACATGAGGCGTGTCTTCATCCGGGAAGTGAACAAGAATGGTCTTGCTCACATCATCACCGCGCGCCGCGGTATGCTCACAATTTCAGACAAAACCCGCAGCACCCAGATGGATCTCTGGGACGGTGAAATCGTCGACGATCCCTTCCCCGGAGCTGCTAATCACAAACCGACGGTCACGCATTTCTCGCATGTCGTTCGCGTCATTGATCATCCTGCAAAAGAGACGACCTTTCGCTCTCGTGGAATTGACGAACGGGAACTGACACTTTTCGAGCTCGCACATGACCTTCGTTATGGCGTACCCGGCATCGAATATCGGACGCTTCGTGCAGAAATCGATTTCCGCATCGCGCATGCCCTTGCCATTCCGTTTATCCCTCCCCTGGCCGTGGCACTGGCCATTGGCTCAAGACGGAGAAAGTCCGTGTGGGGATTGATTGCGGTTTCGGGCATTCTTGTCGGGTTTGATCAGATGCTGATGTTTGGACATAGCCTGGCTGCGACGGGCCGCCTTCCCATCTGGCTTGCCATCTGGGTGCCGGAAGCGCTCTTCTGCATTGGCTGTCCCGCCACTCTGCTGCGCCGGTCGCGCGGTTCCTGGAAACGCCGCAAACTGGTTCGCCCATCATGACCGCCCACGCACCACACTATGTTCTGTATCGTTATCTGAACCGTGCACTTCTGGGGCGCTTCATGCTCTGTGGTGGCGTGCTGGTCTCGCTGCTTGAGATCCTTGCGCTCCTTGAAAAAACGACGCCCATTCTCAACCGAAATCTGGGCTTCAAGGGCATCCTGACATTTGCACTGCTGCATCTTCCTGCGCTCAGCGTCGAGATCATGCCTCTGGCATTCATGGTCGGAGCATTGTTCCTCCTGATGCAGATGACGCTGTCATCCGAAATGTCCGCCCTTCGTGCAGCCGGACTTTCCACGATCAATCTTTACAAGCGCTTTCTACCTGCCATCCTGATTGTGGGTTTCACCGGAACAGCCATGCAATACTGGCTCATCCCCCCTTGCGAAAACGCGCTTGCAACATGGTGGAACAAAACGGACCCTGATGCAGCAAAACCCGACACGCCCGCAAAGCGTATTCTCTGGTTTCGTGCAGGGCCGACTCTTGTCCGGATTGGCCAGTTTGCGCACGGTGGGGCGTTCCTGCGGGATGTTACTATTTATCACCGGGACCCGGGTGGCCTTCTGACAGGGACCGAGCACGCCGCGACCCTGACGTATGACGGCAAGGACTGGCACCCGACGGGAGCGCAGGATCTTACGCTGACGGATAATGGCGCTTTTGTAAAAATCACTGGTGGTGACAATAATTTTGCCATTCCGGCGACACCATCAATGATCATGACGTTATCGGAAGATAACGCTGCCGTGACCCCAAGTCAGATCGGGGCCATCCTCCACAAAGGTGCACCTGCCAGTCTTCCCCGCGCAACGTACCGCATGGCGCTCTTCAGTGGCATTATTCTTCCGCTTCAGGTCGCAGTAATGCTTTTATTAGCGCTACCAGTGATCTATATCCCCCCTCGGGCAGGACTTCGAAACCCGCTTCCGGTCTATGTACTGGCCGCGGGAATGGGCTTCGTGATCCTGCAGGGAATGATTTCCGCACTGGGCAATGCTGGAACGCTTGCCGCGCCACTGGCGGCTTGTGCGGGCCCACTTCTGGGCGCCCTCCTTGGGCTGACCTGGGTCCTGAGGATGGAGGAAAGATGAGCAAGTTCAAACCATGGCAGAACATGTCGTCCCTCCGAACGGGGCGCAGCTTCGATCTTGGCAAGATGTCGCTGCCTCAGTTGTGGATTGCCTATCTCACCTACCCTACCATCCTTCTGTACTTCTTATTGATCGTTGCCGCAGCTTTCGGAGCACTTCACTTCTCCCATAACCTGCTGACAACGCTGATACCCGTTCCTGTCGTAATCGTGGTGTATCCACTGGCTTGGTACATGATCCATCGCTTCATCCTGCATGGACGCTGGCTATACCGGAACCACTGGACCGCTTCGCTCTGGAAGCGCATCCACTTCGATCACCATCAGGACCCCCATCTACTGGATGTGCTGTTTGGATCACCCCTGAACACCGTCCCGACCATGGGCATCATCACCATGCCAATCGGATATCTGATCTGCGGCTGGAGCGGGGCATTCTGCGCCCTGTCCACAGCCCTCGTGATGACGTGCATCTATGAATTTTTTCACTGCATCCAGCATTTGGCCTACAAGCCGCGCTGGAAGTGGGTTGCCCGGATCAAGCAACTTCATGTTCTTCATCATTTCCATGATGAAAATGGCAATTACGGGATTACAAACTACGTGCCAGACCGCTTTTTTGGCAGTTTCTACCGTGAAGCCCGTGACCGCGCACGCAGCCAGCACGTCTTCAATCTTGGCTACGATCTGGATGAAGCCAAGCGCTATCCCTGGGTCATGAACCTTACAGGCGCTCCGCCCAAAGATCGTCCTGATGGGGCACGCTCTTCCTCCGACAACAGCCGCACAGCGTGAGCCTTCCTGTTCTCGTACTTGCTGGCTCTCGTGATGGTGAGCATGATGTTCTGGCACAACTCGGGAAAGTCTCGCACAAAGCGCTTCTTCCGGTTAACGGCCAACCCATGCTGGGGCGCGTCCTGCGCGTGCTGGAAAGCATGCCTGCTCTTGGGCCCATCACGATCAGCATTGAAGCACCAGACCGTATCCGGGACATTTCCGGCCAAGCCCATGTCCTCCAATCGGCACCGTCTCCCAGCGAAAGCGTTGCTGAAGCTCTCAGCAAGGTTGGGACGCCCTGCCTGGTGACAACGGCCGATCACGCGCTGCTGCGTCCAGAATGGATTTCAGAATTTCTTGGTAAAACGGCTGGATGTGATCTTGCCGTAGGCGTCGCTCTTCGGGAGACTGTAGAGCGAGACGTCCCGACCACGAAGCGGACCTATATTCGCCTCGCGGATATGAGCTTTTCCGGATGTAATCTTTTCTGGATGGGCACACCTCAGGCTGCGGAGGTGGTCGAACTGTGGAAGCGGCTTCAAAAAGACCGCAAACGCCCCTTGAAAATGGCGCGGATACTCGGGTTCGGAACACTTCTTCGGGCACTGACAGGCCGCCTGGATTCCACCGCTCTATGCCGTCGGATCGAAGTTTTGACGGGCGCGAAAATACGTCTCGTGCCGCTTTCTGACGGTCAGGCCGCCGTAGATGTCGACAAGCCTTCTGACCTGACACTCGCTGAACAGCTTCTGGCACAACGATCTTCATGAAAATCGCCTACGTCATCAACTCGCTCGAATGCGGTGGCGCGCAGCTTCCCATTCCGGACATTGTCTCCGTTCTCCAGCAGCGAGGTGGCGAAGTCACAGTTTTCAGCCTCGAAAAGCGTGATGGACTGGCCATTCCCGTTCTGGAAAGCCACGGCATTGAGGTTCGTGTACGGTCAGGCGGCAACAAAGACCATTTAGCGGCCTGGCGCTGGCTGCGTGATGAAATGGACGCATTCCAGCCGGATCTGATCTGGACGTCCTTGACCAGAGCTACGCTCCTCGGCCAACGCGCAGCCAACAGGCTTGGTGTCCCGGCTGTCCACTGGCAGCACTCTGCCCGCCTGAAATCCGCCAATAGCTTCCTGCTCCGGCTACTCTGCCGGAAAGCGAAGCTGTGGATTGCAGATTCCCCTACGGTTGAAGATTTCGCCCGCAAAAGTCTGGGACTACGGAACCGCGTTATTTCCTGGCCAATTTTTCGGGCCAATCCTCATAGCCCCACAGCAAAGGCCTGGCGCAAAGGACAAACTGTCCGCATCGGGAGTCTTGGCCGACTGCATGCCGTCAAAGGGTATGACCTGCTTTTCGAAGCACTGGATCTGCTCCGTGATCATCCGGACCTTCCCCCCTATCGACTGTCCTTAGCCGGAGACGGCCCAGAAAAAGAAGCACTGGAGCAGATCGCCAGGGAGAAAAAACTCCCGGTCGATTTTCTTGGACATTGCGATAAGCCGTTCGAATTTCTGTCGACGCTGCATCTATATGTTCAGCCATCCCAGTGGGAGGGCATGTGTGTTGCCGCCCATGAGGCCATGGCCTGCGCGCTGCCCGTAATTGCCACGCCGGCGGGCGAAATCCCCCACACCATGGAAGACGGGCATTCCGGTCTTGTGGTCCCGTTCAACAACGCCCCGGTTCTGGCCAGTGCGATTGCTGAACTCATCATGACGCCGGGAAAGCTCAAACCCATGGGGCGCCTCTCGCGGGAACGCGTTCTGGAGCGGTTCGGCCCGACGGCGTTTCTACGTCAGGGAAATGCCGTTCTGGACCGAATTCCTGGCTTTAACCCAGCCCCAGACGACGTTTCACATTCATAAGATCCCGACGTGGGCCAATTCCAACACGCTTGACGTCAACAAGCGTCACTTGACCAGCGGCTGAGAGCGTGTGGAAACCGTCCGGAAAACGACGGCGCAGCACGGCAGGCGCATCCAGCACATCACTTGGCGTTACTTTCGGCAACCCGCGCTCAAGCCCTTCAATTTTCAGCAGACGAATGCCTTGGCCATAAGTGTCACGGCAGTCTTGCGTGGGCAGAAAGAGCTCTCCATCGACAACAACCGGCGTACCACCCGGACGCGCTCCCGCACGGTCACTCAAAAACAGTCCAAGATGTGTCCAGGGCCCCGTAAGACTATCTGCTACAGAGATGTGCAGAGCGCTTTGTCGTTCGTCTCGCGTACCTGCGGGCGTCCAGAACATCCACCAGCGCTCGGCGTAATGGAACGGCGTGGCGTCAATTGCGGCCTCTCGGAAATCAAATGCTTCGACCTTTTCCCATTCCAACGGAAAAGCTTTGGCCCGATACAGGGTCAGGCGGCCTGAAGCACTGGCCTCGGGCAGCATGTACGTCTCCCCGCCATGCTCAAAGACGTACGGGTAGGACAGATGCCAGTCCTCACACAGGACAGGCTGTTGCTGAATCAGCTTTCCCGTCCGGTCATAGACCAGAACATCAATGGTGCCTTTGGGGGCCCGATAGTCGAAGGCTTCCGCAAAAACATGCAGCTTTCCGTCCCGCCAAAGACCAAAAGGATCGGCCAGAAAACGGTGATCTCCGATATCCGGCAGGGTCGTCACCTCAAACCCGTTGAGACTACCCGCTCGGATCAGGTCCGCCAGAGGAGCATGGATAATGGCGCAACGCCAGTGGTCCGTGCGTAGAAACGGCATGCCGACTCTCCTTGAAAAACGCGAACAGGGGCAGACGTAAAGCGCAGATCCGGGCAATATGGAACCATGAGTTCGGTCCTTTCCGAGATCCCGCCTGGTTTCCCTGAACGACAGTTTGCCATCCGGCGTGCTGTTTTGGGGCTGTGTCGTGCCATGGGCTGGGCAGCAATCAACGAATTTGCTCTTCCCTCGGCCGGGCGTCGCGCAGACGTGATGGCCCTCCTGCCCGATCACAGCCTGTCCTGCATTGAGATCAAATCCGGACTCCGCGATTTCCAGACAGATCAGAAATGGCCGGATTACCGGAACTGGTCGGACAGGCTGTACTTTGCGGTGGATGATGGCTTTCCGCTGGAAGTTCTGCCTCCGGACGTTGGCATTATCACTGTCAGTCTCAGCATGGTGCCCAATAGCCTCTTCCACAGTGTGGTGGCGGAATGCGCCATCATCCGTGACCCCGTAGAACACCGGATCGCACCGGCACGCCGGCGGACAATTCTGCACCTGTTTGCCACCACGGCCGCCAGTCGCCTCATGTCTCTTGAGGATCCGGCCATCACAGCCTCCCTGCGCGCAGCACGCCGCACAGAATAGGATATGTCCATGAGTTTTGACCCTATTGCCGTCCGTCTTGAAGCCGCCCGCAGTGTGGTCCGGGACGCAGCGGCCCTCGCCCTTTCCATGCGCCCTCAGCCTGGTGGCCCGACGGGCACCCTCAAAGGCCGTCAGGACTATCTGACGGAAGCAGACGGAGCAGTTGAAGCGCTCGTCAGCCGTCGGATTCAGGAGCTCTTTCCGGAAGATGGTTTTCAGGGCGAAGAAGGCGGCCTGACGCGTGAGGGGCAGTTCCGTTGGGTCGTGGATCCGATTGATGGAACCTCCAATTTTGCACGCGGGCGAGACCGGTGGTGCGTGTCGCTGGGTCTACTTGAGGGCAATGTGCCCGTTGCTGGCGTTATTGAGGCTCCAGCCCTCAATGAAGTGTTCACTGCTCAGAAAGGCAAAGGCGCCTTCCTGAACGGAAAACCCATCAAAGCCTCCCCTATTAGCAACCCGCAGGAAGCCATGATCGAAATGGGATGGTCCTGCCGGGTGTCGACAGAACTATTTGGAAAAAAAATCGGTGCCATCATGTCTCTGGGCGCCATGCCGCGTTCAGGTGGGTCCGGAGCCCTGGCGCTGGCAGACGTCGCATGTGGCCGCAGCGATGGTTACCTGGAAATTGTGATCCAGCTTTGGGATGTGGCCGCAGCACTGATCATTCTGGAAGAAGCAGGCGCTACTGTCTCGCCGTTCCTTCAGACGGGCGGCCTGACAGGGGGAGCCACTATCCTTGCGGCTGCACCGGGCATTGCACAAATCCTGTCAAACGCCGTGAAGGTGGAAATCTGACACGACCTGTTGCCCCGCACTCGTGATTTGGCCTCATTTCACGCATAGTGCGGGACAGATCCATTTTTGCCGTTAGCAGAAGGTAAGTTTTATGACCCTGTCCGGTCTCCTGCGTTCGACCGTTCTTGCCGCCACAGGGTGTGCAACGCTCGCTGCGTGTTCTGGCACAACCACCACGACAGCAAGCGAACAGCAGATCGTTGTGGATAAAGCGACGCTGGCTGTTCAGGACCTGTTTGCAAAAACAACCTCGACATCCCGCTCACAGCAGCTTCTGGCGGAAGCCAAAGCCGTCATGGTGTGCCCGTCTGTTCTGAACATGTCTTTCGGTCTGGGAGGCTCGGGCGGTCGCTGCGTCCTCATGAGCCGCGATGCGCGTGGGTCATGGTCTGATCCCGCATTTTACCGTCTGAGCACGGGGTCTCTGGGCGTTCAGGTTGGCGTCCAGAATTCCGAGATGATTTTCTTCATCATGTCCCAGCGCGGCATTCAGGCCCTGCTGGATAGCCAGTTCAAGTTTGATGCGACAGCATCTGCATCTTTCGCCACGATCGGAACTGGTGTTGAAAGCAGCACGGCCGGAGCAAAGAATACGGACATCTATGCTGCACAGAAGGCTCAGGGCCTTTATGCGGGCGCAGCCCTTGGTGGCTCCAAGCTGACAGTGGATAGCGGCGCGAACCGCGCTTACTACAATCAGGCTGTTGGTCCTGAAGACATTATCGTGACGATGCGCGTCAACAATCCGTCTGCCGATCCGCTTCGTCGCATGATGATGAACATTGCGAAACTACCAACGGCATCCACTGCCCGCTCAACAAGCGCAACGGCTCCAGCCTCTCAGGGAAGCACGTCAACGGATATCGACCCCGTAAGCAGCAGCCCTTATCCCAGCAACTACGACACCTCGAAGCCGTACAGCACCCAAACGCGCGGCGTGCAAAGTTCATCTCTGAACCCTGTGAAGTAAGACAAAAAAAGCCCCGCACATGAAAATGCGGGGCTTTTTTTATTGTGGGACGACCGGGATTTTTTCTCGGTATGCCCGGATATTTCGGTCCTGCTCCTGAAGTGTCTCAGAGAAACTATGACCACCCTCACCCGTAGCGACGAAATATAACGCCTTACCTTCCGCTGGATGTGCCGCAGCCTCAAGAGACGTCTTGCCCGGTGAGCAGATTGGCCCCGGTGGCAGACCGGTTTCCAGGTAGGTATTGTATGGGCCAGGGACCTGAAGATCGTCATGCGTCAACGGGCGGTCTAACGTCCCCAGACCTTCGCTAAGGCCATAAATGACGCTTGGATCCGTCTGAAGGCGCATGCCAAGTTTGAGGCGGTTCAGAAAGACGCGCGCCACCATTGGACGTTCAGTCGGTACCGCTGTTTCCCGCTCGATCAGGGATGCAAGCGTCACCAGATCCTGTGGGTTCTGAATCAGGCCATCCAGAGCTTCCACATCCCGCTTGTCCCAGATGGACTGCACCTGAGCGTCCATCATGCGTTTCAGGCGATCAACCATGGATTGCCGTGCAGTACCACGAACATAGGCAATCGTCTGAGGAAGGACGCTTCCCTCCACGATTTGAGGGACGTCTCCCGTCAGGAACGGTGCTTTGCGAAGAATATCCGCAATCTTCAGCGCAGTCAGACCTTCAGGAACAGTCAACTGATGGGAGACAGGTTTACCATGCCGCAAAATTTCCAGCACGTGAGCCACAGACGCTCGTGCGGGAAACTGAAGTTCCGCCGCATGAATCTGTCCATCCCGATGCGTCAGGAAGGCTGACAGCCGGAAGAAGGCTCCCGAGGACCATGTTGGGGAAAGAATTCCGTCATCCTGAAGAGCTTTTGTAACCGTCGCATTATTACCGCGCGGAATGACAAAGGCTTTTGTTTCAGGAAGCGGACCAGGGTCAGTGTAATGACCGTACCCGGCCACCGCTGCTGCGACAAAGAGCAGCGGCGCCATAAAGATTGCCAGCTTACGGCCAGCCTTGGGGGGAAGAAGAGGTTTTCTGTTTTCTTCGCCGTCCGGCTGGCTTTCAGGCATAAATCAAAACGACTCCGCTTAGTCCTTGCAGCGCTTCAGGATAATGCTGGCATTCGTGCCGCCAAACCCGAAGCTGTTGGACAGAGCGACATCAACCTTACGCTTCTGAGCCTTCAGAGGCACACGATCGATTACGCTTTCGCGTGCCGGATTTTCAAGGTTCAGCGTGGGCGGCACGATGCCGTCACGGATGGCCTGAAGGCAGAAAATCGCCTCCACAGCACCAGCTGCGCCAAGAAGATGACCAATGGCGGACTTGGTGGATGACATCACCAGGTTCTTGGCATGGTCGCCGAAGAAACGCTCGACCGCATCCAGTTCCAGATCGTCAGCCATGGTGGAGGTACCATGCGCGTTGACGTAGTCGATATCGGATGCCTGAAGACCACTGTTCTTCAGGGCGGCCTTCATGGCACGGAACGCGCCTTCATGACCTTCAGCCGGGGCTGTGATGTGATGCGCGTCGCCGGACAGACCATAACCGCCGATTTCGCCATAAATCTTGGCACCACGCGCCTTGGCATGTTCGTACTCTTCAAGCACGACCACGCCAGCACCCTCACCCATGATGAAGCCATCACGATCCTTGTCCCACGGACGGGAGGCCTTGGTCGGATCTTCATTAGAACCGGTGGAGAGCGCACGTGCCGAGCAGAAACCGGCAATACCCAGCGAACAGATGGCAGCTTCCGCGCCACCGGCAATCATGACGTCTGCATCACCGTACTGAATCAGACGGGACGCATCGCCAATCGCATGCACGCCTGTAGCGCACGCTGTAACGACAGCGTGGTTCGGTCCCTTGAAGCCGTAACGGATCGAAAGGTGACCGGAAATGAGATTGATAAGCGCAGACGGGATGAAGAACGGTGACAGACGACGGGCCTTGCCGCTCGAAACTGTCAGGGAACCTTCATAAATCGTCTGCAGACCACCGATGCCGGAGCCGATCATCACGCCTGTGGCGCAGCGATCATCTTCGTTCTCAGGCTTCCAGCCCGAGTCCTCGACGGCCTGGATGGCAGCGGCCAGACCAAGATGGATGAAGCGATCCATTTTCTTCTGGTCTTTGACCGGCACCCAGTCAGACAGCGTGAGACCGCCTTCTTCGGTCGGTCCCTCAGGAACCTGACCAGCGACCTGCGCAGGGAGTTCGGAAGGATCAAAATGGGTAATACGCCCGATACCGGACTGCCCTTCGATCAGACGCTTCCACGTCAGTTCCGCACCCACCGCAAGTGGGCTGACAACACCGATTCCGGTAACGACGACGCGTCTTCCGTTTATTGCATTCCCGCTCATCGATGCCTCATGTCTCACGTTGTAAACGACCATACGATGCGGCCTATAAGCCGCTCCGTGTATCCGCCCCTGGTAATCGAGGCGGGATGGGACCAGCCTTAGACCAGTCCCGAAAGCGCCTTAGGCAGCCTTCTGCTTCTCGATGTAGTCAATCGCGTCCTTGACGGTGGCGATCTTCTCGGCTGCATCTTCCGGGATCTCGACGGAGAAAGCTTCTTCGAAAGCCATGACCAGCTCAACCGTGTCGAGGCTGTCTGCGCCCAGATCGTCAATGAAAGACGCTTCCGGCGTGACCTTGCTTTCTTCAACGCCGAGGTGCTCGACAACGATCTTCTTCACCTTGTCAGCGATATCGCTCATCTGTTTGTTCCTTCTGCCCGTTCAGGGCGTTACAAAAAACTCGTATTGCCGTCTGCCAGTCCGGGAACCCATCTGGGCTTCCAGCGCAGGCCACCTCTCCTTTCGGAAAGGCGTTGCCACCGGCCGAACCGGACATCGGCCTTCATCAGACCGGGCAAAGCAGCGCGCGATTAGCACGCTTTGACCTGAAACGCCAAGCGTCTCAGACCATGGCCATGCCACCGTTGACGTGCAGGGTCGTTCCCGTGACCCAAGCAGCCTCGTCAGAAGCCAGATACACCACTGCCGCGGCCACGTCATCCGGGTTTCCCATTCGACCGAGCGGAATAGAGCCAACCAGCTTTTCGCGGATACCCTCAGACAGCACATCCGTCATTGGCGTTTCAATGAAACCAGGAGCCACAACATTGACCGTCACACCGCGAGGACCTGCTTCCTGAGCCAGAGACTTGCTCATACCAACGATGCCAGCCTTTGCCGCTGCGTAGTTGGCCTGACCCGCATTTCCTGTCGTTCCAACAACCGACGCGATGGAAATGATGCGGCCAGCGCGACGGCGCAGCATACCCTTAAGGGCAGCGCGGGCCAGACGGAACGGGCTTTCCAGATCCACCGTCATGACCTGCGACCAGTCACTATCCTTCATGCGAATGGCGAGCGTATCGCGCGTCAGCCCCGCATTGTTCACCAGAATGTCCAGCGGAGCCCCGGCTACTTCTTCAGCCTTAGCCACAAGACCATCAGCTTCAGACGCATCCGACAGGTTGGCAACCGCAATATGCGTGCGCTCACCCAGGCTGTCTGCCAGTTCCTTCAGAGCCGCTTCACGCGTACCGCTGAGAACAACCGTTGCGCCAAGGGCGTGAAGCTGACGGGCAATAGCTGCACCGATGCCACCGGATGCACCCGTGACGAGTGCGATCTTGCCAGAAAGAGAGAACATGGTTCGTTGTCCTTACAGAGCCTTGAGCAGGGCTTCGATTTCAGCAGGTGTGCCAGCATTGTCCGTGGCAAGATCAGGAGCAATACGACGCGCCAGACCGCACAGCACCTTGCCAGCTCCCAGTTCATGCATGTTTGTCACGCCCATGGCCGCCATGGCCTGAACGCTTTCGCGCCAGCGGACCGTTCCCGTAACCTGCTTCACCAGAAGGTCGCGGATCGCATCAGGATCCGTGACCTTCGCAGCAGTCACATTGGCAATAACCGGGACGCTTGGCGCATTCAGTGTAGCCGTTGCAAGCGCTTCGGCCATTTCACGACCGGCAGGCGCCATCAGCGACGAATGAAACGGCGCGGAGACCGGAAGTTTCACAGCCCGCTTGATGCCACGCTCCTTGGCAAGGGCAATGGCGCGGTCCACGGCATCCATGTGTCCAGACACAACGATCTGGCCACCGCCATTATCGTTAGCGATCTCAAGGATCTGCCCCTGGGCTGCATCTTCGCAGATGGACTGCGCCTGCTCAGCCTCAACCCCGAGAAGAGCTGCCATGCCGCCCTCACCTGCAGGAACAGCCCGCTGCATTGCCTGACCGCGCAGACGCAGCAGACGGGCACCTTCAGCAATACCGAGCGTGCCAGCAGCTGCAAGAGCAGAATATTCTCCAAGAGAATGACCAGCCAGCAAAGCGGCCTTGTCTGCCAGCTTAAAGCCACCTTCGGTTTCAAGGGCGCGAACTGCAGCGAGCGATACAGCAAAAAGCGCTGGCTGCGTGTTCTCGGTCTTTGTCAGTTCGTCCGCTTCGCCGGAGAACATCAGCTTTGACAGGTGCACTCCAAGGGCATCGTCAACTTCCTGAAAAACGGCACGGGATGAAGCAAAGGCATCATGCAGGGCCTGCCCCATTCCGACTGACTGACTGCCCTGACCCGGAAAGACAAAAGCGTGAACCGACATGGATCCCCCTGCTGGCATGAAAAACAGGCTCAGGGTGATGCTGTTTCACACGCGATCTGTCAAATTCTGCGTTATCTGTCAGGCGTGAATGTCGCGTATGCCTCACCGGGAATTTTAACCCGGACCCGGCCAAAAGGCTTACTGGAACGGAATACCGTATCCTCTGCATAGTCCTGCGGCCGAAGCAGAACAGTCATTGGCTCCCTGCTCGCGTTTGACGCCAGCACCCGAACGGTGCCGCTCGTCACCGCTTCAAAATTCGCTCCCGGAGCAATATCTATCTTGAGCCGATGAGCATCAGGCATGAACCAGGACAGGATCACACCCGTCAGATCACGGATGCACGCATTGACCTGACGAAGCCAGTGACGGGCCTCTGTGCCGGTAAATGTCTGCGGCGCAGGCAACGCGGCCACCAGAGACAGCTCCGTTCTGACATTATGCCCGATGGCTTCTGTCTGAAGGACTGGCGGGTTCTCTGCCTTCAGGCGGTCTGTCAGCGGGAAATGCATGTCCCGGTCCTGGCCGAAGAACAAGGGAATATCGCCATCCCGGCTATGAATCATAAGCCGCGCTTTTGAGGGATAATCATGGTCAGGCAGTAATTCGCCTGTGAAATGAAGTGAAAGACCCTCTTTTGCCGCCTGCGGGAAGCGGTCAAACCGCTCATAGATGCGTGCGATGTCCTGATATGTCGCAACGCGCACGTCATGTCGGCCAGCGACAATAAGATGCTCCTCAGAAGCACCGCGCGCCTCGTGAAGACCGACACAGGAAAGGAATGCGATGAAACATCCCGTCAGAAGACGATAGGTCATGAATTTACTTTACAACAAATGATGTCTTATTCAATTTTTTGCAGAACAATCAGAACCTGCGGCAGCCTTACTGGATTATCCAGATATTCGATCAGGCGAAACATCCCGCCCCAAGCTTTAAGAATATAATTCCGTGGTATGATGGCCTCTCCATAATGCGCCTGAGGCTGAGGACGCCTTGCAGACGCGGCATGCAGGAACCGCCCGGCTTCAAAATGTGAATTTGCCTGCGCTTCATCCACAAAACTGTTTGCACAGGCTTCATGCCATGGATGCTCCAGCTGCATCCCAGAAGCACGACGCAAGCGCTGCTCTGCACAAAACGACAGAAACCGCCGGCTCTGCGTCGTAAAGACAACCAATCCATCTGGCTTCAGAAGCCGATAAAACTCCCTCATCCAGTGGCCGGCCAGAAATTCATCCAGATGTGAAAATGTCGACCAGGACGTGATTAGATCCAGCGTACTGGGCACGAGCGGCAATGGTGGCACCAGCCCTGCCTGCAAGAAGGCAAGAAATGGATTGGCGCGCCGTGCTGCCATGAGAAAGCGGTCCGTATGCTCGACGCTGACAAGGGACTGTGATCGCACATCTTTCATGAAAAGACGCGCCATCCGCCCCCACCCACATCCGAAATCAAGAACGGAAGTCTCAGGCCTCACAGGCCTTCCCGCGTAAGCGCAATACGCCTTTATCTCTCGATAAAAGACATGCGCCTCATGAATGGAAACCTCCCCGTGATGCCCATGAATTTCACGCTGAAGATCATCCGGGGGGAACTCTGGCATCCGAACGCCCCGCACCTCGTGTCCCCCAAGGGACGAGACCAGAACATGCAGCCATTCTTCATCCGCAAGCCCGTGAAAGGCTTCAAAAACAGCATCCGTCCTGTCGGAGTGGGTCATTCTTCTACCGTTACGCCATATCAGTAACGATTTATTAACGCATTTCCACCGACAAGAGAACCAAGCCGCCCCCCATGAAAAATTCTGCCCCGCGCTTTTCAGATACACCGCAAGAAAGAGTTCTCACATAAACTGGATATGGCTCTTAAATCCCAAAAGAGCAGCATCCCGCAGATTGTATTGGGCGTTCGGGTGAATGTAATACTCAAACAGAGGCGTAAAAATTACACCCTTCACAACGTGGATAGCGTAGTTGAACTCCATCACGACCGCGTCCTGCTGAACACCTGTCGCATGATTGGGGAGTGATTGCCCTTTACGGATCAGCCCAGCTTCACTTCGGCTCACACCGGATGCAATCTTGGTGTAGGTCAGAGAAAATCCGAGCGTATCGTAGGGTCGAGACTTCAGAAATCCGCGGTTAACCAGTGCGCCATAAACGAGATACCGGCGCAGGGATGTATGAGGATCATTGTAAATAAGCCCCGTCATCGCCGTCAGGCCTGAGCCCTTTGCCCGATAGTGCAGCAACTGCTGATCCAGCATGACCCATGTTGACCAAGACGCGCTTCGCTTTTTATGCGCAAGCCCGCTCTCTGCATAAGAACCGTCATATAGATCGTAATAGTTGTCAGTCTGCGGCGTACTGAAGAGCTGGGCACCGAACTTGTAATGACCCGGCAACGTGCCATGCCCGAAAACCGGTTCCCAGGCTGTTTCAATCGGTGCCGCATATCCGATGATATTGGCTCCATTGAACTTAAAGCCGGTCCGATGCTGATAGACTTGATAAATTCCGTTTTCGATCGGATATACCCCTGTCTGGACATAGACAGAGCGGACCGGCCGTCCTCGAACCCGGAATCCCCAGGTCGCAGCAGGATAGCCGGCGTCAAAATTCGTGTCCGTAATCCCTTTGGGACGACCGCAGAAACTACCGTTCTGGAAATTGCAGAACAAAGGGCTCGCCGCAAAATCCGAAATTTCTGACATACGGCCAGCTGCGATCGCCAGACGCCCACCGTAAAGCGTCTCTTCGCCATACATATAGACCAGATGCACGACAACATTTCCGCCGCCGCCATAATCTTCGGAAGCATGATTGAGCCAGTCACCAAACATGCGATTGGCCGTCGTACCGTACCGCCCCACCGTAATCATGTGCGTCGCAAAACCAGGCAGACCAGCAAGCTTTTCCCAGTCTACATCAAGCTGCATGGCATACTGGCCCGCATTGCTCGCGCCCTGCTTGTAGTTTTCAAATCCCGACGTTGTTCCGCGCGTCGGTTTCGTTATCGCTCCGGCAAATTCATTCGTATTATCGACGAGGAAATTGATGCCACGCTTACGCAGCCAGCCTGACAAGGGATTGGAGACGATAGCCTCAGGATGGGAAAATGCTGGAACGGTTGTTTCACGCGATGCATGGACAGGAAGAGGCGTTGAAACCAACTGACTTGGCGCAGATCCAATATCGCGGTCCATGACCTGAGCAAAAGCAGGCAGCGATATGAAAATACTGAAAAACCACACGAACCATGAGATTTTCAGAGCATAACCCAGCACACGAAGATGCAAATCTGGCGCCCCTATTTGAACAGGAATAATGTCACATCACGACCTCTGAAACGAATTGCGTCCGATCCAGAGTGAGCGTGAAAAATCCCTACGCGACGGAGCACGGTAGCGTAATTAACATTTTAGAATTTCTCGTAAATTTGATTAATAATTCACAAACATAAAATAATTAAAATATTTTTTATTATTTATCTCAAAGTAAAAATACTTATAAAAGTGAAGTACATTTTATACTAATATTTGAATATATAAAAAATATTCAATTTAGAAAATTGTTCATGTAATATTTCTTTCACATGAAACACGTTTGCGTGCCTATTTTCGAAAACATGTCTTTTTTTGTGGAAAATCAAAGCCTGAAAGCAGAAGACGTTTACCATTCGTGCGAACCACATTTCGTGGCGCATGAAGAGAGAGGAAATTTCTGCATGTCTCTTTCTGGTAAAATTGCCGCTGTAACCGGGGCGGCTCAAGGTATCGGCAAGGCCATCGCTCTTCGTCTGGCGCGCGAAGGAGCTGACATCATTCTACTGGATGTCAAACAGGAAACCGTTCAGCAAGCCGCCAAGGAAGTTGAAGCTCTTGGCCGACGTGCTATCGCTCTAACGGCTGACATCAGCAATCGCGATGAATTTCAGAAGACTTTGAAAGAGGCCTCCAGCCAGCTTGGCGGCCTCGATATCATGGTCAATAATGCCGGCATCTGTCAGGTGAAGCCTATTCTGGACGTCACCCAAGAAGAAGTTGAGAAGATTTACCGCATCAATGTTCAAGGCGTGATCTGGGGTATCCAGGCTGCAGCCAACATTTTCAAAGAGACCGGCAAGAAGGGCAAAATCATCAATGCCTGCTCCATCGCTGGCCATGAAGGCTTTCCGCTTCTCGGGATCTATTCTTCCACAAAGTTCGCAGTTCGCGCTCTTACGCAGTCGGCCGCCAAAGAACTGGCAGCCTTCGGTATCACCGTGAACTCCTACTGCCCGGGCATCGTCGGAACGGATATGTGGGTCGAGATCGACAAGCGCATGTCTGAGATTACCGGCGCTGAGCTGGGCGCAACGTACAAGAAGTATGTTGAAGGCATTGCGCTCGGACGGGTCGAAACAGCAGACGACGTTGCTGGCTTCGTCGCATTCCTGTCGGGGAAAGATTCCGATTACATTACTGGCCAGTCCATCCTGATCGATGGCGGCCTCGTCTACCGCTAAGGCTGTAGATACAAAAAAGGGCCGGAGAAATCCGGCCCTTTTTTGAAATCCTCAGGCATCCCGCGGGATAAGGCGTCCACGCTGCCATGCTTCGGCAGCGTCGTCCGGGTCCTGCCCTTCAACGCCGATGTTATAGTCCAGCGCACTCATGACCTTGTTGCCGAGCATCATCTCGGACAGTTCATCAAGAAGATCCGTGTCTGCCTTGCGGGCTACATCTTCCCGCAGAACCATGCGCGCAGACATTTCCCCGCCAAGCAGCTTGGCAGGGTCCTCAACCAGCGTCAGCAACGCGGTGTGAAACACCGCATGAGGCTGAGTGGCGACCACAAGCGGAGATTCGCCGTCTGCCTGCGCCTTTTCCAGACGACCGATCAGAGCGGCTTCCCCCACAACTTCAAGCGGCAGGGAAGAAAGGGCAGGAAGCTGCTTGAGAGCTTTTTCAAGAATCTCGCGGCTGTCTTCTGCAACGATCACCCGATCCACTTCAGCTGATGTCAGCGCATTGACAGGACCGAGCGCACGCAGCGCAGCAAACGAAATCTGTGGCTGATACAGATCCCCGATGACACGAAAGCCAGGTCCAGCGAATTTTTCATCACGCGGGAACCAAGCAGAGACCAGAAGATCGACTTCGCCCTGCTCCATGGCTTCCGCCACATCTTCAGGGTCGAGGTCCACAAACTCGACGTCCACCTCATGCGCTTCGAGAACACGGGCGACCGCACTGGCACACCCGGCATGAAGCGAGGTGTACAGATGGCCGATCGTCATTTGCGTCATGAGGCAGTCCGTCAGTCAGAAAATTGAAACGTGAGACCGTGGATAAGCCTCACGCTTCATTTTGTCACGACCCTTACCAGATCTTTACGCGCTGATCCGGGGCCAGATAGAGCTTGTCGCCCTCTTTTACGCCGAATGCATCATACCAGGCATCAATATTGTGCGCTGGCATGTTCACACGCGTGACGGCTGGGGCATGCTCATTCGAAAGCATCTGCTGGCGTAGCGCATCCGGACGATCCTTCTCACGCCACACCTGTGCCCACCCCAGGAACACGCGCTGATCGCCCGTCAGGCCATGAACGGTTGTCTGCGGCTTGCCATGCAGGGAGTCATGATAAGCCTGCAGACCGAGGTTCAATCCACCAGAATCCGCAATGTTCTCGCCCATGGTCATCTTGCCGTTCACATGCGTGCCCGGCAGAGGCTCCTGCGCGTCATATTGTGCACCAAGACGATCCGCCAGCTTCTGGAAGGCATCCGAAGATGCTTTGGTCCACCAGTCATTCAGACGGCCATGTTCATCATAATGACGGCCCTGGTCGTCAAAGCCATGGCTCATCTCATGACCGATCACGCCACCAATGGCACCGTAATTCACAGCCATATCGCCCTTCGGATCGAAGAACGGCGGCTGAAGGATGGCAGCCGGGAAAACGATCTCGTTCATCGTCGGATCGTTGTAGGCGTTCACGGTCTGCGGCGTCATGCCCCACTCGTCACGATCCACCGGCTTGTCGAGCTTGTTCAGCTCATGCTGCCAGTTAAACGCGGCGCCACGCACAGCATTGCCATACACGTCGCCCTTGCGAACTACGAGGTTGCTATAGTCCCACCACTTTTTAGGATAGCCAACCTGAATAGCGAAGTGATCCAGCTTGTTCAGAGCAGCCTTACGAGTCTGCTCGTCCATCCATGTGTTGTGCTCAAGGCGATCATGGAAGGAAGACTTCACCTTCTGCACCAGCTCCGTAATCTGAGCCTGTGCTGAGGGCGGGAAATAACGGGCAACGTAGATCTTGCCCAGAGCCCAGCCCATGGCGCCATTGGTCACGCGCGTCGCACGCTTCCAACGCGGAGACTGCTGCGCCACGCCCGACAGCGTGCGACTGTTGAAGTCAAAGGACGCGTCAGAGAAATCATGAGACAGATAGGCTGCGGCATTATCTGCCAGATGGAAGGCTAGCCAGGCCTGAAGTACGCTGTAATCAGCCTTCTTCAGAACGCGGGACATGGCTGCAATGCCATCCGGCTCACGCACATCCACCTTGCGGTCGGCAATATTTTCGGCCGGAAGCCCTGCAGTCGTCAGGAACGTGACCCAGTCAAAGTCTGGAGCGATCTTTTGCAGCTGCGTGACCGTCATCGGGTTGTAGAGCTTGAGCGGATCGCGCGTCTGATCGCGGGGGATCTCAACCTTGGCAAGCGCCGTTTCAAGATCGACAACAGCCTGCGCGTTCTTGGCTGGATCAGCCCAGCCCACAAGCGTCAGCATCTTCGCGATATAAGCCTGATAGGCCTTCTTCTTGTCGGCCAGCTTCGGGTCTGTGTAGTAGCTAATATCAGGCAGGCCCAGGCCACCGCTGACGCCAATGCTCATGCCCTGATCGAGCATCAGCATGTAATGTTCCGGATCTTTCTGATCCTGCTCGACGCCAATCTGGAACGTCGAGAACGCCATGGAATTCAGGGACGTACCAAACGCTTCAGCCAGGCTCTTGGCATCACTGACCTTGCGGATCTTCTCCAGATCCACAGCAAGCGGCTTGGCTCCCAGAGCATCAACGGCCTTCTGGTCCAGATAGCTGGCGTAGAAGGTGCCGATCTTGCCCATGTCATCAGACGGCTCGGCAGAAACGTGCTTCTGTGCTTCGCTCAGGATCGCCTTCTGGCGCTCCATGGACAGTTCGTACAGAATACGAAACGGACCATAGCTGCTCATATCGCCTGGAATTTTCAGGTTCTTGAGGTACGTGCCGTTGGCATATTCGAAGAAATTGTCGCCCGGCTTGACGCTATGATTCATGCCGGCTTCATCAAAGCCCCAGCCTGAATTGTAACCGGCGGCCTGGGCACTTGCGGCTGTAAGGCCCATAGCCAGCGCAAGTACACTCGCACCTTGCGTCAGGCGGCGTTTAACAGAAACTGTAGTCTTCACATTATGCCTCATGTTCTGGCGATCGCCGTAGCATGAGGCATAAAAGATCATTTCGTCAAAAGGCCGTCCATACAAACGGAGACTTTTTGTTACTTCCCGCTTTTGCGGGTTGTCTTGCGTGCTTTGTCAGCCAGCGCGGAGACGGCCAGTACGTCATAATCAAAGACCATGACCTTATCGAGATATGGCCCGGCAAATTCCTTGAAGGCCTCATGGGCGGGGTCAAAGAACGCCGGATCTGTCACGACGGGCTTGCCAACATAGTAGTTCCGGTCCCCTTCAGAGCGGAACGTCACGAGGAACGCCTGCTGCAGGCCGCCCTCTACACCTTCCCCACTATTCTGGAACCCGGTCTCAATGCTGACCACAACCGGGCGACCGTCCGGGCGACGGCTGTCCTGCGCAAGATGCAGAAAACGGCCGGACACTTCTGCACGCTGTGCCGTCGTGGCGTCCTTCTTGTACCGAAACATCACCATGTGCCGCACGGTGCCAACATGCCAGTCCGCTGCTGTAAACTGCGCGTATCCGACCTGTCGGGCAAGCTGCTGGGAGGCCACCGTTGCGGCTGCCGGTGTATCGCTTGTCACCGGGCCTGATGTCGCGATCGGCAACGAGTACGGATCTGCTTTGGCTGAGAAGCCCTGCGACAGCCCTGCGATGGACAGAAGGGCAGCTGCTCCCCAGATAAAGCGACGGGACAGAAGTGGTCGAACGTCCATTCTCAAGCTCCAGTTACAAGACAGAAAATGCAGCCCTTCATGGCACGAAATAGCCCCTTCCGTCTTGTGAATTTCCGTAAGTCTGACGAACCCTCAGGCCGCAATCTGGCGCTGAAACGATTTGCGACGCCACTGGATCAGTCGATACACCCCATTCGCTGCCAGCTTCTGCCAACGGGAATGCGGAGTGAAGCCGATTGTCTTGAAGATCATCGCCGTCACACGATCAATGTGCTTCTGCTGATAAAACCCCATGGCTTTGGACATGTAAGCCGCAATGCACCGCTTGTGATCATAGGGCATGTCCGGGGATTCATTGGTCGTGTGATAGGCGGACGCCAGTTCATCGTCCTCACTCTCGGTCACACGCCCAAGAGCAATACGCGTCCGTGCCCAGACACTGAGCTTCTCGCGCTTCAGATAGCGATGCATGTGATCATAGAAGAGTTTGAAATGCCGGTATTCATCGGCGGCAATCTGCTTGCAGATGGCTTTTAGCAAGGGCTCATCCGTCGCATCCGCCAGTGCCGTGTAAAAAGACGACGTTCCCGTCTCGACCATACAGCGCGCAATCAGTTCGCCTGTGCGGGACCCGCGGATAGACGCATCGACGTCTGCATCAATCTTGTAACTTGCGCGATAGCGCTCAAACGCCTCTTCATAGTCCCAGCTCGGATCTGCCAGCATGGCCCAGCGGCCCAGAGCATCTCCGTGCTGAACTTCTTCCACTGCCCAGTTGGCTGTTGCTGCGCTGAAGTCCGGGTCTCCTACAAAGACGTGTCTCAGATATTCAGCGTAGTCCAAGCCATTCTTTTCAACGACTGAAGCAGACTTCACCAGAGGAATGATATCCGGGTCCACGCGGGATGGATCAAAGGAATCCCAGTCCATCTGCTCGATACGCCAGTGTTTCATCGCTTTGCCTCGTCCGTTTTCCGGCTCATAATCATGACGATGAGATGACACGCCGGGGCCATTTTGGGTAGGTGTGACGCAACAACGTTGGAGAAAGCCCCGTGACGGCTCAGAAAATGACACAGCCAGACGTCCGCCACGACTGGACGCGCGCTGAGGTTGAAGCGCTGATCAACCTCCCCTTCCCGGACCTGATGTTCCGCGCCCAGGAACTGCACCGTCGTTATTTCGACCCCACAAAAGTGCAGATTTCCACGCTTCTTTCGATCAAGACAGGCGGTTGTCCCGAAGACTGCGCCTACTGTCCGCAGAGCGCCCGACACGAAAAAAGCGTGAAGGCCGAACGTCTGATGGCCGTCGAAAAGGTGATGACCGAGGCGCGTGCAGCAAAGGCAGCAGGCGCAGGCCGATTCTGCATGGGCGCTGCTTGGCGCTCCCCGAAGGACCACGATCTCGACTCCGTCTGTGAGATGATCGAAGGCGTGAAGTCCCTTGGTCTCGAAACATGCGTCACGCTGGGAATGCTGGACTCCGTACAGTCTCAGCGCCTGAAGGATGCCGGGCTGGATTATTACAACCACAACCTCGACACCTCTGAGGAATTCTACGGCTCCATCATCACCACCCGCACGTATCAGGAGCGCCTCGATACGCTTTCCAACGTGCGTGATGCGGGCATCAATGTCTGCTGTGGCGGAATCGTGGGTATGGGCGAAGATCTGTCCGACCGCGCCGGCCTGCTGATGACACTCGCCAACCTGCCGAAGCATCCCGAGAGCGTGCCCATCAATCTGCTCGTTCGCGTTGAAGGCACACCGTTAGGTGAAGCTGAAGCTGTCGATCCGATCACATTCGTTCGCATCATCGCTACGGCCCGCATCATGATGCCGGAAAGCCATGTGCGTTTGGCAGCAGGGCGTGAAAACATGACCGATGAGGCACATGCTCTGTGCTTTCTCGCAGGTGCCAACTCCATCTTCTGTGGCGAGAAGCTCCTCACGACGCCAAACCCTGCTGAACACCGCGACCGTCAGCTTCTGTCCGCTCTGGGCATGACGCCGATGGTTCAGTCTGAAGCAGAAATGGGAACGCTACGTCCTGCCGTTCCGGACGTTGCTGCCTACGAAGCGGCTCTGTCCTAACCAACAAGGGCGAGGCATGCTGTTTGCAGCGCCTCGCCTCATACATTGCTGATTAAGCTTTCAGACGCGCCGCAATATCAGCCACACGACGGCCATAGCGCTCAGCCGTCAGCAGATCTCCCTTCTGAACACCATCGACACCCGCATTTGCCGGAGCGCGCGCCAGAAGACCAACTGACCCGCCCAGATTGTTCGGATCGTCGCCCGTTGCCTCAAGAGTGTTGGACGGCGGAATTCCCAAACTCACCCAGATGCCACCATGCTGGGATGCAAGTGTTTGCAGCGTAATCAACGTCACCTGCTTGTCCCCGTTCGGACTGGCGGAGTTCGTGAAACCACCGAACACCTTGTCCTGCCAGCCTCGCGTGAACCAAATTTTGGACGTGGCATCTGCAAATTTCTTAAACTGCCAACTCACATTCCCCATGTAGGTTGGCGTTCCAAAGATGATGGCATCCGCGTCATCCAATGCGGCCCACTCTGCCTCGGTAATTTCGCCATCCGCGCTAATTGCCACGAGTTGAGCCTGAGCACCCTGAGCCACATGCTCCGCCACCACTTTGGTGTGCCCATACCCTGAGTGATAGACGACCAAGACTTTAGACATCGTTCCTGTCCTTCGAACCAAGAAATGAAACATAAAATTCGATACGTGGTATCCATTGGAAACCAGTACTCTTTCTGGTATTACGCTGGAAAATTCGGGACAAGAAGGCACTTTCAAGACACATGGTAACCTCGCAGAAACCAGACACCCCTGCACGAAACCTCTGTTTCAACGTCTATGCGAAAGAGTGTCCGACGCGTCTGGTGCTGGACCGGCTTGGTGACAAATGGGCCCTTTTGGTGCTGGACCGCCTTCAGAATGACGTTGTGCGCTTCAATGCCCTCAAGCGGGACATCAATGGGATCTCGCAGAAAATCCTGTCTCAGGTGCTGAAAAACCTTGAGCGTGACGGGCTTATTTTAAGACAAGCTTATCCAACCGTGCCCGTCACTGTTGAGTATAGCCTCAAACCTCTTGGAGAGACCCTGATCCAGGCTGTTTCAAGCCTCACGCACTGGGCTGAAACCCACATGGCTGACATTCAGGACTCCCAACGTCTTTACGATGAGGCAAAAAACAGCGCGCTCTGATATTTTGCGCTTTTCATAAAGCCGTTTTTCAACTTTTCCCTTGGCCTCATAGCCGTTCTTTCCTAAACCCTCGCCCTTCGCGAATTCGGGACGGGACCAGCCAAAATGACGACGCAACCTCTTAAAGCGCCAAAAATTCGCGTCGGCATCGACTTTGGAACGACCAATAGTGTCGTCGTCATCGCAGATGAACAGGGCAACACGCAGCCTGCCGTCTTCAACTTCATTGACAGCCCGTCTTCCGAAACCTGCCGCACCCTGCTCTGTCTCTGGATGGATCAGGAGGGCAATCGACGCGTTCTTCAGGATGCTATCGGGCTTGATGCCATTGAGGCCTATCTGGATGATCCGGCAGAAAGCCGCCTGATCATGTCCATGAAGACCTATCTGGCTCAGGGCTCGTTCCGCGAGACACGTGTTTTTGCCTCGACCATGACGCTTCAGAACCTGATCGCCCGGTTCCTGCGTTCCCTGATGGACAAGGCCGGCATTACACCAGAGCAGGTCAGCACAACGATCGGCAGGCCCGTGCGCTTTGCTGGTGAACTGGCCGATGACGATCTGGGTGTGAAGCGCCTGAAGGAAAGCTTTGTGGAGGCAGGTTTCGCTGAGCCGAACGTCGTGCTTGAGCCCGAAGGAGCTGGCTGGCGCTTCATGCAGCGACTGGATGCGCCAGCAACCGTGCTGGTAGGAGACTTCGGCGGCGGCACAAGCGATTTCTCTGTCATGCGCTTTGACCCCCATGGCACACCGCGCACCGTCACGCTGGGTCATTCCGGTGTCGGGATTGCAGGAGACCAGTTTGACTTCCGCATTATCGACAATGTCGTCGCACCCGCACTCGGTCGGGACACGACATATCGGGTGATGGGCGGGCAGCCTCTTCCCGTCCCTATTGAATGGTATGCGAGCCTCGGGCGCTGGCATCGCCTGTCCCTGATGCGGACCCCTCAAACCCTTCGCAGCATTGCAGACGTCGCCAAGACGGCCTCTGATCCGCAGAAGCTGCGAAATCTTCTGCGTCTGATTGAAGATCAGGAAGGCCAGAACCTGTATCGGGCGATTGGTCAGGCCAAAAGCGATCTCTCACGGCACGACAGCACGGTCCTGAAGTTCACCCACCGGGACCTGAAAATCGAGCAGACGATCACGCGTGCAGATTTCGAAAGCTGGATCAAACCCGATCTGGAAAAACTCGCAGCAGCCATCGACGATGCCCTGAACGTTACAGGCCTCGGCATTGACGATATCGATCACGTCTTCCTCACCGGCGGCACGTCTTTCGTTCCGGCTGTTCGGAAGCTATTCACGGATCGCTTTGGTGAAAGCCGGGTCGATGGCGGATCAGAATTCGTCTCTGTCGCTGAAGGTCTGGCCCTGATCGAAGTGGAAGCACGAGCCTCGGTCTGAATGTTCAGGCCGGGCTACTGGTCAGGCGATCTGGAGAAATGGGGCTCATCGCACGGGCAGAGACAACGGCCTCGCGGAATGTGCCTTCCACAGACAACTTGAAGGCCGTATCCGTATTTCCATAAGCCCGGGTCGTGAGACAGACACCTGAAGAGGTGAAAATTTCCACGACCGAACCATCTACGAAAATATCCAGCATATTGTGAGCGGCCAATGGCAAGGGTGCGGAATCTCCATTGGCCATCAATTCTTTTCCGGGCCGGTATGGATCGTAATCAAGCTCCAGAAATGACCCCTGCCCTCCGAATGTCAGGCGCCCGGCTTCAGTTCCGATGAAAGTCAGACGAATTCGGCCGTTCGGTCCATCTGGAGCGGCCCAGGTCGAGGGCGTGAGCTGGCGGAAATGCAGGCCTTCCAACGCCGTCAGATTGGGATGGGGTGCAAGACGCAGAGCGGCATCTCGGTCAGCCGTGAGAACCCGAGGCAAAGACATGACACCACTCCAGCCCGCTTCCATGGCCCCATGACTGCGCTCAGGCTTCTCAGGCACCCAGCCCCAGAGAACACGCCGCCCGTGCTCATCCAACATGGTCCGTCCGGCGTAGAACGAGCCATACCCAAGCGGCTGAATAATGCGCGGATGAAATGCGCCTTCGCTGTAAATGCCTGAAGCATAATAAACAGTGCTGCCCAGCGAGTAGATCAGGACCCAGCTATCGCCGAGCGCAAAAAAGTCTGGGCATTCCATGGCATCGTCGTAAGCGCCAGCCTGATGCGTGGGGCCATAGAAAAGAGTGCGATAGGTCCAGTCTTTTAGATTTTCGCTGTCGTATTTCAGAATGACGCCACCCGGACCAAACTTGGATTGCCGAACGTTGGCGCCGAGCAGCATGTGCCATCCCTCGTGATCCTTCCAGACCAGCGGATCGCGAAATCCATCAACATGCAGTCCTGGCGGGGGCTCAGACAGAACCGGCACGGGGTTCTGCTTCCAGTGCATCATCTGGAGATCAGATGTCGCCGTGCACTGCACGGATGGCTCAATCCCCGTGTAAAAAGCGATCGCCTGATCTTCAACGATCACAACGCAACCACTGAAAACTCCGAGGGCATCTGGTCCCCCGGGGACAGGGCTCATCGCAACGGGTTCGTGACGCCAGTGAACGAGATCAGGGCTGGTCGCATGGCCCCAGTGAATATTTCCAAACGCAGCTTTGTCCGGCCCCCACTGATAGAACATGTGATAGCGACCATTGACCCAGACCGGGCCGCAGGGATCGTTCATCCACCCATAAGGAGCAATCAGATGATATTGAGGGCGCAATCGATCCGCGGCCATCACGGCGGCTGACGGAAGACGATAAGGTCGCGCCTGACTCCTGTGCGTCAGCCCCAGAGCGAGCAAGGCCACTCCAGACCCAAGAACCATTCGCCTGGATGTATGGCTCATCTTCTCTCCTTCTCGTTCCGATTTCGTTACTATCGAATGAGAGGGGCTGCTCTGGCAATGACGGAAAAAATTTCCTTTGATCAGCGAATGGCTGCTGCAGGCGCACTCACGGCAGAGACCGTAATGGAGGCTTTCTCCACATGGCCAGTCTGCTGCACGCTTCGGCTTGAGAGTTCCTGCTGTCGTAAAGCGGCAGCGGTGTTCATGTCACCCTGTGCTTCAGCCGCCTGAGCAGCAACCAGCAGAGCACGCCGCATTCCCTCATAATCCTGCGCATCTCGTCTCTTCTGTGTCAGGGACATGGCCTGCTCCAGCGCAAGTGCTGGCGCATGATTCAGGAGTGCCAGACGCGCCGCCAGATCCTGATGATCCAGCATGGCAGCAGGGTCTTTTGAGGGAGCCAATAATGCTTCCATGCGGGCCAACTGCGCTGTGTCACCCTGATCTGCAGCCCCCAGACCAGCCAGATAAGCCGCACGATTGCGAATGCCCATATCAGGCGACTGAAGTGCCACGAGCGCTGACGACTCAGAACCCGTCAGATCATGCTGCCGATAGAGCGCTGCACTTCTGACAAGCTCCAGATCACTGGTCTGACTGTACTGACGCAGCTTCAGAGCTTTTCCGGTGCGATCGAGCGCGGTCAAAGCGTCGGCAGGCTTGTTTTCTTCCAGCAGGGCCGTCGCAAGATTGAAGCCCGCATCATGGATCTGGGCAGCATCATCCCGGATAAGGGCACGGTCCATCGCCGCACGGTACTGACTTTCAGACTGGTCTGGATGTCCAAGCTCAAAAGCGCTCCGCCCGGTGTCCATGGCGTTTTCATAAGCCTGATCCGGATCAGGCCCCTTCGTCACAGACGAGCAACTTGCCATGGCAAGACACAGCAGAATCATGCGCTTCATGGACGGACAGCCTCCGCTGGCAGACGATGACTGGGCGCTTTCTGCGCTGTACCACCCAGCAGCCATAGGCCCCTGAGCTGATCTGTCAGCTTGCGGAGGCTATTGGCACTCGCTTCCGCCTGCGTAATGAGTGCCGGGAGCTGGGCCGTTGCGGCGCTGGTATGGTTAATCGTTTCCTGCACCTGCGGCATGCTCTTGCGAAGAGTGTCCGTGGCCGATTTGGCATTATCCATCGTGCCATCAGCTTTCGTCATGACACCCCCAAGCTGCTTTTCGATCGGCTGAAGGCGGGCAATAACTTCTGTAAGATTTTCCAGCGCCTGATTGGCTTTCTGCAGGGTATCATCCTTCGAAAGAAGCCCCCCAACCGTGCCCTTGCCAGCCCGCATGTCCGTCAGCATGTCATTGACCTGCTTGGTAATGGCCTGAACGCTATCCATTGCAGGAACGAGCTTGTTTCTCAGGTCCGTAACCGTCTGGGTGATCACGTCTGCCGGGTTTGCCTCTACCGTTGCGTTCAGCACGGCATAGCCCCAGTCCATGTCTTCCCCACGGCCACGGCCTAACTCGATATAGCTGGCACCTGCCACCACGAAACGATGCCGGATCACCGCGGCACTATCCTGACGGATGAAGGGCACAAACTGTGGCTCGATGTAGCCCTCGGCATACATGCGGCCAGTGCTGTTCAAATCCAGATGGCGAATTTCACCGGCATGTACGCCCATGATCTCAATGTCGTCACCAATAGCCAGCCCAGCCACGCCGGTTTCCGGCAGGACAAAGTGAATCTTTTTCTCGGGTGTCAGCCACTGCTTGAGAAAGCCGGCTTCTGCCACCGCCACAGCAAAGAGGACGATGGTCACAAGGACCAGCAACCCCACCCATTCATCCGCATAGCGGTTCTGGAAAAGCGGGCGGGCAGTGTCAGGGCGGCGTACGCGAAACATCAAGACCCTCGCATCGAAAACAGTCCATCATCATACAGTCGGAGGCGAATGGTCGCATCCGCTTCATATGCCCCCCAGCCGCTGTCATTCGGGGCAAGCCAGACAACAGCACAGCCCCGGTCACGCGCATCCGTCAGCGCAGACAGAAAGGCATTCATGAGCGGAGGGTTGGCACTTCCCATCGGATTTTCCAGCAGAAGAAGTGCGGGCTCCCCCAGAAACGCACGCACGCAGTCCGCGCGGCAACGATCCAGAGGAGACAGTTTGCCCGGAGAAACGACTGGCAGACCAGGCAGGCCAAACTGCATTCCCAACTGCACGGCCTGTTGCATCAACCGTTCCTCGGGCACCCGAGTATGATGCAGTTGTGGCCAGAGAATGTTCATGTGAGTGCCATACAGGTCGATCCATCCGCCATTGGCCACCATCCGCCCGATCCGCCCCCGCAAAGCCGCAGCCCGGCGTTCATCCAGATCAGACCATTCAAGCCCCATGCAGCGGGCAATTCCGTCATCTAGGTCCACTAGCCCGACACACATATCGGCAAAGAGGCTGGCCTGCTGCATATCCCGACATTCAATCAGGGCGCAGTCACCCGGATTCAAACGCAGGTTATAACGGACAGAGGCCAGGCCACTGCCATCAAAGCGTGGACGAGCATCCAGCAACTCCAGAATAGGATCGAGGATGTTCAGTTCAGCAGACGGGACTGTCTTTTCGTCGGCCATATCAACCGAGCCAGACGCTGAGGACGACATTAATCGTCATGATGGACAGAATGCCACGCGCAAATCCTCGGGGCATCAGAGACGACAGATCGTCTTCAGTCGTGGCATCCATCCCGGACAGGCATGAGCACACACCCACCGCAAAGCCACTGAAAATGAATTTGGCCGGAATGGCGAAATAGTCGACCGGGTGCATACTGCTCACCACCTGATCCAGAAACGCCCAGACCGGCATGGTGATGACACCTTCAACACGGCACACAGCATAACCGACCAGCAATGCCGTCAAACTGAAGATGATGCCCAGCGTGAACCCACTGATGGTCATGGCGAGACTTCGCGGCAGCAGAAACGCCACGAACGGATCAATCCCCATGCCCGTCAGAACGCGCATCTGACCACCCGTCGTCAGGGTTCCCAGTTCCGTCAGCATCAACATCCCGGAACGCCCGAGAAGAATGACGCCAACCAGCACCGGAGCAATCTCCCGCACCATCACGGTAGACAGGATCGAGCCCGTCATCTGGGCCATCCCGGCAAAACCCAGCCAGTAAACGGCCTGCGCCACAATCCCGAACCCTGTCAGAGCGGCCGTCACCAACACACTCAAAAGACCACCGCCTGTGGCCTGCTGAAGGGAATGCCAGAATTCGATCCGCACAGTCCGGCGCCATGACGTCGGTGAGAGACCAACACGAATGACACCCCACGAGGCACCAATGACCATCAGGGTGAACCGCATCTGGGTCCGGGTAAAATGCCCCAGAGTGCCCAGAGCATTCTGCACGCGCGGAATACGATCGAAGCGGGTTTTCATCGCCGCCCTGCCAGAATGAAGCTGCGGGTCACACCGCTGTTTGGCAGATAGAACATGCCCCGGGCTCTGAAGAGGAAATGCTCCCGAAGCTGAAGATAGGCCTGTTCCGAAACCTGAATTGTCCCCGCATCCGGCGCGCTGGCGGCCAAAAGCTCAGCCACATTGATAGCCTCGCCCCACAGATTAAAGACGGACGGCTCCTTGCCGAGCATCGCCGCCATAACAGGGCCAACATCAATGCCCACGCGGAAGACCGGATCAATATCTACGGACGCCAGCAGTGACAGGCAGGCTTCACGGATGGACACCGCAGCATCTGCCAGACGCAGCACGGCACCCGGATCGGGCTCCTGCGAACATCCGCCAACCAGCACAAGACGGTTACTCACCACCTGAACAGAGAACAGCCCTGTTTCCCGGGCAATGCGTTGAATATCCTCACTGAGCGACGAGACAACTTTCATGGCGCGCTCGGCGCTGTGGCTATCCATTGCATAAGGATCAGCAAAGGAAATCACCATGACCGGCACCTGTGGGTAAATCCCACTTGGCACCACGCCGTCCTGAACACCCGAACCCGGTGGCAGGAGGAAGCCCTCATCGTAACGCGTGTCTTTTAGCTCATGCGACACGCTTGGACGCGCCCCAGCCTGCTGGTCGCCCTGATCCAGAGCTTGGGAAAACCGTAGTGCCACGACCGACGAAACAATCGCGACAACATGCTCCATCGCATCTGCTCTGGAGGGATCTTCCAGAACAATAACACCAACAGCCTGATGCCCACGCATAACCGGATGAAAGACGAGCGACTTGGCCTCGACGGATCGCATGATGATGCGCTGGAAATTCTGACTGCGCTCATCCTGACGCGCATCTTCAATGAAAAGGGAATGCCCTTCCATCAAAGCATCGAAAAGCTTGCTGTGCTCGCGTTTCGTAATCTCGATGCCCGTGCTGTGAACATCCCGCACGGGATCAAAAGCGTCTTCGCACAGTAGACGTTCTCCATCCGGCAGCAATCGCCAGAGGCTGGCACGGCGTGAGCCAGTCCGCGCTGCCAGAGCTTCGGTCAGGATCGGGACATCATGCGACGCTTCAAACAGATCCGGGGTACTGGCAATTTCATACAAAGAGGCATTTTCCGCGCGCATCTGCTCACGACCGACTTCAAGCCGTTTGCGCAGGCGTTCGATACGCCGCCCCTGTATGATCAACCCAAGCGCCAGCAAAGAGGCCAGCCCGACGACCAGTGCTGAAAACCAGAGGTTCTGACGACGCGCCGTAACGGCAAAGTCCGAGAAATCGTTTTCTGGCGCATTCAGCAACAGAACCCAGCGCCTGTGCACGAAGGGGAGCGTCGCGGCGATGGTCACGTAATTCTTGTTGCGCGCCGTCACGAGGCCCGGCCCAGGTCCTTTGACCCTGAAAGTATTCAGAGCCCGAATGAAAACAGGCTGCGTCTTCGGATCAAGCTGCATATGGGCGGGATCGAAGGACGGCTCCGCCCCATCCTCGCCCATATTATGCCCGGCGATGATCTGCCCCTTCATGTCCACGATCACCGCTCGACCGCTGCGGCCGACCTGAAGCTCGTTAAGAAAAGACGTCAGCCGGTTCAGGGAGATATTGGTAGCGAAAACCGCGTGGTGCCCATCCTTCATCGGGAAAGCAATGGACGCGGTGATGGTAAACTCGCGAGCCGCTAAATATGCGTAAGGGTTGGTCCAGTAGAGCGCTCCATCTCCCCGTCCAATCCTTTTGATGGCGCCCTGAAACCATGGACGCGCCGTGACATCATATTTATCAGCCGGATCAAATGCCGTGCCCAGATATGTGCCATTCTGGTCCACGTATGTGTGCCGATAGACTTCATGACCATTCTCGACCTGAAAATGGGTCTGCTCGTAGTCCTTGCCGTGTCGTGTCACCATCCAGAACTGGCCCTGATCACTGGCCAGATAAAAGCTGTCTACCTGGGGCGTATGAGCCAGCATGGAACGGCCATAGAGCATGAACGAGTCTGGTGACGTATCCGTCAGCGGTGAACCAAACATGTCCGGGGCAATGCTTGCACTGTCAGATGCCGGAGACAGATAATTCCGGACCTCTTCCGTCACATACTTCTGCTGGCTGCGCAGCAAGTCCGAGGAAAGCGCAATCGCGCCCTGACGGGTGGTCCGATAGTTGTGCAGACTGATCGCAATAATGGCGGCAATGACCAGCAGCACACCAACAATAGGCCCAAGAAACTGCAGAACCTTTTGCCGGCTACTGGCTGGGCTACGTGTCGGATCAACAATCTCGGCAGCTGACAAGGGCGTGTTACTCCGGAAGCACGGATAGTCTGATGGTATTTCTGACAGGCTTTGACATGCCAATATCTCCTGCCGATTAATCTACCGCAACCCATACGATACTGAACGAACGCTCGAACCAGCAGGTTTTTTGCCTGCTTCCAATAAACTTTCGTCAATTCTTGCTCTGTACAAAGAGACAGCTTAATCCGTATCGTACAAGTCCTCTTTTATTCGTCTTCAGTCGGCAGCATATCATACTGCCCCGCCTTTCATTCACGCATGCCCCGGTGCCTCCCATGATTGAACTGCTCCCCCACCGCTCTGTTCTGACTTTTTCAGGCGCTGACAGAGCGTCGTTCCTGCAAGGGCTGATCACGAATGACGTTCAGTCCCTCTCACCTGGTAACGCGGTCTGGAGCGCCCTTCTGACGCCGCAGGGCAGATGGCTAAGCGAGTTTTTTCTCTTCAGCGATGGCGATCATATTCTGATGGACTGCCCATCAGAGCATGCAGAAATGCTGGTCAAAAAGCTCTCACGCTTCCGTTTGCGTGCAGACGTCAAAATTGAACTGACAGCACTGCATGTCATTGTTGGTGCCACTGAGACGATACCACCTGAAGCGCTCTGCTCCGCGACAGACCCACGCTGCGAGAGCGCCGGGTGGCGAGCGATTGTCTCCCAGCCACCTGTCGAAACCACACAGGGCCATGACTGGCTGGACCGACGCCTCACTCTTGGCCTTCCCGACACGGACGACTTCGAGAGCGAAAAAACGCTCGCCCTGGAAGCCAATCTGGACCTGCTGCACGGCGTGTCATGGAAAAAAGGCTGCTACATGGGGCAGGAGTTGACCGCTCGCACCCATTATCGTGGTCTTCTCCGCCGCCGCATCCTGCCAGTCACGGTGAAAGACGGCACTTTTCCGGAAACAGGCGGCATTCTCACGATGGGTGACAAAGAGGTCGGTGAATTGCGCTCGCGCCATGGATCGCACGCCCTGGCCCTCTTGCGGCGTGAGGCGTGGCTGTCGCCAGACCTTGCTTTTGAGGGCAAACCAGTCTCCGTTGTGTGGCCTGACTGGTTCCCTCTGGAGATGCGTTCGTGACCTATACCCCGCCTGCCCCCGCCATCGTCGATGACATCGTCAGCCAGACGAAGTTCGATGCGAATGGTCTGATTTCCGCCATCGCGCAGGACACGAAAGGCATCATTCTCATGCTTGCGTGGATGAATGCGGATGCTCTGCGGGAAACACTTTTGACGGGACGTGTATGTTACTGGTCCAGGAGCCGACAGTCTCTCTGGCGCAAAGGCGAAACGTCAGGCCAGCAGCAGCATCTTATTGAAGCCCGGCTGGACTGTGACATGGATGCCGTGCTGATGATTGTGGATCAGACTGGTGTCGCCTGCCACACCGGGCGTCGCAGCTGTTTTTATCATGGCGTCACACCAGACGGGCTGCGCGACACCGCACAGCCCGAAATCAGCACCAAAGAACTATACGGTCACTGACTGACGTTAACCGGCACCTCCGCTCCCGGCAGCGGCCAACCCGGCATCATGAACGTTGCCGGGCAGTTGTCCTGCACCTGCGGGGATGAGAGATAAGCGCCACTCCCCGGGAAGACTGAAAGCTTCTTCGGGTCCAGAGTGAACCAGAACTGCGTCAGGACAACCCGACCCTCGTGGTCCGCCTCACACTGAAACTGAAGCGCTCTTTCCTCCCGAACGCCCGTGAGTTGCACGAATATCGACAGCAGATCGTCTTTCCTCACCTGGAAGCCGCTATGCTGTGCGAGCCACTGTCCATAAGCTGAAGACGCAAAACGATCCCGCAGGATCATGGACGTAACGAAGAACTTGTCAGCGTCATATCCGAAACAGCGGGCATGCTTGGTATATTCATGCACATGCAGCGGGTGCTTGAGATGTGGCACCACGCTTGCCAGCGCATTCTCAGTGGCAGGCTGAAGCTTTGGCGGCGCGTCGTCATGGTCATAAATATCGCACCCCTTCATCCACCACTGCTGCACGGGCACTGCCTGCGCTTCCAGGGCATGCGGCTCGGATGCCCAGAGCCCATGTAGCCCGATCAGATGGTTATGCGGTTGCCCTGTGAGGCATCCTCCGCCCGTTGCACAAAAGCCGGGCTGCCAGGTCAGGGCCAGTGTATCGTGGCTGAAATCCGCATGCGTGACAGGGGTCAAGGCTGGCCCAACAGGAGCCTGCGACGAGACGCAGCCCCCCAGAACAAGCAGGGCGGCGACTACAAAACGTCTCATGCCTTTAGTCCTTTGGCGTGATGGCTCAGATGATCAGCAATGACGGTCTGGATAAACCAATAGGAATGGTCACTGTTGTCATGTCGGCGCATTTCCAGCGCTTGCCCACATTCTTTTGCGGCTTCGACAAGCGCGTCCGGACGCAGGTCTGCGAGATACTGATCCTGAAGCCCCTGATCCACGAGAATTGACGTTGGATGCTTATGCCCGCTCCGCAGTAAAAGCGTGGGATCACATTCCTTCCACTTCGCAGGGTCTCCGCCGAAATAGGCATCAAAGGCTTTTCGGCCCCACGGAATAACGCTGGGATGACAGATGGGCGCGAGGGCTGAAACTGTTTTCCAGAATTCGGGATGGTTTAGGGCCTGATTGAGAGCTCCCATGCCGCCCATGGAATGGCCCATGATCCCGCGTCGATTTCCATCCAGCGGAAACAGGCTTTCGGTCAGAGCGGGAAGCTCCTTCCGGATATAGCTCTCCATCCGGTAATGGGCACTCCATGGCGCGTGCGTCGCATCCACGTAGAACCCAGCCCCGGTTCCTAAGTCATATTCATCATCTTCACCGGCTGTTCCGGTGTTCCGGGGAGACGTATCAGGCGCCACAAGCGCAATGCCGTGTTCCGCAGCGAAACGAACGGCATTGGACTTGATGAGAAAAGTCTCGTGCGTACAGGTCAGACCGCCGAGAACATGAATAACCGGAACCTTTTCTCCCACCAGAGCCTCTCTGGGCAGAAAAATCCCAAAAGTTGCAGGCACGCCCAGCTCAGCCGACTGATGCCTCAGAAAACGGACAGACCCGCCACAACAGGCATGCTGCCCCAGCGTCTCAACATCAGTCATGCTCAATACTCCACGACGCTGCGGATGCTCTCGCCGCGCGTCATGAGGTCAAAACCGTGATTGATTTCGGAGAGCTTGAGTTTGTGGGTGATGAGGGAATCAATGTCGATCCGTCCCTCCATGTACCAGTCCACAATCTTGGGAACATCCGTGCGGCCCCTCGCCCCACCGAAGGCTGAACCAATCCAGCGGCGACCCGTCACAAGCTGGAATGGGCGCGTGCTGATTTCCTGCCCTGCCCCGGCCACCCCGATCACGCAAGACACACCCCAGCCACGATGAGCACTTTCCAGAGCCTGCCGCATAAGGGTGACATTCCCCACACATTCGAAAGTGTAGTCTGCGCCGCCGCCGGTCATCTCAACCAGATGCCCCACCAGATCACCGTTCGGGCCCAGGTCCTTGGGATTAACGAAGTCCGTCATGCCGAACTCGCGGGCCATCTGCTCCCGGGCCGGATTGACGTCAATACCGATGATGCGTGTCGCCCCGACCATCTTGGCGCCCTGAATGACATTCAGGCCAATCCCGCCAAGCCCAAACACGGCGACAGTCGATCCCGGCTCCACCTTGGCCGTAAACATGACTGCCCCGAGGCCAGTCGTGACACCGCAACCGATGTAGCAGACCTTGTCGAACGGAGCATCAGGACGGATTTTCGCAAGGGAAATTTCCGGAAGAACCGTAAAATTCGCGAAGGTCGAGCACCCCATATAGTGATGGATTGGCTGGCCCTTGTATGAAAACCGGGATGTCCCATCCGGCATGACGCCCTTGCCCTGTGTGGAGCGGATGGACGTACACAGATTGGTCTTGCGAGACAGGCAGGACGGGCACTCACGGCATTCCGGCGTGTAAAGCGGTATGACGTGGTCTCCCGGCTTCAGATGTTTGACGCCCGGCCCCACTTCCCGAACGATACCCGCGCCCTCGTGCCCGAGAATGGCCGGAAAGAGGCCCTCAGGGTCTTGACCGGAGAGCGTGTACTTGTCCGTGTGACACAGACCAGTCGCCTTGATCTCGACCAGAACTTCACCCGTTTTCGGGCCTTCAAGCTGCACGGTGTCAATTTCAAGAGGCTTTCCGGCCTCAAAGGCAATCGCGGCGATGACATCCATCTGAACTGGCTCCCTGATATATGTGTACAAAGTGTCTCATGAGGGAAACGGGACGCAAGAGCCGCGTTACGCTTTACACTCTTCTCATGCCCTGACACTTGACGCTCGAAAGGTTTCTTTTCCGGTTCGAGTGGCAAAAGAGTGCAAGAGAGTGGACATCTTTTGGTGTTGGCCGGTCACACTTTTCACGGTTAGTTTCACCGGCCATACCGTTTTCAGGCAAGGAGCACAGGCTTGATCGTCAATCGCCAACACGGGCTAGCCATTCTTTTCAGAGAGTCCTTGCCACCTCTTCTGATTCTGGCGCTCTGGGACCTCGTGGTCGTCATTCTCTTCCAGATCTATCATCAGGAGTGGATGGACCAGCCAGCGCTGCCCATTTCTCTCATGGGCTCCGCACTGGCCATTTTCCTGGGCATGCGAAACAACGCGGCCTATGCCCGGTGGTGGGAAGGACGAACCCTCTGGGGCTCCATCACGAACAACTGCCGGTCGTTTGGCCGTGAGGCTGCATCCCTGCTCGGCGGCCGGCCTGACCTGGCCAGATTGATGGCGGCCTACCCGCACGTCCTGCGCGCAGCTCTGCGCGGCGACAAGACCGGCGAGGAAGTAGATCGCCTCCTTCCATCCGATATCCGTGAAAAAGTCTTCGCCTGCTCCAACACGGCAAACGCCCTGCTTTACGAAATTGGTCTTGGTGTGCAGCAGGAAGTAGCTCTCAAGAATATCGACGGCGCCGTCCATGGTACCGTGGATCGCATCCTATCCGATATCGCCAATGCTCAGGGCGGCCTTGAGCGTATCCGCAACACGCCGCTCCCTGTGCAGTATTCGGTCATTCCAGAAATCGCGACGCATCTTTTCTGCATCATTCTACCGCTCTCTGCCGTGCAGACCCTGGGATGGATTACGCCGCTTGGTTCCAGTGTCATCGGGCTTCTGTTCCAGATGCTGGATCGCAGTGGCCGTGACCTGCAGGAACCGTTTATTGCCAGCGTTCATGCCCTCCCGATGCACACGATGGCGCGGACCATCGAGCGTGACCTGCTTCAGCCGATTGGAGAGCCTGCTCCGGGCGTCATTCAGTCCAAGCACGGCGTTCAGCCCTGATCGGACATGATAATGCAGGACAGGACGGGGTTTTTCTGGTACCATTCGTGACTATGAACACCTTCAAGACCCCCCCGAAGGGCGGCATGACCGACGAAATGGCTCGTGCCGCAGCCAAGTACACCGCCCGTCAAACCGACCCTGAACACGGCACTGACCCGTTCAGCGAAGGTGACTCCATCGTCTATGCCGCCCATGGCGTAGGCCGCGTGGAAAAGATTGGTATGGTCGAAGTGGCCGATACCATGATCGAGATGATCCAGATCTCGTTCCCCGGCAATCAGATGATGCTCCGCATTCCGCTTGCGAAGGCCCGTAAGGCTGGTCTCCGCAAGATCGTGACGCGGGATATCGTGGACAAGGCGATGACGGTCATCAAGGGCAAGCCGCATGTCAGCAAAGGCATGTGGGCCCGCCGTGCTGTCGCCTATCAGGAAAAGATCAACTCCGGTGATCTGATCCAGATTGCGGAAGTTCTTCGTGACCTGCGTCGTAACGTCGACAGCCTTGATGGCAGCTTCTCCGAGCGTAAGCTTTTCGAAGCTGCACAGGAGCGCTTTGTTGCGGAAGTTGCCGTTCTCGAAAATACGGACCCCGCAACGGTCCTCGAGAGCCTGACCAAGACCATGAAGGCCGCCTGAGCCTTCCAGAATTCTGTGATGTTTTCGCTTAATTACGAAAACATCACAGTTTGAAAAGCATCCTTCAGGCCGCTTCCGCGTTGGCGACACGGAAGGCCGCTCCCGGATGCCCTATCCCATCTTTAAATCACTGACGTTCAAGGAGAGGTGAGGACCTATGCCCGCCCCTTACAGCAATCGTTTCGCCGGCAAGAAAGTACTCGTTACGGGTGCGTCCCAAGGTATTGGTGAGGCAACAGCCTTACGCTTTGCAGAAGAAGGCGCTCAGGTTGCGCTGAATGGCCGCAAGGAAGACAAGCTGATTGCTGTCCGCGACAAGCTTCCAAAGGTTTCTGGCGGTGAACACCCGATCGCCACGGGTGACATCTCCAAGGAAGAAGACGTCCGCCGCCTGATGCGCGAAAGCATTGAGGCCATGGGTGGACTGGATGTGCTGGTTTGCAATGCAGGCTATCAGATCCCTTCCCCGTCTGAAGACATCAAGCTGGAAGACTTTGAAGGCGTGATGGCCGTCAATGTGACGGGCGTGATGCTGCCCTGCCGCGAAGCCATCAAGTACTGGCTCGAAAACGGCATTCAGGGCGCGATCATCGTGAACTCCTCTGTGCACCAGATCATCCCGAAGCCTCATTATCTCGGTTATTCCGCCTCCAAGGGCGCCGTGGGCAACATCGTCCGCACGCTGGCTCTGGAATATGCAAGCCGTGGCATCCGCGTGAATGCAGTCGCACCAGGTGCAATCGTGACGCCGATCAACATGTCCTGGGTCAACGATCCAGAGCAGTACAAGAACGTGGCTGACCACATTCCGATGAAGCGCCCGGGCGAAGGACGTGAGATCGCGGATGCCGTCACATTCCTGGCCGCCGAAGACAGCACTTACATCACGGGTCAAACCCTCTTTGTTGATGGCGGCCTGACGTTGTATGGTGACTTTGAAAAGAACTGGTCCTCGTAATTTATGACATCTTCCCTCACTGTTCTCATCATTGAAGATGATTTTCTGATCCGGACCTGTCTTGTGGAGTTTCTGCAAGACAATGGGATTACAGTGAGGGAAGCCAGTAACTGCGTGGAAGCCATTGCCTGTATTTCTGCTGAACGCAGCCTTGATGCTCTCGTGGCAGATATGTCTCTTCCTGATGGCGACGGCATGAGCCTCAGCCATCAGGCCAGAGAAAAATGGCCTGATCTCCCCGTGATTTACATTAGTGGTCATGGGGACCTTCGGCGGGATGAAGCCTCTGACAATCCGGCTCTGGCCCGCTTTATCTCCAAGCCTTATTCGCTTGCAGCCATTCTGAAAGCACTTCGGGAGATGGCTGAACCTGTTTCAGGATAACACTGTGACGGCTAGCCAAAGTACTTCTACGACGGACGGTGAGGCCCTCACCCGCGCTGAAAACGCCATACAGGCAGGCAATCCGAAACAGGCACTGGACATTCTGGGGCCACTCCCCCCGAGTGACGCCGTTCATCTGGCGAAGGGGCGCGCTTTTTTCCGTTCCGCTCGGTACGCGCAGGCTGCGATAGAACTTGAAGCCGCGAGCAAGCCTTTCGGCGGCCATGCCATCACTACCCTCATTGAGGAAGCAGTTTCCCTTCGTCGCCGGGCTGATCTGCTCCTGCTTATCAAGGAATGCCGTCGCCTCTCCCCGCAAGACACACGTCTTCTGGATGCCTACGGCACCATTCTGATGCATATGGGGCGCTTCGAAGAAGCCGACGTCGCCTTCCGGGAGAGCCTGCAAAGACGCCCCAACGATAAAAATACCCTTAATCTTCTTGTCATGAACCTGACGGAACAGGGCCGGTTTGACGAAGCATTGTCCATTATGGATGACCTCCGCCGCCAGCATCCGGAAGACTGGAAGATCGGCTGCAATACAGCTGCGATCCTGAACAACATCGGCAGGCTGGAAGAGTCAGCTAATGTCTATCGAGAGACCATTCCGCTCGCTCCATACGAACCAGCGCTGCGACTGAACCATTCCATTGCCATGCTCAAGAGCGGTCGAATGGCGCAAGGATGGACAGAACATGAATGGCGCTTTGGCGTCCCTGGGCACACCAACCTGCCCAAAGACACCCTGCTGCCCAATATTTCCCCGACTCTCAATCTTCAGGGCAAGCGCGTGCTCGTCACGCAGGAGGAAGGACTGGGTGATACGTTGATGTATCTGCGGTACATCCCTGCGCTGGCACGAACAGGTGCAGTTGTGCACATCTGGGGATCTTCAACACTGGCAGATCTGTGCCGTCGCGTTGAAGGGGTAGCCGTTGTTCAGCATGGCGGCGAGGCCCCTGCTTTTGACTATCACTGCCCCTTCATCAGTCTTCCCCGCGCATTCTCGGCCACACCTGACGCCATGGGTGCTCCCGTTCCTTACCTAACGGCTGATCCTGGCAAGGCGTCTCAGTGGAAAAAATCCCTGAAGGCTGATCGTAATCTGCGTGTTGGTCTAGTCTGGGCCGGAGGTGCACGCCCGGAAAACACTGGCGCGCAGATGGTGGACCGTCAGCGGTCAATGCCTCTTGCGGCGCTGGCACCCCTCGCGGATGTAGAAGGCGTTACGTTCTACTCCCTGCAGAAAGATGACGCAGCGCTTCAATGCCTGGATTTTCCGGCTCCGCTGGTGGACTTCATGCCCCAGTGTTTGGACATGGACGACACAGCTGCCTTGGTGTCCTGCCTTGATCTGATCATCTCCGTGGATACATCCATGGTTCACTTGGCTGGGGCGTTAGGTAAACCGGTCATCATGATGGACCGCTTCAACAATTGCTGGCGTTGGCTCCACGAGCGCGAAGACAGTCCGTGGTATCCACAGATGCGGATCGTCCGCCAGACCCGTTTCCGGGAGTGGTCGGACGTCGTGACCCGCGTGAAGGTCCTTCTGGAAGACGCCGTTCAGGCTCAGTAATCAAACCCGTAAGACAGACCCACACTTGAGCCGGGATCGTTCTCTGGCGTGGTAAAGCCTGTCACCTGGCCGCCCGTCCCGACTGTCGTATTGAGCTTCAGCCGCTTGGTCAGATCAATCTGGACCTGAGCCTGCGTACCGGAGCCAGAGGTGGCCTGTTTTGCGCCAACATACACGCCCTTCATAACGTATTTTCCCGCTTCAACGCTGGTCCCACCGTTATCAACGCCACCACCGCCACCGACAGCCAGTCGGTCCAGACCAAGGGCATTCCGCACCTTCCCAAGTGGATCGAATGATGATCCGCCGGCAAGCTGTGCGACGGCGGCAGCAAGCTCTGCAAGCTGCGTTGTGGAAAGTGAATGGGCATCCGTTCCGAACAGCAGAATGGCCATGACTTCATCGCGAGGCTGAGTCGGTACAGACGAGAAGTCAATCTTCGGCGCACTGGCATAACCCGTGACAAGAAGGCTCGCGAGCGTTCCCTTGGCATTACGGTCCGCGCGGAAATCCAGTGTCGGGTCAAGCTTGTGGTTAACGCCTGTTCCGTTGAACGCGACGCGACCATGCGTGAAGTTCAGATTAATTCCCGCCAGATTGAAGTTGCCCCGCTTGAGATCGAAACCGCCTGTGATGGACGGGGCGCTACTCGTGCCGCGTACATGCAAGCGGCCCTGCATTTCCGCATCCAGGCCATGCCCCTGGACCACAAACTGTCCCGGCGAAATTACATCAATCCCCAGTCCGATGATGAGGCTGCTGGTATTGTCAGGTGCCTTCTGCCCCGGCCGGACTACGTCAAGCTGCGCGACCGATGCTGGCATCGAGTTCGGAATATTGACCGTCACGCTTGGTAGAACAATCTTCCCATCCACATCCACACGCGTCGTGGCCTGACCGTGGATGTGCAGGTCCGTGTTAATGACGGCTGTTACAAGATCACTTGAGACAGGGCGGGCCTTGTCGGAAATAACCTTGATGTCCACCGGCAGACCGGGACGGAAAATTCCAACCGTACCGTCAAGTGCGATCGTTCCCGGCCCAGCGTGAGCCAGAATATGCTCCAGCGTGAGACTATCGCCCGAAGCGACAACGGCACCATTGATATCCGTCAGACGAACGCCCTGTGCATAGTGGTCAAATGAAACGTTCTGAAGCTCTACACGTCCCGTCGCCCGTGGCTGGCTGGCCGTGCCTGCGACGTTCAGATTGATGCCAACCTGCCCTTTCGCTGCCATTCCACTCGCACCGAGCACGCCATTGGCAACGGAAAGATCGACATGACCTGTTGTGGCCAGTGCAATCGCTCCTTCCTTGGAAAGAGGCGCTGTTCCCCGAACAGCCAGAGCAACTTTCGGCCCGGCTCCAAGCGTCACATCAACTTTAGCCGTCTTTCCGGCCAGACCGATATTGGCCAGAATCTCAGCTGCTGGCAGTGATGCTGCGGGGCCTGTCTGCATTTTCAGGCCATGCGCCGTCAGAGCGACAGTCCCGGTAGGAGCGTCAATCGTTCCCGACAGCTTTGCCTTCGCAGAAATGACACCACTGGCAGCAAGTTCGGGGGCAAAAGGCTTGGCTATGGCGGGGGTCAGCCGGTCAACAGTCGCCGTAAGCGCCAGACGAGGTTTGATGGACCCGGCAATATCAATCGTTGCAGGCGCAACACCCTGTGGGGCCAGTGTCGCCCGCAGATGATCGACCCCCATGACATCTCCGAAAGAGACGTTCGCAGGGCCACCCAGCCGGATATACTCTTCCTTGGCCATTGCCGTCAGACGGTCCACACGCACCGTCTTTTTGGGCAAGTTGAGCAGAACCGCCGCATCCACGTTGGCCGGTGAACCCATGACGTTCTGGAAGGCGCCATTCAGGGTCACCGCCATGGCGGACTGAGGACCTTTGACTGTGGCATGAGCTTTGCCGGTAATATCCCGAGAGCGAACACCCGTTAGATCCAGCGTCAGATCTGGAGCGGGATCGTCAATCGGGTTGGAAATCGTTCCTTTTAGATTGAGAGCCTGCACACTGGCCTGAGCCATGGCGAGTGCACCGTCCAGTCCCAGCTTGACCTGCGGTGGCGTGCCCTGCGGTTCAGTCGTATGGATGGCCAGCGCCAGATGACCTTTGATGGCCTGCCCAATCAGTCGCTGGAAATCCGAAAGATTTTTTATGCTGACGTCCAGATCGCCCAGCGGCACTTTCGCGCCATTCGGGAGGCGGAGTTTCCCCTGCCCCGTCAGGCTGTTCCAGCTCAATTTGTTCAGATCGAGATGGAAAGCACCGTCATCCGTTTTCTGAACAGCCGTATCCAGCGCCAGCGGGGCATGATCCAGTGTTCCATGTGCCGTAAGGGTACCTTGTGGTCGGCCGGGCAAATGCTGGAAATCAGCATCCAGCGCGACTGGGCCCTTGGCGACATCCTTGGTGCCGAACTCACCCTCAAGCCCTGCTTTGACAGCCAGATCATCGGTAGGGCCATCGGCCGTTGCCGTTAGGGTCATGTTGCCCAGAAGTGCTGGGCTGGCCTGCCGCAGATCAGGAAGAGCAACCGTTGCTTTGGTTTGCATCGTGTTGCCATGCGCCAGATCAACAACGGCAGACACCAGTAAATGAAGCGCCTGACCGTCCAGACCAAAACTCTTCACCGTCAGAACATTGGCGGGTGACTTGCTGAGCTGAAGCGCCAGATGACCATCCTTGCCAATCAGATGGAGAGCCTGTGGCTGACCACCCGTAACAGAGATCGTGCCTGAGCTCTCAAGTGTCAGATCATCATGATCGGTCACTGGCATGGCGAAGTCAGCAGCAAGGACCGCGCTACCACTCAGATCCGTACTTCCGATCGCAGCAAGAGGATGCAGATCTGGCAGCGCCAGTGTCACATGACCCTTGGCCGCTGGCTTGACATCAACATTGGCTGCGACGTGCATCAAAGGATGGTCAATCCTGGCGATAACTGGAAGTGTCGCCGCCAGAGGATGAGCCGTCACATCCAGCGTCAGAGGCGCCGAAGCCAGAAGCGTTGGCTGGCTTCCCGGAATGCGCAGACCATCCAAAGCAGCTTGCAGATGGGCAACGGTATCTTCTGGCTTGGCGGCTTCCGTGCCATCGAACGTCGCGTGCAGATGGCCGATGGATGCGCCGCCAGCAGTCAGAGCATCAATATCCAGAAGCCCCTGTCCGGCAGGTGCCTTGAGCGGACCGTGTAGATCCGTGTTCAGAGCTATCGCGTTCCAGCCAATGCCAGGTTTCAACGTCATCGCAGGGGCATTGGCCTTGACGTGAAGGTTCGCGACGTTCGTGTAGAGATTGATCTGCCCTGTTGAAGATGCCGTAATCGGTCCGGCACTCAGGCCGAAATCAAGGACCGCCGCCGTGCGGGGGCCTGCAAGGTTCAGATGCATGTCCACAGGATCAAGCTGCGGAAGCTGTCCGAGTGTGGTTGCAAAGCCGTTGACACCTTCCTTGAAGGTAACGGCGAGAGCCAAACGATCTTTCGGTGTCTGGGCTGAAAGCGTAAGTCCCCCGGCCGCATCCAGGCGGGCCAGTTGCAGGGCAATATCCATCTTGGGCAATGTCTGCATCGTCACGCCATTCAGGAATGGCGCGATAGATGCAATATGAGCGTGACCGTTCAGGCTGAACAGCGTTGCCTTGCCCGTGAAATCAGGACCAATTTCGATCCGACTGACTTTCAGGGCATCCAGATCAACCTGGATATTCAGCTTTGATGGGCTGGAACTGGCTTGGGTTTCAGTCGTCTCTGCCGTTGTGTCAGAAATTGGTTTGCGCAGAAGAGCGAGGCGGTCAGCGCTCAGAACCTTGACGTGCGCATCCATGCCCGCAAGGGACAGAGGCGACCAGCGCAGTTCAAAATTATCCAGTTCGAGCCAGACACCCTTGCTGTCCTTCACGGCAAGTCGCGCAAGCTTCAAATGCTGCGGAAGCGCACCGGACAGACCGGAGATCTGCACCATTCCACCCGTGAGTGGACTAACCTTCTGTTCAATCAGGCGTTGGCCCGGGCCGATGTTGATCCCGACAAGAACGACAACCAGCGCCAGAACAACCAGTCCGAGCGGAACGCCAATAACGAGAGAGACGATCCAGAGAATAATCCTGCGGGCGCGCATCAGAATGTCTCTCCAAGACCAATATACAGTTCCCATTTGTCGCCGTAGGCTGGTCTGTTCATCGGCAGCGCGACATCGACACGAATTGGCCCGATAGGAGTGAAATAGCGCACCCCTCCGCCATAACCCACGCGAAGTGTTCCCTGTCCGGGGCGGGAACCTGTGCCGACCTGTCCGGCGTCCACGAAGCCTGCCAAACCGAGGTTCATGGGCAGTCTCTGCCTGAACTCAACTGTGCCGGCATCCAGAGAGGTGCCACCGATCGCATATTTCGTGTGACCGTATTGCGGGCCTACACCCTGATATCGGAAGCCACGCACTGTCGCCGGTCCACCCGCATAGAGTCGTTGATCTGGCGGGATCTGATACGTTGAGGCGCCCTGCACAGACCCAACTGTTCCACGAACCGCGATAACGCTCTTGCCCGGCTTCGTCAGGCCGATCTTGGCCAGATCGAAATAAGTGGAGACCTGCGCGGACAATAGTGTGAAGAACGATGTTCCGTTCTCCAGCGACACAGAAGGTGTGGCAGACAGAGAGGCCCGAACACCATGCGTGGCCGGATCAATCGGATTTTCCAGCTGAGTGCTATCGTAGGCCGCACTCAGAGGCGCCGATACGATGAAATAGCTTCGTGTATCGCCGAACTGCTGGATCTGCTCCTGCATGCCCATCAGGCCGCCGGACACATACCAGAACTTGCCGAGACGACGTCCGATGCCGCCACGAATAAGGAAGGCGGTCTGATGATAGGAGTACAGAAGCTGACGAATAGCTTCGACACGCAGGCTCAGGTTTTGGTTCTTATGTAGGAAGTCCGGTTTGCTGAAGTCCGCGTAGACATCATAGCCCAGCCCCTGCTGCGCTGACCCTCCAAGACCCGTAATAAGAGCTGTGAGCTTGAGCTGCTCTGCATTGCCCAGCAGATTATGGTGCGTCCAGGTTGCACCGGCACGCCCACCCAGATCCGTCGAATACCCGGCCTGCACCGCAACAGTGCGTCTTTTTGCTTCCTTGAAGCTGAAATTGACCGGCATGGCCTGAAGAACGCCAGGCATGAGCGTCTGGCTTGCGGGAAGTGTGATGATGGGCGGCGCATTATGCACCTGAACGGAAGAAAACACGCCGACTGCTGCCAGATCCTGACGGGCCGCTTCAATTTTGGAGGGCTGGTAAAGCTGCCCTTCCCGGATCGTCAGACGCCGCCGCAGAAAGGACTGATGCACACGCTTGAGGTCATCCATCCCGATTGGACCGATGACAACCTTCGGCCCTTTCCCGACACGAAAAACGATATCAAGGGTCTCATCATGCGGCTGAAGATAGGCCAGCGGCGTAGAGACATCCGCGACGGCGTAACCCTCTTCCTGCAACTGGGTCAGCAGGTTGCCCTGGGCAGCCAGAACGTCTGAAGCAATCGCGGGCTGGCCCGCCTTGAGCTTAAAGGCCTTCTGTTCGTCAGACGTAAGCTCGACCGGCACTCCCTGCCCCGCAGCCTGCCCGGAGGTATCAACGGCGCCCATTTTGTCGGCAGTCTGCGCTTTACTCGAGACCGGGGCAGCACTTCCTTTGGGGGATGGCACTATTTTCGGAACGCCAGAAACATCCGGCTGAGGTTCTGCTTTCGGTGGCGGTGTCGTCAGGATAATTTTGCCAAGGTGAAACTGGTTTCCCTTGCTGACGGAAATCGTGATGGTGACTTTGGCGTCTTTGGGAAGAGTGTTCAGCACGTCCGGCACGGCCGGATCACGTCCGTCTAACTCTCGTGCTCCCGCCTTGATAAGAATTGTAACCGTCCCGGCATAGTACCCCTGAGACTGCAGTGCCGTGTCCACACGGTCATAATCTGACCTGATACGGCCAGCGAGGGCATAGGGCCCGACGGCATGCGTATTCTGAAGCGATTGCAGCTGGGAGGACGCATTTACAGCGGCATCAAGATCAGCATTTTTCGTTGGCTGTATCGTGACCTTGTAGGGAACAGCCTGTTCAGCAGTTTCGCCGGCTACGGGCGCCGTATCTGCCTGGGCCCTGGGCGTATGGCAGCAGACTGCCATTGCCCCAATGGCAAGAGAAAGGGAAACAGCAGATGAGCGACCGCGTGACTTCACCGGAGGTCCTGATAATCCGTTTTGAGAAATGATCGACCCCGAAGAGGCCGAACCACGAAAAGCGAACCGATCGGATGTGGCCGCATACCCTTGTGGCAGTACCCCACGACGCACTGTCAAGTCCATGACAGAAAGACCTTTCGAGGCAGGTATACAATGTTCGTAAGACAAACGAGATTGTCTCCAGCGCCTGAAATCCTTATCACTCAGCACCCATGCCCCATCCTGATGCTCAGCCACCACTCGGCCGCCGTCGCCATAACCGACCGATCATTGACGAAAGTGTCAATTTTCCGGCCGAACAGGCAACGACCCAGTTCTCTGCTTTCAGCCGTACTGCCTGTGTGGCAAGGCTCGCAGCTGTTCTGATCTGGGCATTCTGGGTCTCTATCATCCAGTTCGTACTCATTCGCCTTCCTGGCTCCGGCAAGATTCGGGTGCCCCGGATATTCTGGCGCATGATCAGCTGTATTCTCGGCTTGCAGGTTCGCATCGTGGGAACAAGAGCCGGAAAAATCCTGAACGCCAAGGACGTCCAGCGCGGAGAACGTCCTATCATTTATGTCGCGAACCATTGCTCGTGGCTGGATATCCCTGTTGTTGGCGGCACGCTTCACACTGTTTTTGTTGCGAAAGGTGAAGTTGGCTCCTGGCCACTGATCGGCACCATCTCGCGGCTGGGCAGAACAATATTTGTAAGCCGCAACAGGCAGAATACTGGCAAAGAGCTACAGGAAATGACTGAACATCTCTGGAATGGAGATGACATCGTTCTGTTCCCTGAAGGAACATCGACGGACGGCTCCCGTGTTCTGCCCTTTCTTTCCTCGTTTTTTGCCGTCGCAAAGCCTGGACGGCTTGATCAGGCTGGCATGCCAAAGCCTCCACCAACGCTCGTTCAGCCTGTGTCTATCGTTTATGATCGCCTGGAAGGGCTGCCAGTCGGCCGCAGTCGCCGATCTGTTTTCTCCTGGTACGGAGACATGGACCTGACGCCTCACCTGTGGTCTTTCTGCCAATGGCGCTCAATGCGGGCTACAATTCTGCTGCATCCCCCGTTGGATCCGGAAAATTTCCGTTCCCGGAAAGAGCTGGCAAACGCCACATTCAAGGCTGTCAGCGAAGGCGCAGCACAACTCCGGCAGGGACTGGTTCCTGACGACCAGAACTGAACTTCATTATCTTTGGACCAAACCAAGGTTTGTCTTGACTTGCAGGCGAGCGCCGCGTCACTTTCAGTTTCATTGATGGGAGCAATTCAGCGTCCATCCGGAGATGGTGATGCCGCTTCAGGCCAGTCTGACATGCCGGTCCAGTCTCATGTTTGACCTTTCCTCTGTCAGGGTGGGCTTGACCCCGCTGCCCGCAGCCCTGATGTGTGTGCCTGATATTGCCAGCCCCGGATTGAAACCTTGACCACCGAGACTTCCGCCTCCGCGCCCGCCCCTGCCGAACGTGCCCGTCATGGCCTGCATGTCATTACATGGGGCTGCCAGATGAACGTCTATGACAGCGCGCGCATGGCCGATGTCCTGCGCCCGCTGGGGTATGGCCCTGTCGACACGCCAGAGGCTGCTGACATGGTGATTCTCAACACCTGTCACATCCGTGAACGGGCTACGGAAAAGGTTTTCTCCGAGCTTGGACGGCTGCGCAAAATTCGTGATGAACGAATTGAGAACGGTCAGGATCGCAGCATCATTGCTGTCGCAGGATGTGTGGCACAGGCCGCAGGAGAAGAAATTCTTCGCCGTGCGCCATACGTCGATCTGGTGCTTGGGCCTCAGACCTACCATCGCCTTCCGGAAATGGTGGCTCGGGCCGCACGCGCTGGTGGCGCTGTCATCGAAACAGACTTCCCGGCCGAACAGAAATTTGACTTCCTGCCCGCCGAAGCTGCGCCGCAATCCTCAGGCAATCTCACAGCCTTTCTGACCATTCAGGAAGGCTGCGACAAATTTTGCTCTTTCTGCGTCGTTCCCTACACGCGAGGCGCGGAAACCAGCCGCCCCGTTGCATCGGTCATGGCAGAAGCCCGCCGGATGGTTGCTGCAGGCGTGCGGGAAATCACCCTGCTGGGCCAGAACGTCAACGCCTATCACGGCGACAACGGCCAGGGCGGAAGCGCAACACTGGCTGAGCTGGCTGCCGAGCTGGGCCAGCTGGATGGGCTGGATCGCATTCGGTACATGACTTCACACCCACGCGATGTGGACCAGAGCCTCATTGACGCGCACCGTGATAACCGTGCCCTGATGCCTTTCCTCCATCTGCCGGTTCAAAGTGGTTCGGACCGCATCCTGAAAGCCATGAACCGTGGCCACACGGCGGATGAATATCGCGAGAGCGTCCGTCGCCTGAGGGAAGCTCGTCCAGACCTGGCACTGTCTTCTGATTTTATCGTGGGACATCCCGGTGAAACAGAAGAAGACTTTGAAGCCACGATGCAGCTCGTCCGCGATATTGGCTTCGCCATGGCCTACAGCTTCACATATTCCCCCCGTCCCGGCACCCCAGCCGCTGGCCAGCCTTTTCAGGTGGCCGAAGACGTGAAGACCCGTCGTCTGGCAGAGCTTCAGGCCCTTCTGCGTGAACAGCAGGATGCGTTCAATGCAGACATGGTCGGCACGGTTCAGGATATTCTCATTACGGGGAAAGGCCGCAAGCCAGGACAGCTTTCCGGCCGGTCTCCGTATCTCCAGCCCGTTCATTTCGAAGGGCCGGACCATTTGATTGGCACCATCGCCAAGGTCGCCATCACCACTCGCATGACCAACTCACTTGGTGGAACCCTCATCCGGGAGACAGCCTCCGCTTGCTGACAACACCCCCGACGCGCTCCGTCGCCGCCCCTGGTGGTACCGAAGGCAATCGCACCGTCGCATTGCGCTTCAATGACAATATTCTCCTCCAGAGACTTCTGGGAGATCATGACAGGCACCTCGTCCAGCTTGAGGAGGGGTTCAATGTCAGGCTTTCATGCCGCGGCAACAAAATCGCCATTTCAGGCGAAACAGATGCCGTAGGCCGCGCTCAGGCAGCTATCGTTGCGCTGTACAATCAGCTTGAACAGGGCGGCACTATCGACAGCTCGCAGGTTGATGGTGTGATCCGGATGACTGCGCTCCCTACACGGCATCACGAACGCCAACGCGCTGCTGTTCCCCCGGCCCCACCCTCCAGGCAGCAACAGCCTCGTCGCGAAGCAGGTCAGCACAAACCTACCCCTCAAAATTTCCAGACCTCTCCGACGTCTGCTCCTCTGACCGATCTTCCGGCCATTCGCACCAAACGCGGTGTGATTGCTCCGCGGTCTCATGGGCAGGCCGCATATATGGAAATGTTGGGCCGGACTGATCTGGTTTTCGGAATTGGCCCTGCCGGAACCGGCAAAACATATCTGGCAGTTGCTCAGGGCGTTGCCATGCTTCTTGCCGGACAGGTGGACCGGATCATTCTTTCCCGCCCGGCTGTTGAAGCAGGCGAGCGTCTGGGTTTCCTGCCCGGCGATATGCGGGAAAAAATCGACCCCTATCTTCGCCCGCTTTACGATGCCCTGAATGACATGATGCCGGGTGACCAGGTCGTGCGACGGATGGGCACGGGCGAGATCGAAGTTGCCCCGCTGGCTTTCATGCGCGGCAGAACGCTCGCCCATTCTTTCGTCATTCTGGATGAAGCCCAGAACACGACCCCAGCCCAGATGAAGATGTTTCTGACCCGCATGGGTGAAGGCACACGCATGGCTGTTACAGGTGACCTCAGTCAGATTGATCTGCCCAACGGGGTATCATCTGGGCTAAGGGAAGCCGTCGAGACCCTGGAAGGTATCAAGGGAATCGGCATCACTCGCTTTACATCCGTTGATGTGGTGCGCCATCCGCTGGTCGCCCGTATCGTCGATGCCTATGAACAGAAAGCGCCTGCCCCCCTGGATAATTTCCGGGATCGGCCGCGCCGGGATAACAATGGAACCTCCAAGTCGTCACGCCGGTACTGACATCATCATCGAGGACGCCAGATGGCGTTCCTCGGTCTCTGATACAGAGCGCACGATCCATCGTGCGCTCACCGTCGTCGCCCGTCAGGGTGGCCCGGATTTCAGCCGGTCTCCTGCTCCGTCGATTCTTCTCTCGACAGATCGGATCGTAAAGCGGCTCAATGCCCGCTTCCGCAACAAGAACAAACCCACGAACGTTCTGACGTTCGAGCCGGTCTCTCCCCTTCACGGCGGAGATATCATTCTGGGTTACGAGACAGTCCGGAAAGAAGCGGATGCTGCCCATCGCAGCATGCGCGCTCATCTGTCCCATCTCGTGGTTCATGGGGCCCTGCATCTTGCAGGCTACGATCATTATCTTCCCGGCGAAGCCCGGGACATGGAAGGGGTTGAAACCCGCACGATGCGCCAGCTTGGTTTTGGCGATCCATGGCGACAGGCAGGAAGACGGGCATGAGCGAAGACATTACTGACCGTTCAGACGACGGTAGAAAGAATTCCCGCGGATTGTTCGGACTGTTCGGCCGCCGCAACCGTGATCAGGGTCTGCGCGAGTCCATTGCTACACTTGTCCACGAAGCCGCCCAGCCCTTCGAAGAGACGGGAGATGAGCCGGAACTGGACAGGCAGGAACGTGCCCTCATCATGAATGTCCTGCGCCTGCGAGACATCACGGCAGATGACGTGATGATCCCGCGAGCAGATATCATTGCCATGTCAGAGAGCATATCCTTCAACGATGCCCTGGATCACATGCGTCGGGAAAACCATTCCCGTATGCCGGTCTATCGCGGCCAGCTCGACGATATCGCGGGCATGATCCATGTGAAGGATCTGGTGGCGTATGTTGATGACCCTGAGGCATTCGACATCCGCCCGCTTCTTCGTCAGCCGCTGATGATTGCTCCGACCATTCCGGTGCTTGATCTGCTGCTACAGATGCGTCAGCGCCGGATGCACATGGCCCTTGTCATTGATGAATACGGTAGCATCGACGGCCTCGTCACGATCGAAGATCTGATCGAGACGATTGTGGGTGATATTTCGGACGAACACGACGACCCTGTCACGACCCCGTGGGTAGAACGCGCGGATGGGTCTTTCGATATTGATGCCCGTCTGCCCGTCCGCCAGCTTGAGGAACGGCTGGGGGCTGTGCTCACAGATGCTGAGCGCGAAGCCGAGATCGAGACAGTTGGTGGACTTGTCTTCCGTCTGGCAGAGCATGTTCCGGCAAAAGACGAAGTTCTGACCCATGAGAGCGGGCTGGAATTTCGCGTTCTGGATGCGGATGCGCGCCATATTCGCGCCTTGCGGATGCGGGTGCCGGAAAGCTGGGAAAAGAGGCCCCTGCCCGATACGGGACAGCAGGACGACGAACGCGGGTCTTGACGTCTGAGCCAGATCAGCGTTGTGAGTAGGACATCTTGTCCGTAGTGGAGCCTTGTCCATGACCCTTGGCCGTCGTGCATTTCTCGTTGCCGGGCCTGCCCTTGCGGCAGTTGCGTCATTTTCTTCCGCGCATGCAGAAGAAAATGGACTTCCCTCGACTGATCCCCGGATGGGTCCGCGCGTTCTGGGATCGCCAGATGCCAAGGTTCAGGTCGATGAGTGGTTTTCGCTCACCTGTTCTCACTGTGCTCACTTCGCACAGACCATCTTTCCCCAGATCAAGACCAACCTGATCGATACTGGAAAAATCCGGTATCGCTATCATGACTTCCCCTTGGATCAGGTCGCACTTCTGGCCGCCATGCTAGCCCGGTCTCTTCCTGCAGATCGCTACGCCCCTTTTGTGGACGATCTTCTACGGACACAGGATCAGTGGGCATTTGCTCAAAACATCGATCCCATACAAGAACTGAAGAAGCGCGCCACCCTGGCAGGCATCTCAGCGGCTGAGTTCGACAGGATCAACACCGATAATGCTCTGCGTGAAGCCATTGTGAACCGTCAGGACCGCGATGGTGCTTTTCTTCAGATCCAGGGTACTCCTTATTTCCGCATCAATGACGTTCCGGCACCGGATGTCGTCTCCAGCTATGATGCGTTCGCCAAAGCAGTTGCAAAGGCTTCCTGAATGACCCGTCCCATGATTTCCCGCCGCTTCATCCTGTCCGCAGCACCAGCGTTGGCCGTTGCTGGTACGGCAGCCCGTGCAGCAGATGCGCCGCCGGCCCTGCCTGCCAATGACCCGCGCATGGGACCGCGCATCATTGGCAATCCGAATGCCAAGGTGCTGGTACAGGAGTGGTTTTCCCTGACCTGCACGCATTGCGCCCATTTCGGAACGGAAGAATTCCCGAAGATCAAAGAACAGCTCATTGATACCGGTAAGATCCGCTATCAGTTCCATGATTTCTGCGGAGACCGCGTCGGCCTGACCGCCGCCATGGTGGCCCGTTCCCTGCCAGAAGACCGATACGTACCTTTCATTGGTGCACTGCTCTCCAGCCAGATGCAGTGGGCCTTCGCTTCGGGTGGCGACCCGATGCAGCGGCTTCAACAGATGTCGGCTCTGGCGGGCGTCTCCGCTGCCCAGTTCAAGAGCATCAGCGAAGACACGGCGTTCATGCAGGCCATGTTCAATCAGGTGCAGAAGGATGCGGACACCTATAGCATCCAGGGCACGCCATATTTCCGCTTCAACAACACGCACTACGATCAGGACCCGGAAACCTACGAGAAGTTTGCCGATCTGGTCTCCAAGGCCTCCTGACCTCTTTCAGGGCGTTTCATAAACACCAATGTCAACGCACACCACGACGATCAGCCGCCTGACGATCGGCGGCTTCAAAAGCTTCGCCGATGAGGTGCGCGTTGACATCCTTCCGGGCCTGACGGGCATTATCGGCCCGAATGGCTGTGGCAAATCCAATGTTGTCGAAGGCCTGCGCTGGGCCATGGGTGAGACTTCCGCCCGCGCCCTTCGGGGTGGCGAGCTGGACGATCTGATCTTTGCAGGAACAGGCGCACGTTCCGCCCGGAACATCGCTCAGGTCACGCTCCATCTGACCGGCGCGAAGGGTCTTGCCCCTGCTCCGTTTCAGGATGCTGAAGACCTCGAAATCACGCGTCGTGCAGAGCGTGGCTCGGGCAGCGAATACCGTATCAATGGCCGCGTCATGCGTGCGCGTGACGTACAGACGCTTTTTGCTGATCTGGCGTCCGGTGCGCGCAGTTCCGCCATCGTCAGCCAGAACCGTGTTGGCCAGCTTATCGCAGCCAAGCCGGAAGAGCGTCGCCTTCTGCTGGAAGAAGCCGCTGGCATCACCGGCCTTCATGCCCGCCGTCATGACGCGGAACTGAAACTCCGCCAGACCGAGACCAACCTGTCCCGTGCGGAAGACCTTCGCCTTCAGATTGAAGAACGCCTTGGCAGTCTCGAAGAGCAGACCGTTCAGGCGCGGAAATATCGTGAGCTCTCCGAGAAACTACGTGAAGCCGAGGTTCAGCTTCATGCGCTTCTCCATGCCCGCGCCAATCTTGCCGTACAACGCAGCAAAGATGATCTGGCCAAAGCCCGTGAGGCTCTCCGAAAAGCTGAGCAGGAAGCCGAACACGCGACTATCGCGGAATTCGAAGCCCGCAAGGCCACGCCACAGGCCCGAGAAGAAACAGACCGCCTCCGCAGTGCTTTAGAGCGCCTGAAAGTGCAGTCCGAGACGGCACGGGTCGATGTCACGCGTGCAAGAGAAGCAGAGGCCGAAGCACTGGCGCGCTTCCAGCAGGCCGAAACAGATTTTACCCGAAGCACGGAACGGCTCTCGCAGGATCGAGCCGCCCAGGCGGCCGCTCTTGCAGATTTGGAAGCGCAGGAAAAGGAACACGCCCAGCTTCCTGAACAACGCGCTCAAGCCACCGAAGAGCAGAACCGGCTCGCAGCACTTGAGCGAACGCAGACAGCATCTCTGGAAGCAGCGGTCCGTCTGCGGGACGCAGAAGCGATCCGCCGCGATGGACTCAAAAGCGCTCTGGATGCGCTGACAACGCGGCTCGATGCTGAAACAGGCGCTCTTCAGGCGCTTGAAGCAGAACTGACTGCGCTGGAACAAGAACGACCTGACGATGCTGCTCTGGAGAGCCTGCGCCAACAGGTTGATGTCGCCATCAGTGAAGCTGAAGACGCCAGACAGATCGAAGCTGCTGCTCTTGCCACGCTTCAGGATGCGCGTCTGGCAATGGAATTGCAGGGCCGCACACTCGAAGACGGACGGCAACGGCTGACTGCTCTGGAAAAGACCGAGGCAGATTTGAAGCGTCGCCTTCAGGCGGCGACAGACCGCCTGTCTCAGGACCGGAGCGCCCATGCCCAGACAGCAACCGCTCTTCTGACGGATGCAAAGCGCGCCGAGCTTCGTGCTCAGAGGGAAAAGACCCTGCAGGCATTGGAAGATATTTCTGCGCGGGAACTCATAGCACGGCAGGCTCTGGATGAGGCCAATGCGGCATGGCTTGAAACCCGCGCGAAGGCCGAGGAAGGCGTTCAGCGCCATAAGGGTCTTCTGCGTGCAAAAGAAAGCACACAGCAGGCCGCCAATCAGGCGACCCAGCGCACAGAAACGGCTCTTCGAGAGCGGGATACCGCCGCGAACGTTCTTGTGCCGGACACTGACGTAGCAGTCCTTCGAGCAGCCGTCGCAGATCTGGAAACGAGACTGGACGCCCTTCAAGGCGCTCTTTCCGAGGCTGAAAAGGCCCTTTCTTCCGCGTCCGAATCGGAGAGCTCTACTCGTGAGACTCTGACTCGCACAGAAGGCACGATCCTGCGCCTGCGTTCGGAATGTGAAGGGCTGGAACAGACGCTTGCAGCCGTTGCCGCGCAGCCAGACCCTCTGGAAGACAGACTTGATATTCCTGCGGATCTGGCACGGGCCGTCGCTGCAGCACTGGCGGATGGGCTCGATGCCTCGCTCGCGCCCACGACCGTCGCAGCCGACCGTCGATGGCTTGCTCTCACAGCGCTAGACAGCCCACGGATTGATTCCTGCCCGCCCCTCTCGTCTCTAGTTGCGGCACCAGACGCTGTTAAACGCTGCCTAGACGCTGTTTTCCTGCTGGATGATCCCGGTAGAGGTGCCGCTCTTCAAACACATCTCCAGCCCGGTCAGGCGCTTGTCTGCCGGAATGGCGCTCTGTGGAGATGGGACGGTTTCATTCGCTCGGGAGACGCGCCTGATGCCGGCGCCGCCCGTCTGGAGCAAAGGCAACGCCTGACACAGGCCCGCGCCCTCCTAACGGAGCAGGAAAAGGGCCTTCCGGCCGTACAGAGCGCTTTCCAAGAAGCCCAGCGCACTCGCGTCGAAACGGAACAGACCTTGCAACGTCTTCGGTCGGAACGTTCGGGGCTGGAGCCTGAACTGAGCAAGGCCCGCACGCAGCTCTCGTCACGCGAACAGCAGGCTGCACTGGCAAAAGGTCGATGGGAAGAAGCGGAACGTCGTTTGTCAGACGCCGAGGCCGCTGCGAAAAGCGCACGCTCGGACGCTGAGAAAGCCGCGGCCGATTATGACGCTCATCCTTCTCCGGCAGCTCTGACGGACACGGCTGGACATGCGGCTCAGGTCGTGGAGGGGACTCGAACAGCTCTCACGGCACTGACGCGGGACCTCCAAAAAGCCCGAACAGAGACCGAACAGGCTGATCGCACGTTGGATCAGGCTGTTCTGCGTCATGAGACAGCGCAGACACGCCTTCAGGAACTGGAAGAGACCTTGAAAAGGCTGGAGCGGGACATTGATGCTCTTCAAACAGAACTTGAAGCCACAAGAACCGCCACAGACCGCCCGGATCTTCCGGATCTGGAGCGCCGTGAAGCCGTAGCCCGTCAGCAACATCAGGACGCCCGGCAGAAACTTGAAACCGCGAGTAAGACCACGGGCGACCTCCGCCAGAAGGCAGATCGCCTTTCTGCCGAATTGCAAACCCTGGACCAGTCCGCCACAGCAGCCCTCGCGCGCCGCACAGCTCTTGCGCCACGTGCGGCGGAGCTTAAGGCGCTCGTCGAGAAGCTCACAAAGGACCATCAGGCGCAGGACGCTGCCATAGCAGAACGTCCCAACCCCGCACGTCTGGAACGAACCGTACTGGACGGCACTGCGGAGCTGGAACAAACGCGCACGGCACTTCAGGCGGTCCGGGAGAGCCTGTCTCATCTTGCGCTGGAAGATATGCGCCTGAACGGGAGTATCGCGGCGCTCAGAGGACGGCTATCCGACCTTGAGGGACAGATTTCTCTAGCCGTTCAATCCCATGCGGAACTGGAAGAGCGCCGGAACACGCTGGAAGACGCTTGGAATAAAGCAGCCCATAGTCCGGTTCGCCTCGAAGCTGCCTTGAAGCAGCAGGATCTGGATCTCGAGAAGGCTCAGGCGGCCTATGATGAAGCCCGCGCCAAAGACGAAGCCACCGATCAGGCTGGTCAGGCTGCGCAGGAGCGTCGTCGGGAGGCTGATTTGGCTCTGTCCTCCGCACGCGAGGCCATTGCCCGGCACACGGAACGCGCTGAACAGGCGATGGCTGCCCGTGAACGTCTATTGACGGAAAGCGACCCGCCAGAAGGAGGCGTTTATCCGTCAGATCTGTCAGAGCAGGCTGAAACGTCCACCCGCCGCCGCCTTTCCCGCCTCACCCGGGAACGGGACGATCTGGGAGCCGTCAATCTACGGGCCGAGACAGAATATCAGGATGCAAAGCAGACTGCCGAGACCATCGCCCGCGAGCATGAAGAGCTGACAGCGGCCATCAATCGACTGCGTGGCGGCATCGGAACCATCAACCGTGAGGGGCGCGAGAGGCTTCTGGCCGTCTTCACGGAAGTGGACCGGCATTTTCAGTCATTGTTCTCACGCATGTTCGGGGGTGGCCGTGCACATCTGGGTATGGTCGGGAGTGATGACCCACTGGAAGCCGGTCTGGAAATTTTTGCCCAGCCGCCGGGGAAAAAGCTCTCCACCCTGTCCCTGCTGTCCGGCGGCGAGCAGGCTCTGACAGCCCTTTCTCTTATATTCGCGACGTTCCGCTGTAACCCTGCGCCAATTTGCGTACTGGATGAAGTGGATGCGCCGCTCGATGATGCCAACGTGGAACGCTTCTGTTCCCTGTTGGCCGATATGACCAAGGAAGCCGGTACGCGCTTCCTTGTTGTGACCCATCATCAGCTCACCATGGCACACATGGACAGGCTTTATGGTGTTACGATGCAGGAACGTGGTGTAAGCCGGGTATTGTCGGTTGATCTGGGGCGTGCTGCCGCTCTTGTCGAAGGCTGAAGTCTTTTTTCTTCAATCGAAAATTGACGTTAAGGCGTTGAAGCCTTTTGATAGACAAAAAGCCTGAAAGATCGAACCAATTTTCCCCGAACCACCTCTCTCTGCCCCGATCATGACGCGAATCCGCGAACACGGTCTTCGTGTAGTGGGAGACGTGCACGGTGATCTCAACGCTTTTCGTCACGCGACAGCGACGGAGCGTTTTATCATTCAGCTTGGGGATCTGGTGGATCATGGGCCGGACAGCGCAGGTGTGATGGAGCTCATGCTCGACCTGCTTGAAACCCAGCGGGGCCTCTTCATTCTCGGCAATCACGATCGGAAGCTCGGTCGTGCCCTGGAAGGGCGTCGTCTGCGGCGAGACCCACCGCTTGAAGAAACGCTGCGCCAATTCGCGCTTCCCGAGTACGAAGGACTTCAACAGCGCACTTATGACGCCATTGCGGCAGCCCCGACATGGCTTCAGCTCGGCCGCGCGCTGTTCGTACACGGCGGCTTCCATACAGCGATGCTCTCAGAACCCGCAGTCCCGGGTCTGGGCGAAATGTCCGCGCCCCTGTCCCGCGCTCTTTTTGGCGAAACCACCGGCCGCATGCAGCCGGACGGATATCCCGAACGCCGCCTGACCTGGATCAACCGCATTCCGGACGGAATGACGGTCTATGTCGGCCATGACCGCCGCTCGACTGACGGACGCCCCTGGCGCCGGACAGGGCGTCTTGGCGGCACGGCTGTCTTCACGGATCTGGGCGCAGGAAAAGGCGGCCACCTTGCATGGATCGATATCAATGACTTCTGACAGCTCTTCCGCCCTCGCAGAACTTGAGCGCCTGCGTGCCAGCATCGACAATATCGACGCCGCCCTGATTCATATGCTGGCAGAGCGGTTCCGCTGCACCAAGGCCGTTGGCGAACTCAAGGCGCGTTCCAGCCTGCCAGCCGCAGACCCTAATCGGGAAGCCCGGCAAATCGAACGCCTGCGCCAGTTGGCACGAGACGCACATCTGGACCCTGATTTTGCTGAAAAATTTCTCGCATTTGTCATTCGTGAGGTCATTCGCCATCACGAGGCCATCGCTGCCCAAGCCAACGGTACCCACTGAATGACCGACCGCCTGCTCCTCATCCTTCGGCATGCTGAAGCGGGTCCGCACCTTTATTCAGGATCGGGTGATATTGAGCGGCCACTGACACCAATGGGCCATCAACAGGCGGCCAGAATTGGTGCCCAGCTTGCAAAGCTGGGGTTACCAGGGCCTGTTCACGTGCTTTGCAGCCCTGCACGCCGAACACGGGAAACGGCAGAGGGCGTGCTCTCTCCTCTTCCAGCCGCGGCTGTTCCACAGCTTGAGAGCAACCTCTATGGGGCTGGCCTCGACACGCTTTATGGCTTCATTCACGCCACACCAGAAGATATCCGGACGCTACTCCTGATCGGGCACAATCCGGCCATAGGAACACTGGCTCACGACCTTGCCGGGCCAGCTCTCCAGAGTGATACTTTTGCGGCTCTGAGACATGGTTACGCGCCTGCAACCTTAACCGTTTTTCAGACACAGGAAGACTGGATGAATATCCGGCCTTCCACTGTCAAAGCCAGTCAGGTTCTTATCCCTTGACTGGCGTACCAGCCTCGCTCAGGCGCAAAGAAGGCTGATGCGTTTTTCAGTGGTCTGAGGCTTTACATAGGGGCCAGCCTCAAGAATTTCGATTTCCAGAACACCGGCGTCAGTGGCCGAACGCGCCCCGAGTTCGAGAAGAGCATTGCCATTCGTCCAACGAATTCCTGACGGATCTGCTGGATACCATCCCTCAGCATCTGCGGGCTGGCGCGCCATAAGTTCTTGCATTCCATCTCCATCCCAAAGACGGATCGTGCGCGTCAGAACGCCGAGCATCCGGCGGTCATCCAGATAGGGACCAACCGAATCACACAGCCGAGACGCGCGTGACACCAAACGAACCGTGCGCGTACCCGTCGGAAGTGAAAAGAGGAGCCTTCCTCCGACCTGACGCATAGGAGCAATACGCTGCCCTAAACGTGTTTCAAGATGGAGGTTATGTACACTCGTGGTCTCAGGTTCAGACGCCACATTCAGGCCAAGCTGTTCAGAGCGCTGAGCCAAACGAGCATGAACAGGCTCTACGACTGCCCGATCCGTCACCAGTGGTGCAGAAGCGTCATGCTCCCAGCTTTTTACAACAGTCGAGAAGTGAGCAATGCTTCCTGGCTGAGCAAAGCTGTTGCGATTTCCTGTGTCGAGATAGCTCTCTGTCGTCAGACCGTTCGCCACAATCACATCATGGCTGGCTGTCTCGACATGGTAGTAATCATAGGACGTGATGTCTGTTGCGTAGGTAATGCTGCTGCCATTCACGAGCATACGCACTGGAATGAAAACACCATTGAGATAAAGGCAATGCTCTGGCGTCAACAGCAGATCCGTATGAGGAACGCGCTTAGACACGGCCCCTTTGCAGATGCGGACCGGATAGCCAGCTTCATCCAGATGCGGCCCTTTACGAACCTGTGCTTTCTTGCGTCCTACCCAATTCAGACGTTCAACCTGCTCGGTGCCGTCCCGGATGACCACAACTTCGTCCCCGGCACGCAGGTCTTCAACAGCGACCTCACCAGTCGGTGTCTGGATAAGGCTCCCTCCAAGAAAGCAGACCGGACCTAGCTCAGCGATTGTTGAACCGTCATCATCTTTCGTCAGGGTCACACCATTGCTGCTGTAATCGCCCTGCATCCGCGTGGAATAAACGACATTTCCACCAGAAGTGACGTTCAGATAATAAGCGCCCCCACTACTCACAAAGGTCGCTGTTTCCCCGTCCGAATAGCTGAGCCCATCAAGGTCAATCCGCCCGCCTGACGACAGGATCGTCTCGGTCAGGATGCCCCCGCTTTGGAGCGTCAGGACAGCACCCGACGAAATAACAGTCGTATCTGCAACCGCTCCGGATGCAACGTAGAACGAGGCTCCACTGCGAACTTCAGCATGATCAACAATCGAGCCAGACAGAGCCGAAAGGGCAGCGCCGGGATTCAGCTGTGTATGGGTCAACTGACCGCCCGAAGACGTAACCTGCATTCCCCCGCTGCTGACGGCTACATTGTAGGCATGACCGCCGTTCGTAACAGCCTGAAGCCCCCCGGACAAAACAGTCGCGTTGTAGGAGGTACCCGCGGACCCGACGGTCAGGGTTCCACCATTGCTGATGGTCAGAAAACGATCTTCTCCTTCGTTAGAAACAGCACCACCGCTCACAATGGTTACCCTTTGAATAGAGCCACCATTTTCAACGGTCAGAATATTACCCTCTCCGCTGACGCTACCCCCGGAGACTGCCTGACCTGAAGAAACTATCTGAGACATGAAGATCCTGTTTTGACGGGAAAGGAAATCGCAGATTTTCTAAACATGACGATGTGAAGAGCGCGGGTTGTAGCGGAAACGCATTCAAAAACACAATTTTATTAACAAAAACTTTAAGACGCGCAGTTTCACGGCTGTTTTTAGGTTTTTCCGCTTTTTTTGAGGCCATCGACGGCCTGACAGGTAGTGTCTCTGGACAGGGAAAACCCCTACACCCTAGACTTTAATCCTTTCCGTCCCTCTGCCAGACAGGCGCCTGTTCCATGCACGATCCAAAGTCCGAAACTGCTACCCTTCATGCTGGCGGCGCTTCCATGCAGGCGCCCCTCCTGAAAGGCACCATGGGGCCGGACGTCGCAGACCTGCGTGGAATCCAACAGAATCTGGGTATTTTTTCCTTTGATCCGGGCCTGACGGGAACGGCAACCTGCACCAGCAAGATCACATTCATTGATGGCGATGCAGGAACACTTCTTCATCGGGGCTATCCCATTGAAGACCTCGCCCTGAATGCAAGCTTCACGGAAACGGCCTACCTGCTGCTTTACGGAGAACTGCCGACCACCCCGCAATATCAGGCTTTTCAGGCCGACATGAACACCCACCGGCTGCTCAATGAGCAGATCCGCAATTTCTTCAACGGTTTCCGCCGCGATGCCCATCCGATGGCTATTCTGTGCGGGACTGTTGGTGCGCTGTCCGCTTTTTATCATGATGGTCTGGATATTTCTCAGGCAGAAGACCGGGATCTCTCTGCCCGCAGGCTCATTGCCAAAGTGCCGACCATTGCAGCCTGGGCTTACAAATATTCCATCGGAGAGCCTTTCATCTATCCAGATGAAGAGATGTCGTTCTCCGAGAATTTTCTGCATATGCTTTTTGCCCGCCCGGGCAATCACTACCGGGTCAATCCGGTTCTGGCGCGCGCCATGGACCGTATCCTGCTTCTGCACGCCGATCATGAGCAGAACGCATCAACCACGACGGTTCGACTTGTTGGTTCTACCGGCGCGAACCCTTACGCCTGCATCTCTGCAGGCATTGCCGCACTCTGGGGACCGGCTCATGGGGGAGCCAACGAAGCAGCATTGAACATGCTTCAGTCTATCGGAACACGTGAGGGCATCCCTGCTTTCCTGGAGCAGGTTAAAGATAAAAATTCCAGCGTTCGTCTGATGGGCTTTGGCCATCGCGTCTACAAGAATTTTGATCCTCGCGCGAAAATCCTACAGGCGACGTGCCATGAAGTAATTTCCGAGCTTGGCCTGGAGCGCGATCCGCTGCTCGACCTGGCCAAGGAACTGGAAAGAGTGGCCACAGAAGACGATTATTTCGTCAGCCGTAAGCTCTATCCGAATGTGGATTTCTACTCAGGTCTGATCCTGAAAGCTCTCGGGATTCCGACAAGCATGTTCACTGTTCTGTTCGCGGTTGCACGGACAGCGGGCTGGGTCAGCCAATGGAAAGAAATGATTGAAGATCCGGCCGGGCGGATTACGCGCCCTCGCCAGCTTTATGTAGGGGAAACAAAGCGGGAGTTTGTTTCCATGAGTGACCGGGGCTGAAAGGCCCCTGTCACATGGGCCGGATTAGCAATCGCAGCCCGGAGTCTGGCCATCAGCCTTGCGGACAACATGATGGTCGATCCATTCCGCAACAAGGCGACGTGCTTCCGTAATGGAAGATTCAGGATGATGGATGCGGTAGAGCGTCGTGCATGCAGCAAAGGCTTGCATGTCCGGCTGACCGACCTCACGCAGTTCCTGATAGGCTGTGACAACGGCACGTTCGCATTTCCGGCCGATCCGGCTGGTTTCGATGCTCACTTTTGATCCTGCTTCAGAAGAGGAAAAACGGTCTTACTCCTTAGGGGGCAAGGCCTGACTGCGCAAGCATAGATTGGGTCTCCCTATAACAGCAACAAGTGCGTACGAATTTGGCACTACCCTTTGCGTCTTGTGGCCGGTAAACCACAGAAAACGACGTCAGTGGAGAGCAGCATGACACAACATGGAGAGAGCCCGATCGCGGGTCGCACCCAGTGGGACCGGGACGCAGCCCTGACCACCGCCCGCATCCTTCTGGAAATCAAGGCCGTCAACTTCCGCCCGGAAGAGCCTTACACCCTGACGTCAGGCTGGAAGTCCCCGGTCTATATCGACTGCCGCAAGATCATCTTCTTCCCCCGCGCCCGGACCAAGATCATGGAACTGGCTGTCGAGAAGATTGGCCGCCACATCGGCTATGAAAGCATCGATGCGGTTGTCGGCGGCGAGACGGCAGGTATTCCGTTCGCTGCGTGGATCGCAGACCGCATGATGACGCCGATGGCGTATGTCCGCAAAAAGCCGAAGGGCTTTGGCCGCAATGCGCAGATCGAAGGCGATGTGCCCGATGGCATGCGCACCCTGCTGGTCGAAGACCTGACAACGGACGGCGCATCCAAGATCCGATTCGCCAACGCCCTGCGCGATGCAGGCGCCATCGTGAACCACACCTTCGTCGTGTTTTTCTATGGTGTCTTCCCCGGCGCCCACAAAACGCTGGCAGACATGGATATCTCCCTGCACGCGCTGTGCACCTGGTGGGACGTTCTGGAAGCCTGCGCAGGCGGCGATTATTTCTCTGAAAAGGACAGTGCCGAGGTTCGTCGCTTCCTTGAAGATCCCTGTGGCTGGTCCCGCAAGCACGGCGGTGTTGGCAGCGCCGAAGAAGCGCTGGCGCTCAAGGCCAAAGCAGAAGGCTGACGCCCGTGGGCTCTCCTGCCCTTTTGTCCCGATGCCTTGTTTTTGACTCGGGCATCGGAGGGATGGGTGTCGTTCAGGCTCTGCGCGACATCCTCCCCGCCCTCACGATCGACTATCTGGCTGACACCGCGCTGTTTCCATATGGGGAACAACCTGATGACCGCCTGACCGGCCGCATTGTCAGCCTGCTCGAAGCAGCCTGCCGTGAGGTTCAGCCAGACGTTCTGGTGATTGCCTGCAACACGGCGAGCACTATCGCCCTGCCAGCGCTCCGGGAACGTCTCTCCATCCCCGTTGTCGGATGCGTCCCCCCTATCCGCTGGGCTGGACGTGTTTCCACAACACGGACCGTTGGCCTGCTGTCCACGTCCGCAACAGCTCGGCGCCCCTATGTACTGGAACTGCATCGAGAGTTTGCCTCGGATTGTCGTCTCATCACCCATGGTGCGCGCGGGCTGGCTGATCTGGCCGAACGCGCCTTTCTGGGCGATACCATTCCGGATGCAGACGTCGAACGCGAACTGACCTGCCTGTTCGAACAGCCTCATGGCGAGGATATCGATACCGTCGGGCTTGGTTGCACGCATTACACGTTTCTGATGCCAGCGTTGCAACGCCTTGCACGCCCCAATCTGAACTGGCTTGACCCGGCTCCGGCCGTCGCCCGTCAGGTGCGGACTGTGCTTGAGACACTCGCCCCCATCGCAACAGACAACGTCGCAGCACCGCCCCGACTTTTCATGACAAGCGCACCGTTCAATGCGCCACGCCTGGAAGCCGCCGTAAGCCGTTTAGGTTTTTCGGAATGGTCTCTTTTCAGCCCGCTCGCACTGACGGCCTGAGAGCAAAGTCTACGCCAGCCCTGAGCGGACTGACGCAGAACAGGGTTTTTTAGCGCGCCCGGTTCACCGTGAACTGAACAGTCTCAATCAGAAGGCGACGCAGTTCGCTGTCCGGGAAAATGGACAGGGCTTCAACAGCCGCATCTGCATAGACCTGCGCCCGGGCGATCGTCGTATTGATTGCACCGGTTTTCGCAATCAGGTTTAGAGCGTGAGGCAGATCTTCGTCAGTCTGCTCGCCTTCCCCGATAACGCGCTCCCAAAACACACGCTCTTCCGGTGAGCCGGCCTCATAGGCGGCCAAGACTGGCAGAGTGATCTTGCCTTCCCGCATGTCATCGCCAACGGTCTTGCCCAGAACCTGCTGGTCCGCGGCATAATCGAGAGCATCATCGACAAGCTGGAACGCCATACCAAGATTGGTGCCAAACTGCTCCAGAGCATCCTCTTCGGCATCCGGACGCTCAGCGACGACAGCGCCAACACGACAGGCCGCCGCGAACAGTGCGGCCGTCTTGCCGTGAATGACTTCGAGATACCGCTCAACAGGCGTCGTGAGATCGTTCTGCACAACCATCTGAAGGACTTCGCCTTCAGCAATCGTTGCAGACGCATCTGACAGGATCGCCATGACCTTCAGGGAGCCGTCTGCCGTCATAAGCTGGAACGAACGGGCGAACAGGAAGTCCCCCACCAGAACGGACGCCTTGTTGCCGAACACGGCATTGGCTGAAGCCAGACCACGACGCAGCGTGCTCTCGTCCACGACATCATCATGCAGCAGGGTTGCGGTGTGAATGAACTCCACGCAGGCTGCGAGCCCGACATGACGCTGATGGTCAGGGCCCGGCTGATAACCACACAGCCGTGCTGAAGCGAGCGTCAGAAGGGGACGAAGGCGCTTGCCGCCAGCAGCCACCAGGTGAGCGCCAAGCTGCGGGATCAGGGGGACAGGGCTCTCCATCCGCGCGATAATGGCGCGGTTGCAAGCCAGCATGTCCTCTTCGAGATAGGCTGACAGCGCTGACAGTGCGCTTTCGCCACCTGTACCCTGAACCACAGCTTTATCAACGGTCACGGCAGCATCCGGTGCGGCAGAATCCAAGGGTCTTTACTCCAGTTCCTGCACACTATCCCAGGACTGCCCAGGACCGTGCAGGCACGATATGATGTGGCGTATCCCTGCTCGTTCTTCCTGTCTGGAAAAGCGACCAGGCCATATTAACGCCGGACGACAGGTTGGAATGACCATATGAGCGGCAGCAGGAAGGTGGTCAACCCATTGCAGCCCCCTAAGGCCCATCTGAAGAGCACTTCCCTCCTTTCTGAAAACGAAAGGGACGGAACATTGCTCAACGGACGACTCCACTACCGACAATTTCGAAAGGGCTATCGTACGGGGCTTGAGCCCGTCCTGATGGCGGCAGCGGTCCCTGCACGAGGCGGAGAGACCATTCTGGAAGCAGGATGTGGTGCAGGCGCAGGATTGCTATGCCTTGCAGCACGTGTTGCTGGCGTGAGCGGCATTGGGCTGGAGGCCGATGCGGACACAGTAAAACTGGCGGCTCACAATTTCCTGAACAACCCGTTTTCAGACTCGCGAACATCACTTTCCGCTCTTCAGGCCGTACTCCCGACGATCCCATCATCTTTGCGAGCTCTGGCTCCGACAGCCAATGGTCGCTTCCATCACGTGATGGCCAATCCTCCTTGGCACAGCGCACATGGTACGCCCTCCCCCGACGAACGACGGCGGCTGGCCCTCAGCGCAGAAGACACCGACCCACAAGCGTGGATCCGCAGCCTCACCCGCTGGGTTCTGCCCGGTGGAACACTGACGTTCATCATATCCGCAGCGATCACGGACAGAGCCTGCCAGACGCTTTTGGAAAACGGGTGCGGTTCACTCCAGCTCTACCCCTTCTGGCCCAAACAGGGACGGGAAGCGAAACTGGTGCTGATCCAGGCCATCCACGGCGGCAAAGGCATCTTTCGCCTGCGTCCGGGACTGGTTCTGCATGAAGAGGATGGCCGCTTTACCGATGCGGCCGAACGGGTTCTGCGACGGGGAGAGAGCCTGCCCGAAAGCTGACTCTTTCCTATCCGCAGATTATTCGAAGACGCTGCCTTCGAAGGCTTCTTCCCAGGTGCCGGACGTAGAGGCACGGGAGTATTCCGTAGAGCGGTTTTCGAAGAAGTTGGCATGCTCAACAGCGTTCAGCATGTCATCAATCCACGGAAGCGGATTTTCTTCCTCACCATAAACCGGATCAAGACCAAGCTGCGTCAGACGACGATCCGCAATGAAGCGGATGTAACGCTTGACGTCTTCCGAGGACATTCCTTCAACCGGGCCCATTTCAAAGGCCAGATCAATAAACGCGTCTTCGTGCTCAACGGTCGTGCGGCAGATTTCCTTCAGTTCTTCACGGAAATCTTCCGTCCACAGTTCCGGATTCTCACGAATGAACGTCCGGAACAGACGGATCATGGACAGGCAGTGCAGCGTTTCATCACGCACGGACCAAGAGACAATCTGCCCCATACCCTTGAGCTTGTTGAAGCGCGGGAAGTTCAGCAGGATCGCGAACGATGCGAAAAGCTGAAGCCCTTCCATGAAGGCGCCGAATGCCGCCATGGTCTTCGCGATCTCACGCTTGTTGTCGATGTTAAACGACTGCATGAAATCGTATTTGTCCTTCATCTCCTTGTACTTCAGGAAGGCCGAATACTCTGTTTCTGGCATCCCGATGGTGTCGAGAAGATGAGAATAGGCCGCAATGTGGATCGTCTCGATGTTCGAGAACGACGACAGCATCATCAGCACTTCAGTCGGCTTGAAGACCTGGCTGTAATATTTCATGTACGCGGAATTCACTTCCACGTCCGCCTGCGTGAAGAAGCGGAAGATCTGCGTCACGAGATGCTGCTCGGCTTCCGTCAACGTACGGTGCCAATCCTTCACGTCATCAGCCAGCGGCACTTCTTCCGGGAGCCAGTGAACGCGCTGCTGGGTTAGCCAGGCATCATAGGCCCACGGGTAGCGAAACGGTTTGTACACCGGGTTCGCAGTCATCAGGTCATAATGCTGCTCGGTCGCTGGCGTTTCGCCAGCATTCGGGGTCGTGTTGCTCATGACCTTACCTTCCTCAAAGACACGTTCTTCCTGTGGTCGCGTTTCATCCGATCCGGACGAGACAGACACGTGAAAATTCGTGTTTTTCAATACCTTAGTCCGACTGAAGACCATCGCAGGGGCGCAGCGACGCACAACCCAGGTCATCCAGAATCATTCTGAAGCAGATCATAACGTCCGACGCTGCATCAGTCGACAATCCATTCGCTTGTGGGACGAAAACACGGGGGTTATGCAATCAACACAACCCTCCACCTGGAGCTTCCATGCCCCCGAAAATGCGTCGCTTCTGGCCTTGCTCTCACCTTCTCGCGCTGATCCTCCTGCCAATCTGCATCTACCTGCCGGAATGGCTCGGATTACGCTCCAGCGACCCAATGATGACGACATCACTGATGGTGCAGAACTCCGCCAGTGCCGCGAAGGGACTGATACCGGGACATCCAGGCTGGATCGACGGTTGCGCAGGCGTTTTCGTAGAAGCCCTCGGCCGACTTGTGGCGCACGACTGGGTGCATGGTGTCATTCCCTGGTGGAATCCCTACAGCGGTGTCGGCATGCCTTTGGCGGGCGAATACCAGCCTGCCGCATTTTTTCTACCATTCGTGCTGTTTCTGGGGCTGCCGAATGGTCTTTTGATGATGAAGTGCACTCTGCAAATCATCGCGGGTCTGTCGACATATGCTTTTTTAAAACAGCTGCGCCTCGATCCGCGTGCCGCGCTGATGGGGGGCCTGCTCTACGCTTTCAACGGCACCTATGCATGGGCTTCGGACGGCCCGTCTGAACCCCTCGCCTTTCTGCCCCTCGCTCTCTATGGCGTAGAACGCGCCCGAACCGGGAATTGGGGCTGGCTTGCTCTGAGCCTGACCTATCTCCTGTTGGCAGGCTTTCCCGAAACTGCCTTTCTTTTAGGACTGATCGCGCTGGGGCTTGCCGTTCTGCGCTTTTTCCAGACTACTCCTGACAGCAGATCCCGCTTTGCCCTTCACATCTGCCTTGGGGGCCTCACGGCAGGTTTGATTGCCGCCCCGCAACTCCTCGCCTTTCTGACATTCCTACCCCATGCTGACATCGGTGTTCACGGCGGCATCAATGATGAGACCTTGCCGCATCAGGCATGGTCGATGCTGCTATTCCCCTACATCAACGGCCCCATATTCTACGGCTCCGAATTGGATGCATGGTATGCCCTAGGAGGCTATTGCGGGCTTACTCTTCCGTTTCTGGCTTTATGCGCCATCGGGGGCAAGAATGAGCGAGGGCTGCGCTTCCTGCTGCTCGGCATTTTCCTTGCTGTAGTGGGGAAACAGGCCGGCGTTCCGGGGCTCACTCAACTCGTCGATTTGGTGCCAGGACTTGGGCACACCGTATTCTTTCGCCTTTGCGAACCCATGGTGGAAAGCTGTCTGATCTTTCTTGCAGCCTTCGCCCTGGATGACATGTTCCGTGGTGTGTGGCACCGCAGAGCAATCATCCTGTCTGCTTGTGTGATGAGCGCCCTGATTGTCACGACTTATGGTCTGGATCATCAGTGCCTGACTAAACTTCGTTCAATTTCCGAAGGACCAGTTTCCTCCCACATTTATGCGGTGGCATCTCTAATTTTTGGCAGCCTTTGCTTGGCTGTTGTGGTTTTTCTTGCAGTGAGCAGGAAACATCCGAAAATTATTGGAACGGTTCTCTTTTGTGAGACCCTTTTATTATTCGGAATTCCTCTTCTAAGCGCCTATCCGGAACAACCCCATCCAGACCAACGCCTTATTACGGCACTACAGGGTGAAACCGGCCTACAGCGCTTCGTGACCATTGGCCCGATTGAGCCGAATTATGGCGCTTATCTGCGGATCGCCTCTATCAATCACAACGCCATTCCCACGCCGAAAGCATGGATCGAGCGCCTGAAACAGGACTTCGGCTCAAAAGTTGACGCCGTAACCTTTAATGGCTCCTATCCTTTTGCTGAAAACGGGGATGCCTTTCTGGAAGCCTCTTTAGCCCGGCATCCTGATCTATTTTCCAAACTTGGCGTGTCAGCCCTGCTGGTTCCTCCGGGTCATGGCATGCCAAGCATCGCGCCCTATCCTCTAGAAAACCGCCAGCCAAACGGCTTTCCTCTGACGCCAAACGCCCCAGAAGTCACAATCAATATTTCATCATGGGAAAAGCCGGTCAGCCGCCTCGCAACGCTGCAATTGGGCACTTACGCTGGAAACTCGAATGGAATTCTAATCCTGTCCATTTGTTCCGACACGCAATGCGCAACGGGTCAGACACGGCTGAAAGAGGCAACAGACAACGGTCTGACGTCGATCGAACTGGATAGAATCATTCCCGCCGATGCCCACACCCTGACATTAAGCCTCAAAGAGGCCACCACAGACGTTATGATCTGGTCCACCGTGAAGGATCATGTGGCTTGGCCGCGCATCCGCTTTGAGACAGAGGCTGTACGCGAAGCCATGATGCCCGTCCTACACACGGGAACCGGAGATCTCATCCGACTGAAGAACACTGCCCCCTATTTTGAGACTGAAGCAGCCTGCACCCTTACTCTGAAAGACCGGGAGACGCTTGCCACAAACTGCCCGGCGCCGACTTATCTGATCCGTCGCGAGGTGATGCTGCCGGGATGGACGGCCGAGGTGAATGGCACTTTCATCGCCCCGGAAGTGTGGGACGGATTATTTGAACGTATCCCGCTTCCTGCAGGGCCAACCCGGATCCACTTTCATTATGCACCTCCCGGCGCAACATTCGGATGGATCGCTACAGCACTGGGGCTCGTCCTGCTTTGGCTGGGTTTCCGTCGTGTTAGAGCGCCTGACACGCCCTGAGAACATAAAAAAACCCAGCTCCCCAAACGAGGAGCCGGGCTTTCCAAACCGATAGTCCCAACCTGCCTTACTGACAGGCGAGGCACTCGTCGTAATCGCCACTGCTCATTTTGCCACGCGGAGCAGCCTGCAGGGTAGCTTCGTACTTCTCGTCGTCCAGAATGTCGCTCTTCACGGCCAGCGTAGAGACCGCATCGGCACGCTGCACCGACAGGGAACGGCAGTAATACAGAGACTTCAGGCCTTTCTTCCAGGCCTGGAAGTGGATCTGATGCAGGTCGCGCTTATGCACATCCGCCGGCAAGAAAAGGTTGACCGACTGTGCCTGACAGATGAACGGCGCACGGTCTGCCGCATGTTCAACAACCCAACGCTGATCCAGTTCAAAGGCCGTCTTGAAGACGTCTTTCTCATCCTGCGTCAGGAAGTCCAGATGCTGAACGGAGCCTTTGCTCAGGGTGATGTCAGACCACACCTTGTCCGTGTTCTGGCCGCGCTCTTCAAGGATCGTGGTCAGATGACGGTTACGGACCGAGAAGGAACCAGACAGGGTCTTCTGAAGGAAGACGTTGGCACTGATCGGCTCGATGCCGGGGCTGGCATTACCCGTAATGATGGAAATGGACGCCGTCGGAGCAATCGCCAGCTTGTGCGAGAAACGCTCCATGAAGCCGTATTCTTCGGCATCCGGGCACGGACCACGCAGTTCTGCCAGTTTCTTTGAAGCCGCATCGGCCTGAGCGCGGATATGCTGGAAGATCTTTTTGTTCCAGACCTTCGCCATCACGCTTTCGAACGGGATCATCCGGGCCTGAAGGAAGGAATGGTATCCCATCACGCCAAGACCGACAGAGCGTTCCCGTGCAGCGGCGTACTTGGCACGCGCCATGTCATCCGGGGCACGGTCAATGAAATCCTGCAGAACGTTATCGAGGAACAGCATGACGTCCTCGATGAACTGCGGATCATCCTTCCACTCGTCCCAGGTTTCCAGGTTCAGGGAAGACAGGCAGCAGACAGCCGTCCGGTTCTTGCCGTGATGGTCGATACCGGTTGGCAGCGTGATCTCTGCGCAGAGATTGGAGGTCTTGACCTCAAGACCGGCCAGCTTGTGATGCTCGGGGCGGGCGCGGTTCACATGATCCGAGTAGATGACGTACGGCTCGCCCTGCTCCATACGGGCCGTCAGGATGCGGATCCACAGCCCACGAGCAGACACCTTGCGGATGATGCTGTGATCCTTCGGGGACAGCAGCGGCCATTCCTCGTCCGCCTCAACAGCGCGCATGAAGGCGTCTGTGATCAGAACGCCATGATGCAGGTTCAGGGCCTTACGGTTTGGGTCACCACCCGTTGGGCGGCGCATTTCCGTGAATTCTTCGATTTCAGGATGCCAGACCGGCAGATACACAGCCGCAGACCCACGACGCAGGGATCCCTGCGAGATAGCCAGTGTCAGGCTGTCCATCACGCGGATGAACGGAATGACGCCGGACGTCTTGCCGTTACGGCCGATGTTCTCGCCGATTGAGCGCAGATTGCCCCAGTAGGACCCGATGCCGCCGCCTTTGGATGCCAGCCAGACGTTTTCGTTCCAGAGGCCGACGATGCCTTCCAGACTATCTTCGGCTTCGTTCAGGAAGCAGGAAATCGGCAGACCGCGGGACGTTCCACCGTTAGATAGAATCGGTGTGGCAGGCATGAACCAGTGGCGCGAAATGTAATCATAAATACGCTGGGCATGGCCCTGATCCGCCCCGTAATAGGACGCAACACGCGCAAACAGATCCTGATAATGCTCGCCCGGCAAAAGGTAGCGGTTGTTCAGAGTCGCCTTGCCAAAATCCGTCAGAAGCGAATCACGTGAACGATCCACACGGACGGCATGATGACCCGGAAGCTGTACGACATCATCGAACATGTCTGGCGTTTCTTCCCCCTCCCCGACGGCTTGCTCGCCAACAGGGTGGTCAACAGGCGGAAGCACGTCATGCGGGCGGTCGGCCGTATGTGGCGTGTCCATCGTCACGTCATGAAGTGTCATTGCGCTCTGCTCCGGCAGTCTGATTTTTTCGATTTGATATCCTTCCAATTCCACACCCGTGCCCGTCACTGCAAGCGAACTCTTCTCTTGCAAATTGGAACAAGCTGTGAATTTGGAGTCATCCATATCTAGGGGCATAAACGATCCACACCCCTATATATTGGGGCAATCGCAGAAAACCGCCATAGGTTCCCATTCATCCCCAATGGGCTTTTCCTGAGTGGCATCACAACCACACCACCCGGTTTTTTCACGGCAACGTTTCCTGTCTGGTCACGTTGGAGACAGCATCCCCAAACACGCGGAGAGCGTCTCATGACTATCAACAAGAAAGCTTCGGCCCACTGGAGCGGCACCATCAAGGAAGGCAAGGGCACCATCTCGACGCAGAGCGGCGCCCTTCAGGACCAGCCTTATGGTTTCAATACGCGATTCGAAGACAAGCCCGGCACGAACCCGGAAGAACTGCTCGGCGCGGCCCACGCCAGCTGCTTCACAATGGCGCTATCTCTGATCCTTGGTGATGCTGGTTTTACAGCCGACTCCCTCGATACGGAGTCGACAATTTCCCTGGATAAGGTTGGTGATGGCTTTGCCGTCACGAAGGCCCATCTGACGCTTCGTGGCACGGTGCCGAACGCGACTGAAGCCGACTTCCTGGATGCTGCCAACAAGGCGAAGATTGGCTGCCCGATGTCCAAGGTTCTCAATACGGAGATCACCCTGGACGCCAAGCTCACCAGCTAAAGCCTTGATGGCTGGGATCAGTTGTCCCAGCCGCACTGCGCATGATTGCGCAGCAGATGGTCTGCCAGAACACAGGCCATCATTGCTTCCGCCACAGGCACGGCACGGATACCGATACACGGATCGTGTCGTCCTTTGGTGCGAACCTCCACCGAATCCCCTGCACTGTTAATGCTCGGCACGGGCGTCAGGATCGAACTGGTTGGCTTGATGGCAAAGCGGGCCACGATCGGTTGCCCCGTGGAGATGCCTCCCAGGATGCCGCCTGCATGGTTCGATGCGAACTGCGGTCCGGGCGCAATCGGGTCGGCGTTCTGCTCACCGCGAAGAGCCGCGACGGCGAAACCATCGCCAATCTCAACGCCCTTCACGCCATTGATGCCCATCAGAGCACCAGCAAGGTCTGCGTCCAGCTTGCCATAGACCGGCGCACCAAGACCGGGGGGCAAACCTTCTGCAACAACTTCAACAGTGGCCCCGATGGATGAGCCATCCTTGCGAATGGAGTCGAGCAGCTCTTCCCAAGGACCGACGCTCGCAGCGTCCGGGCACCAGAGCGGGTTTCGTTCCACTTCGTCCCAGTCCCAGCGGGCCGGATCAATGGTCTGACCACCAATGCCTGTCAGGGCTGCGCGAATCTTCACGCCTTCTCCGACTAACGTTTTCAGCAGCACACGTGCAACAGCACCGGCCGCAACACGCATGGCTGTTTCACGCGCGGACGAGCGACCACCACCACGGTAATCACGGATGCCATATTTCAGATCATAGGCAATGTCAGCATGGCCCGGGCGATAGCTCTGGGCAATCTCACCATAATCTTTCGACCGCTGATCGGTGTTTTCGATCATGAGCGAAATAGGCGTGCCGGTCGTCTGGCCTTCAAACACCCCCGACAGTATCCGGACCTGATCCGGTTCCCGACGCTGGGTCGTGAAGCGGGACTGCCCCGGCCGACGGCGATCAAGCCAGGGCTGGATGTCCGCTTCGGACAGCTTCAGGCGAGGTGGACAGCCATCTACGACACAGCCAATGGCCGGCCCGTGGCTTTCACCCCAGGTGGTGACGCGAAAGAGTTGCCCGAAGCTGTTGTCTGACATGTCAGTCCCCGGAGCTGACAGCTGCAATGTCCGGAGCTGCCGGGTTCTTCATGCCAACCGTATGGTAGCCACAATCCACATGGTGGATTTCGCCCGTCACGCCGCTGGAGAGGTCGGAGAGCAGGTACATGCCCGAACCACCAACGTCCTTCAGGGTCACGTTACGCTCCATCGGGGCGTTGAGCTGGTTCCAGCGCAGGATATAGCGGAAGTCGCTGATGCCGTTGGCTGCCAGCGTCATGATCGGGCCTGCGGAAATACCGTTCACGCGGATATCGTCACGGCCGAGATCAGCGGCCATGTAACGCACGGAGGCTTCTAGAGCCGCCTTGGCAACACCCATGACGTTGTAGTGCGGCATAACCCGCTCTGCACCGAGATAGGTCATGCTCAGGAACGAACCACCAGCATTCATCATGGCAGACGCGCGACGGGCGACGGACACGAAGGAATAGCAGGAAATGTCCATGGCCTGCAGAAAGGCATCCCGCGGCGTGTCGATGTAACGGCCGCGCAGGTACTGCTTGTCAGCAAAAGCGATGGCGTGAAGCACGAAGTCGATCTTGCCCCACACCTTTTCGATTTCATCGAACGTCGCATCGATCGCGGCATCGTCGCTGACATCACACGGCAGAACCAGATCAGAGCCAACGCTTTCCGCGAGGGGACGCACGCGCTTGCCAAGAGCTTCACCCTGATAGGTGAAAGCGAGTTCCGCGCCCTGTGCAGCACAGGCACTCGCGATGGCCCAAGCAATAGAATGCTTGTTGGCAACGCCCATGATGACACCGCGCTTACCCTTCATGAGGGTGCCGGTCACGGGAGCCGGAATGTTGTCTTCTGTTTCAGACATTGAAGGTTTCCTGAATCGCGTTGGCGTGTTAGCGCCGTGGTCGCACAAGAGATGCCAGCAAACAAGAGTAACACGACACTCAATGCCTCTTGGACGGCAGTTTCCAGCCGTAGTGTGGATTTCAGGCCCATGAGGCAGGTCAAGGCAACTGCTCCTGCTTCCTCTATATAGTGCCTCTGACGCCATAATTCGGAGCCGGAACCTGACAGGGTCTGTTCCGGGACCCGGACGGAGCCGCTATGGTTCTCACATCGCCCTTTCGGGCTGTCCCCGCTGCTTCAGGAGACTTCCATGCCCTCTCTGCCCCTCATCGAGCTGACTTCTGATCCATTTGCCCTGTTTGCAGCCTGGATGTCAGACGCGGAAGCGTCTGAGTCTAATGATCCCAATGCCATGGCTGTTGCAACATCCACGCCAGATGGCCGCCCTTCCGTTCGCATGCTTTTGCTCAAGGGCGCGGACGAGCGCGGGTTTGTCTTCTATACCAACGTGGAGAGCCGCAAGGGTGGCGATCTGCTGGCCAATCCGCATGTCGCTCTGCTGTTCCACTGGAAGTCCCTGCGTCGGCAGATCCGGATCGAAGGACCGGTTACGCAGGTCAGTGACGAGGAAGCAGATGCTTATTTCGCCAGCCGGTCGCCCATGTCCCGGCTGGGGGCCATTGCATCTGACCAGTCGCGTCCTCTGAATGAACGCAGCACCTTTGAAGAGCGCCTGAAGGCCGCAGAAGAAAAATATGGCAATGGCCCTATTCCGCGCCCGAACAACTGGACAGGTTTCCGCGTTGCTCCAGACGCCATAGAGTTCTGGCAGGACCGGCCTTTCCGCCTCCATGACCGAGCATTATGGACTCGTGATGGATCTGAATGGAACGTCACGCGTCTTTATCCGTAAAGATAGAGAACACCCTTTTCCCAAGGTGGGGAGCCTTACGCTATGCTTATCGAAATCAAGAACATCCTTCTCCCCCTCACCGGGGCCGACGATCTGGATTCAGTCATGTCGGTGGCCCTGGATTTTGCCCGTCGTTTTGATGCACACCTGTCTGCTGTCGTTGTCGGATCAGATCCGACCGAAGTTGCCACACTCGCTGGCGAAGGCATTTCTGCCGGAATGGTGACGGAAATGATTGATGCGGCGGCCACGGAAGCTCACCGCCGCGCCATCAGGATCCGACACAGCTTCGATAGCTTCGTGCATAATAACGGACTTCGCCGCGTCGAAGCCTCCAAGATCGGCATGTCCATTGGCGGCGGTGTCAGTGCCAGCCTCGAAGTGCTGGATGGCACGGAACATGATGCTCTGACATGGCGCTCACGTCTGGCAGACATGACGCTCGTGCCCAATCTCATTTCAGCCACTGACCCGCGCGCATCAGAAACACTGCATGCCATTCTTTTTGACAGCGGGCGCCCTCTGGTCATTGCTCCGCCAATTGCTCCGAAAACAGTAGGCAGCCGCATTGCCATTGCCTGGAACGGAACGCCCGAGTCTTCGCTTGCACTCCGCTGCATCCTGCCATGGGCGCATACCGCGGAAGGCGTTCAGGTTTTGACATGCCAAGAATATCAGCGTCGCGGCCCTACGGGCGACGATGTTGTCCGTTATCTGCGTCTGCATGGCATTTCCGCTACGACACGCGCCTGCGACCCCATCAATAAAGATGTCGGTGCTGGCCTGTTGAAGGGGGCTGAAGATTTTGGCGCCGATATGCTGAGCATGGGGGCCTACTCCCACTCCCGTCTTCGCCAGATGATTCTGGGGGGCGTGACCCGTCATATTCTTGAGAACATGAAACTCACGGTTCTCATGAGTCGCTAATCATGCGTCCTTTTCGGGAGTTCTGCGTTGAAACAGTCATCTGACGTCACACCCAGAACCCCGGAAGGACACATTATGATCTCCCGACTTGCTGGCCCAGCTTTTTGCCTGAGTGCTCTAATCGCCATGCCCGTGCATGCCATGGATGTACCTCAAGCGCCGGATATTTCAGCTTTTACACTTCAGGAACCTGCCAACCGCCTGAGCCTGCATCTCGTCTCTTCCGCCACATTGGGTTCTGGTTACAACACAGCCTTCTATTCACGCGACCAACAAGCAGGCGCCCTGACGCTGACGACTGACGGTCTCCAGCCAAAAATCCGCAGCAAGGTCGCCCCGGAAACACTGCTGCGCGAAAATACCGCCTGGTATTTCCAGCAGACGAACTCTGACATGAAGGCAGCGCTGCACATTGATCGCCTTCCTCGAAACGGAAAAGTCGTCATTGGCCGTCTGGCAAGCACCCAGCACCCAGTGGCAGAACTGAGTGTTCAGGGTGACCGTATTCTTGCTGTGGTAGACAATGGCACATCCAAGCAGAACGTCGTTGTCGGGACGGTCTATCCCCATCAGACCGTTCGCTACGAAATTCACACGTCTCCGAATGGTTTAATGCGTATCATCGTCAATGGGACGGAAAATCACTTCTCTCTGCCCTCGGCCGCAATAGCACAGGGTGTCTGGTTTGAAGCGGTTGCCGGGGAACAGGGCTGGCATATGCCGTCTCATGAGGATATGGCCCGTGTGACCTTCACGGGACTTCAGGTTCATCACGAAGCTGCCTGACAGGCTGTCACAAAGTTTTGCGAGCGCCACCTGACCATGCTACCCGACTGCTCATGATATCGCCCGCTCGCATGATCCATGTCTGGTTAGGTGCCTGCCTTCGCTCCACACACTGGGATGTCGGAGGGACCATACAGTCCAGAGCGCTGCTGACACAGGCTGATGAGGGAGTCGTCGTAGCCTTCTGGCACCGCTCCCTGACACTGGCGCCCGCGCTCTGGTTCTGGGCCCGCAAAATTGAACCGAGAATAAAACTGCGGGTCCTGATTTCGCGGAATGCCGACGGTCGCCTGATCGCGGACGCCGTCCGCCCATGGGATATCATCGCCATCCATGGCTCTACATCCCGCAAGGGAAAGGACAAAGGTGGCGCCGCTGCCCTGAGAAGCGCCCTACATGAATTAAAGCAGGGCGCATTCATCGCCATCACACCGGACGGTCCCCGAGGCCCTGCGGAGAAGGTTCAGCCAGGGATACTGGCACTTTCGCGAATTTCCAGACGCCCCATCGTCCCTTTGGGTTTGGCATGTAACAGCATTCGCCTGCCCTCGTGGGATGGTCTTGCCCTCCCCCTTCCGTTCGGACGAGGGTCCCTCGTGGTGGGTGAGCCACTTCTTGAACCCGATACAGAAACGCTCCGCCTTGCTCTTAACACGGTCGCTCGCCAGGCGGAGGACCACGTCCAGAACCAGAACCTATCTGTAATGGACCGCTTCTGGGGAGCAATTGGTACTCTTCTGGCACCTACTCTAACAATTATGCTGCGCGTCCGCCTGAAACGGGGCCGGGAATTGCCAGACCGTCTGCATGAAAGAATGGGGCTGGGAGGCGGTCAGCGCCCAAAAGGCGCCCTGCTCTGGATTCACGCAGCAAGCGTAGGTGAAACCCTATGCGCCCGACCGTTACTTGATGATCTGCTTGAAAAGCAGCCGGATTTAAATGTCCTGTTTACCACAGCCACTGTGACAGGCGCAGAAATTGTCAGTCGCCACCCGGAATTCGGACGCCGCGTCCTTCATCGTTTTATTCCTCACGATGTGCCACGGTGGTTTGGCCGATTTCTCAAGCGCTGGCAGCCGGACGGTGTTGTCTTTGTAGAAAGTGAGCTCTGGCCCGGGATCATTGCAGCCTGCTACCGCAAAGCTATTCCCGTCATGCTGGTCAACGGTCGCCTCTCGGATCGCTCGGCTCGCCGGTGGAAAAAAGCCGCCAACCTGACTGGACGCATGTTTTCTCGCCTCTCCTGGGTTGCAGCCCGAGGCCCGGAAGACGCGGCACACTTCCGCTCGTTAGGCACAAAAGCCGTTTATGAAGATGGAGACCTCAAACAGGACGCTCCTCCTCTGTCATGCGTCTTCGCTGAATTGGAACGACTTCAGGACGTGATTGGAAATCGCCCGGTTTTCGTCGCGGCTTCGACTCATCCTGGTGAGGAGGAACTGGTTCTGGCAGCAGCAGCGCTTGCCAGAGAAAAACAACCTGACCTTCTGACGATCCTCATCCCCCGGCATCCAAAACGCGGCGAGGAACTGGCTTCGCGCTTTGATCTGCCCCGGCGATCCGTTGGGCAGAAGCCGAACAACAAGACTCATGGCTGGATTGCCGACACATTGGGGGAACTGGGCCTGTTCTACAGACTCGCGAATTGCTGCTTCCTGGGCAACTCTCTCGCGGGGAAAGGCGGTGGCCATAATCCTTTCGAGCCACTTCGCCTGGGCATTCCAACGGCAACCGGCCCTCTTATGGAAAACTGGCGGGAAGCGGTTAGCCTGCTGCACGATTATCTTCACATCGTTAAGGATATCGATAGTCTGAGCCACTGGATCACTGGACCTCATGTCACGCCTTCACCCGCAGTGCTTCAGCGCTCCGTGGTGTCCAGACTAAGCCCCCGCATTCTGGAGACACTTGAACGATGAGACTACGGGCTCCGCGATTCTGGTCCATCCCGAGGGTAGGCCCTGCGGCATTCATGCTACGCCCTTTGGCAGGAATCGCGACCCGTTTGACCCGTCGCCGCATGACCCGCAAAGGCTACCGAGCCGTAGTCCCTGTACTATGCTGCGGTAACGTGACTGCTGGGGGCACAGGAAAAACACCCCTGACACTGGATCTGGTCCAAAGACTAAAAGATCGTGGACATTCTCCGCATATTCTCAGCCGCGGTCATGGGGGCAGAGAGAAAGGTCCGCTGGAGGTCAATCCGGGGCGTTCGAGCGCCCGCGATGTTGGCGATGAGCCTCTTCTTCTGGCAAAAGCCGCGCCAACATGGGTCGGAGCAGACCGTGCCCAGACCGCGAGACTGGCGGTTGGTCAAGGCGCTGACTGTCTTGTAATGGATGACGGTTTCCAGAACCCTGGCCTTCACAAGGACCTCTCGGTGTTGGTTGTGGATGGCGTCGTAGGGTTTGGCAATGGACAGGTTATGCCCGCCGGTCCTCTGCGTGAACCGGTGCTGGATGCTCTAAAGCGTGCACAGTGTGTGGTCATCATCGGGGAAGACCGCCAAGGCCTGCTGCTCACCCTTCCACCGTTTCTCTTCAAAGCTCAGGCCAGACTGGTTCCCGGCCCTGAAATCCGCGGTCTGCAAGGCCGGAGAGTCGTCGCTTTCGCGGGGATCGGCCGCCCCGATAAATTCTTCACCATGCTGCAGGACGCAGGCGTCTCCCCTGTTCGCTGCCTTCCCTTTCCGGATCATCATGCCTACTCGGCCAATGACATCCAGCGCCTTGAAACGCTGCGTCGGGAATCCGGAACCACGCTCGTGACCACAGCCAAGGATGCGGTCAAACTTCCCCCCGCTTTCCGGGCGCAGGTCACCGTCATCAACGTTGAGCTTCTTTGGGCGGACCCAAAAGCGCCGGACCATATTCTGGATCTTCTGTTCCCTCACTCATGACTTCAATTCCACATCGGGCGGAAGCCCTGCTTGTGCGCGTCCTGCTGGGCTGGCTGCGCATTCTCCCCCCTGCGGCCGCGTCCACACTGGGTGGCTCCGTCGCGCGCCATATCGGACCTCTTATTCCCGTTTCCAGAGTGGCCGACCGAAACCTGCAACTGACCATGCCACAACTGACCAGGGAAGAGCGGCGCGGCATCGTCAAAGACTGCTGGGAAAACCTGGGGCGCACCGTGGCGGAGTTTCCGCATGTGGGCCGATTGAAACAGAACACGCCGACCGGCCCAGGATGGCGTGTTGAAGGATCAGAATATCTGGAAGCCGCTCGCGCAACGGGGCGCCCGATCATTTTCTTTTCCGGCCATATTGGCAACTGGGAACTTATGCCCCCGGTCGTCGCACGATTCGGGATGCCCTTTGCTTCCTTCTATCGGGCAGCCAGCAATCCGATTGTAGATTCCATCATCCATGCCCTGCGCCGCCGAGCTATGCGCATGGATGTTCCGATGTTCCCCAAAGGAGCACGTGGAGCACGCTCTGCGCTGAAGCACCTGTCTCACGGCGGGCATTTAGGCGTGCTTGGCGATCAGAAAATGAATGATGGCATCGAGGCCCGTCTTTTCGGTCGTCCCGCCATGACAGCCTCTGCAACTGCCGTGTTTGCTCTGCGGCATAAAGCCTTGATTGTAACCGGACATGTGCGCCGCGAAGGGCCTGCCAGACTGGTACTCGTTGTGGATCCCCCCATTGATCCACAACCTACCGAGAATCGTCAGGCAGATGTCCTGAAGCTGACACAGCAACTCAACGACCGTCTTCAGGAGTGGATAAAGCAGGAGCCCGGCTCATGGCTCTGGCTTCACCGGAGATGGGACAAGGCGCTGTATCGGAATATGACAACAACATGTTGAGCCATGCAATTTTTGCATGGCAGATTTGTCACAGTGGGGAAAGTTTATGTCGCGGAAAGGGGTTTTGGCGTCATTTTAGATTGTGAAAGGGGCCGTTTGGATTTTAGCCTGACCTTATCGCAATCCACGGGCTCCCCCGCCCCGCTCTGATGAGGACTTTCCTGATGGCGCAGGCAACTCCCCTATACGATCTTTCACCCGTTTCGATGGGCGGTAATGTCGTGACGTTGAGGCAGGGTGTTCTCCCTCGTCACCGCGAATATCTGTCACGGTGGCTGGAAGCCGGAATGCGGATGGGTCTCTTCGATGCAGAAATCACACCGACGGATTCCGGGGTCACGAATTTCGATGGAACAACGCCCATTGAGCATGTTCTGGTCTGGGTCCGTGAGAACCCGGATCCAGCCTACATGCTCCGCCCGCAGGGGATGCGTTGGGTCCTGATCGATCATCTGCGCAATCATGAACTGGGCAGCTACGCCAGCTTCGAACTGGCTCTTCACACTATTCGCCCGGTTCTGCCGCTGGCCGAGACCTACGCAGCCTGATCTGCGCGGTCAGGCTCACCCCTGACACGCCAGTTGGCTTTCAAGAAAAGCCATAAAAAAACACGCGCCAATCGCCATGGACGCGTGTTTCTGTTTCTGAACCAGCAGTATTTTCTCAGCTTGGACGGACCGCAATATCCCGCGATGCTGGAACAACGATGCGGGCACCTCCGCCACGCTGAATCTGGAAAATAGCCAGCGCGCGAGTGACATGACCGTCAGCGCGCAGGCGGAACAGGCCATCCACACCCATATAGCCGTCCGGACGGGTCAACGCCTGAACGGTCGGGCCTCCCTGCTTCATCAGGTTGCCGGCAAGAGCTGCGGCATCATAGGCGAAATCCGTCACAGGTGATGGCGCCTGATGATAAACCGCCTTGTATTGGGCCACGTACCCATTGCGATCCTTGGCATCGGGCGCAGCATACCAGGCACCATGCAGGGCACTGAGCTTGCCATCAAATGCCTTCCAGAGTGCTGGCCCCATGATCTGCACCTGATCTGACGTCACTTGGTCAGCGTGTAGCGCAGTGATGATGCGCCCTAGCTCCACACCGGTATCTGCCAGCAGAAGAGCATCAAACGGAGGGGGCGGCACCACTGGCGCAGCAACTGGAGTTGCTGGGGGCTGCGCAGGCGTTGTCGAGTCGGCAGGCGAATCGGCCGTAGGATCAACAGCCGATGGACCGGTCGGCGTCGAAACCACAGGTGCCGGCGGCTGGCGATTGGCAATATCTGAAAGGGATTTGAGGCCATTGTCGATGGTTTGCGCATCCATGGAATGGAAAACGATCTGCGGATCTTTCAGACCGTCATCCCGGCAGGCCCGCTGTAGTCCTTCCGCCATCGCATGCCCCAGCGCACTATCTGGCAAAAAGGCTGCAAAGTTCTTGCGGCCCGTTGCGCGTGCAGCATCCACCATCCGGCGAACCTGCTGCTCCGGCGTCAGTCCCATCACCCAGACGCCAGGACGAGCCTGCGTGGAATCGCTTGTGAACGCCAGAACAGGCTTGCCTGCTTCAACAGCCAGCGGTGCGAGAGCCGCAGTTTCTGTAGCCGTTAGCGGCCCAAGGAGCATGGCATCGCCACGCGTCAGGGCGTCATGGGCAGCCTGAGCTGCGCCACCGGCGGCGTTGCTGTCATGAACGTCCAGCACAGGCGAGCCTTGTGAAGACAGAGCCAGCTTGGCTGCATCACGCATTCGCGCACCGATGGCACCGTAGCGTCCCGTCAGGGGAAGGATAAGGCCAACGTCATGTGCGCCAGGAGCCTGGCCTGAGCCGGGAATTCCACCCACGCCAGATGTCAAAGAGGAGTTTCCGCCGGAGCAGGCGGCCAGCGTCAGGAAGGTTCCTGCGGCCAGCCCAGTGCTTACACCCTTGCGCAGACGGCTCATCGGTCCAGAATAGACCCTTGAGTTCGTCACCGAGGATGCAGATGTCCGAAAAGTCATGTTCCGCTGAAACTCCCTTGAGCGATACGGCTGAAACGTTAACGACCGCCCCGCCTTCGGAGCATGGCCCGAGAGTGGGGGGACAACTGATATTGGTTGCGACGCCGATCGGCAACCTGGCCGATATCAGCGAGCGCGCGATTGAAGCCTTGAACAGTGTTGAAGCTATTTTATGCGAAGATACACGCGTTACGGCAAAATTATTGATGTCGCGCAACATCTCCACTCCCACACGAACGCTTCACGATCATAACGAACAGGATCGCGCACCGTTCTTTGTGGAAAAAATGGTGGCTGGTGCCAGCTTTGCCGTGGTGTCAGACGCAGGCACTCCCCTTGTCTCAGACCCGGGCTATCGGCTCGTCCGGGCAGCGATCGCGGCTGGCGTTCATGTTACGGCCATTCCGGGTCCAAACGCTGTCATCACGGCTCTGACTCTTTCAGGCCTCCCCCCTCTTCCCTTCATGTTTCTCGGCTTTCCCGCGCCGCGAAGCGAAGCCCGCAAGACAGGCTTCGCGACGCTTCGGGCCGCAGAACAGGCTGGCGTTCGTTCCACTCTGATCTGGTATGAGGGGCCGCACCGCCTCGTCGAGACACTGGAAGATCTGATCACCGTCTTCGGCCCTGACCGCGAGGCAGCGGTTGGCAGAGAACTGACAAAACGCTTCGAAGAGATGGTGCGGGGAACGTTGGCGGAAGTGCTCGCCCATTTCCAGGAAACTGCACCACGGGGTGAGATTACACTCCTGATCGGCCCCTCAGCGGAAGACGATAGCGGTGCAGACGATCTGGATACGCATCTCCGGGAAGCGCTGACCAGTCATTCGGTGAAGGATGCGGCCACTCTCGTGGCGGGAATTATCAAACTGCCCAAGCGCACGGTTTATGCCCGCGCACTGGAGCTTTCCCGCGAAACAAAGGACTGAACGTCAGTCCTCAGACTTCGGGAGCGTGAACAGAGACTGGGATACGCTTCCGCCCGTCCTGATGTCTGACAGGGCGATACGCGTTGTTCGGCCCTGAGCATCCACGACTTCCCACCCCAAAAGAGCAAGTGGCGCTTCGGAGAACATGAGGGTCAGATTCCCCTCACCCGGGCTCTCCGTTTTTTCAACCTGAAGGTTGATCTGACCGTTCTTACGCTCAAATCCTGTTACCGTGACATCCCCTGAAAGCTTCAGATCAGGCCGCAGCAGCAAACCGAGGGGAGTACGGTCCAGCGGCATAACCGTTACCTGTCCGACGCTCCGATCCTGAAAAACGACCTTGCCATCATTGGCGACAAGAAGAAGCGGGCTGGGACTGTCATAGTCGAAGCGCATTCGCCCCGGACGATCAAGCGTGGCTGTCCCGGCAACAGCTTTCCCATCTGGTGCAATTTGTTGAAACCGCGCCTGAAGCGTTGTGATCTGCGCCAGCGTATCCTGAACGCGCGCAACCCAGCCCTGATCCACAGGACGGAGTTGTGCGGGAACGGCCTGAGCCATGGCAGGGAGCGGAAGAGCTGCTACGGATATGAAAGCGCTGGCCACAGCCGCGCGGAAGAAAAGACGGTTCATCATGCCTCTGGAACTGCCGATCAGGTCACGGGTTGCAAAAAGCTTCGCACCTGCATTCCATAACGTGTTCCTGCACAAACCGGAAACTGATCGCAGCAGGGCTTAACGCCCTACTCCAATACGTCTGACTTCAGATCGATGCTTCGCGGAACAGCGGCTTCACATTTCCGCCCCATGCACCTTCATACAGGGCAAGCCAGTACTCAGCCTGGTTGGGACCACCATCTGCAATCAGATGCAGCGGGTCCAGGAACTGTGCTTCGTTGCGAACACGGGCACGAAGTCCCTGCTCCGCGAGAGCCACAACGCGCTTTGCCAGTGCTTTCAGGCCACCGGGAAAATCAGCCTGCATGCCCTTGGCAGGAACATCCGCACGGAGTTGCTGATAAACCTCCCAAGGCTGTTCCAATACCAGCTTTTCAGCGGCTTCCAATGTTGCGGCATCGTAGAACAGGCCAACCCAAAGCGCAGACTGGGCAACCATCATCTCCGGACGACCGGCGTCCGCGCCACGCATCTCAAGGAACTGCTTGAGGCGCACGTCAGGGAAAACAGTCGTGAGGTGATCCTCAAAATCACCAATAGTCGGCGTCAGACCGTCCAGAGCGGGCTGCGCACTGCCTTCCAGCCAACGCCGGAAGGAGCAGCCACTGGCGTCAATGTTTTTCCCGTCCCGAGCGACGAAATACATCGGCACATCCAGCGCCCAGTCCACGTATTTCTCGAAGCTGAAATCTTCTGCGAAGAACAGCGATGGCTGGCCTGAACGCTGATTATCGGTATCGGTCCAGATACGGGCGCGGTTGGAAAGGAAGCCGTTTGCTTTGCCTTCCACAAAAGGCGAATTCGCAAACAGAGCCGTGGCCAATGGCTGAAGCGCCAGCGATACACGCATCTTGCGGGCCATATCGGCTTCATCACCGAAGTCCAGATTGACCTGCACAGTACAGGTCCGCGTCATCATATCCAGGCCCAGCGTGCCAACCTTGGGCATATAACTGCGCATGATGGCGTACCGACTCTTGGGCATCCACGGCATCTCGTCGCGCGCCCAGAGCGGCTGGAAACCAAATGGCAGAAAGCCCAGTCCGAGTTCAGCTGCAGGACCGCGGATCAGATCGAAATGCTCCTGCATCTCGCTCTGCGTTTCCTGCAAGGAGACAACCGGCGCACCGGAAAGCTCGAACTGTCCAGCGGGCTCCAGAGAAATGGACCGCCCTTTCTGGCTGTTCTGTCCTGCCAGACCGATCAGCGCCTCACCGTCGTGGATAGGAGCCCAGTCCGGTCCCTCCAGTTTCCGCAGCAGCGCGCCAATACCTTTGGGTTCATAAGGCGGCGCTGACAACGGTGTACGCCCATCATCCTGCCCCGGCAGTACAAAGCCGAACTTCTCGTGTTCGGTTCCGATCTTCCATTCGGACCGTGGCTTGGAGCCCCGTTCCAGAACCTCGACGAGCTGCGCCCGATTCTCGATCGTTGCGCTATTAGACGTGCCGGGATTGGACATGGCGGTTTTGCCTCGATTTGCGATCGTTGTTCGATATTGATTGAACTTGTAGCACCTCAGACTGTCCTGTCACCCTCAGGCCCCACGGCGCAGTGCAAGTCGCGCCAGTCCGGCGCAGACAGCCGTCTCGGCGCGCAGCACCAGCGGCCCCAGTGTCAGCGCATGAACAGCAGGATGCTTCTGAAGCAGCGCCACCTCCGCATCGGAAAAGCCACCTTCAGGCCCAATGAGAAGAGCAGATGCGACCAAAGGGCCATCCGCCCCGGGACGTCGCTCAAGAGCCGCAAACAGCGGCTTGTCCTCAGGCCATTCCGCAAGAACGGATTTCAAGGGCTCCAGCGGCTGGATTTCAGGAATATCCAGCCGCTCGCATTGTTCAGCAGCTTCACTGGCAATCAGGGCAAGACGGTCGAGGTTCAGACGGTGCGTGTTGGTTCGTTCGGTTACGACGGGCCGAAAACACGTCACTCCGAGTTCAGTCCCCATCCGGATAACGAGTTCTGTCGCATCACGCTTGAGGGGCGCAAACAGCAGCTCCACTCCCTCTGTGACCTGAGGTGCGCGCTCTCGCGTTCCCAGCCGCACTGTTCCCTTGTCTTTTCGTAAGGTCTGGATGATGGCATTCCACTCTCCATCGCGCGCATTAAAGACACGTACCGGATCTCCAGTGCTCTGCCGCATGACATTGCCAAGATAGTGGGCCTGACTGGCGGGAAGAGGAAGTTCCAGCCCTTCCGTGAAGGGAACATCCGGCACTTCAAGATAAAGACGGGGATCAGATCGGCTCATCCTTTTCCGATAGCGCGCAACAGCCATTGACGGAAGCGCATCTGCCCCTCATCACGTGCTTTGATGAGTGAAACCCGCCCCCATACCGATATCAGCCTGACAGGCTGGACCGGCCGCCTGCCCGAACCATGGCGGTCCTACGCACTTTTGGCCCGACTGGATCGCCCGGTTGGTACATGGCTGCTGTTTCTCCCGGGGGTTTGGGGATTGTTCCTTGCCCTTGATGCGCCGCTCGGTCTCCGCGTTGTCTACACAGCGCTGTTCGCGTTCGGCTCACTCGTTATGCGCTCTGCCGGATGTGTGGTGAATGACATCTGGGACCGCGATATTGATGCCAAGGTTGCTCGAACCGCGGGCCGTCCGCTTGCCAGTGGTGCGCTCTCCCTGAAGCAGGGCCTTAAGCTGCTGGCCTTTTTACTTCTGTGTGGTCTGGGCGTTCTGGTGTGCCTGCCCCGCGCATGCTGGCTTCTGGCGCCCTTTGCTTTGCTGCTTGTGGCGCTCTACCCTGCGGCGAAGCGTGTGACGTGGTGGCCACAACTCGTCATGGGCTTCACGTTCGGTTTTGGTGCGCCCATGGGCTATGCCGCAGCAGGAGGCGGCCTGGATGGAAATGGCGCGCTGCTGTATGGCGCCGTCATCCTTTGGCAGCTCGGCTTTGATACCATCTATGGCTTCCAGGACATGGAAGATGATGCCCGCATCGGTGTTCGCTCCACGTCTCGCTTGATGGAAAAGCGCGCTCAGCCCTTTATTGCCACCTGCTACAGCCTGATGCTTCTGGCGCTGGGACTCGTCGCCATTCATGCCCATCTGCATCTGGGGTTCTGGCTGTTCTTCCTGATCGCCGGTGGCCTCCTTCTTCAGCAGGCTCGCACGCTGAACCCATACGATGCGCCAAACTGCCTGCGACAATTCAAGCAGAACGTTCCAATCGGTTTCCTTCTGGCTCTGGCCTTTATCTGCGGAAGACTTTGAACATCATGTCTGTCAGACTGCAGGACCCCGCGGCATTTATCCGCGAGAATACGGCGGTCGAGACCGCCAGCCTTGTTCCCGAAATTCCCCTGCATCTGGCAACAGACATCACTCCCATCTGGCAGGCCAGCGAAGCCTTCCTCGAAGCGCACGGTATTGAGCCCCCGTTCTGGGCATTTGCATGGCCAGGCAGTCAGCTTATTGCGCGATATATCCTGGATAATCCGCAGCGCGTTGAAGGCAGAAGAGTTCTGGATGTGGCGTGTGGATGCGGATTAGCCGCCATTGCCGCCGTAAAAGCGGGTGCGTCTATCGCAGCGGCCAATGATATTGACCCTATGGCTCTCGAAGCAACGGCCTTTAACGCCACGCTCAATGCCGTGACAGTAGTGCCTTGTCCAGGCGATCTTGTCGGTTCAAAGCCGGACTGTGATCTGCTGGTAATCGGAGATGTCTGTTACAACGAGGCGATGGCTGCACGCATCATGCCTTGGCTGCTGGAATGTGCCCGGCACTGCGAAGTCTGGCTCTGTGATCCGGGGCGCCATTATGCCCCAAAGCTGGATCTGGACATCCTGATTCAACAGAACGTCCAGACCACTCAGGAGCTGGAAAGTACCGATCAACGAACGACGACGCTCTTCAGTCTGCGAGGTATTTCCGCCCAAGACTAAGGGCAGATCCCGTTAGCGCGGCGATCATCGCCCCTCCAAGGCAGATGAAGGCTGGATGTGGGAAGATCGTGAAAAGAGCTGCGACGAGTAGCGCACCCGTCGTCTGGCCACCCAGTCGAGCGACGGACAGCATGCCGCTCGCCCCACCTTCCCGCCCAGCCGGCGCAGAGACCATGATGGCCCGATTGTTGGGTGGCTGGAAAAGCCCGAACCCACATCCCGCCAGAAGCGTCCGCCACGCGATCGCAGCGTTGCTTGCGTCCAGGGGCAACAACCAGAGCAACATAAAGCCGAATGCTGTCAGGAGCAGTCCGAGCGAGGAGAGAACTGAAGCGGGAAAGCGGTCAGCAATCTTTCCAACGACAAACGACATCACCGCGACGCCAACAGCCCAAGGCGCAATCAGCAAGCCAATCGTGGAATCTCCACGATGAAAAGCCGATGCCAAGGTGAACGGCATGGCGACGATGTAGAGGTTGGAGGCCACAAAACCAAGAAATCCGACCAGACACGCCAACAGAAAAGGCCGCCGCGCGAGAAGATCCACCGGGACAATAGGCTCACGCCGTCCCTTCTGATACCGCAGGAGGAGCCACCAGCAGATGATGCCCGCTCCCGTGAGCAACGATCCGGGTAGAAAATCGCCGTGCATCAATCCGTCCAGCCCGATGCCTAGCAAAGCGAAGGACGCTATGGTCAGAAGCGAACCCGGAATATCTGCCTGCGTCTCGCTCCGCGGTGTCTGCGGCAACGCGAAATGGGCCATGACGAGAGCGGCAAGTGCGAGTGGGAGATTGATCCAGAAAATCCAGGGCCAAGTCGCGACCGAAAGGACGATCGACCCAATCGTCGGACCAAGAGCGACGCCAATCCCAACAAACAGACCGTTCAGAGCAATGCCCTTACCAAGCTCTGCGTGTGGATAAATGAAGCGTACGAGCGCAATATTCACGCTCATGATGCAGGCACCACCCACACCTTGAAGGGCGCGCGCCAATGTCAGTTCCAGCAGGTTCTGGGACAGGGCACAGCCAACAGACGTAATGAGGAATAGAAAAATCCCAATCTGGCTCATGCGGGCGAAGCCTACTCGGGAGCCAAAAGACGCGAGTGGGAGCAGACAGGACAGATTGGCGAGCTGATAAGCGTTCACCACCCAGATCGCCCGAGACGACGGGGCATTCAGATCATGGGCAATGGAGGGAAGCGCCACGTTTGCTATGGCGTAATCCAGAACGGAGAGAAGCAGCCCAAGAAGAACGGCTGACATTGCTTTGGCACGCTGGGCTCCGTAGAGCCCAGCGTGCCGTTGAGGGTCGACGCCGAGATCACTCTCGTCCGCCGCCTTGGCTTTCATCACGATTTAACGTCCCAGATTTCTAAGTTTCTTGCCCGAAAACAGATTGGCCTCAAGTGTCTCCAAGGAAACACCTTTCGTTTCCGGAACCATCATGAGGGTGACGAGAACAAAAAGTCCATTGAACGCTGCAAACATAATGAATGTTGATGCTGCCCCCATAGCCACCATGATCATGGGGAAAGTCTTGGAAATGGCCCAGTTTGCAGCCCAGTTCGTAACCGTTGAGCAGCCGATTCCAAAATCACGTCCGCGCGTTGGCTGAACTTCGGAGCACAGCGTCCAGACCAGCGGCCCCTCTCCGATTGCGAATCCAGCGACGAACAACAAAACAAATCCACACAGTGCAATCTGCGCCTCAAAGCTCGACGCGCCCACAGCCAGCAACGCACCCACGCCCAGAAGCGCAAAGCCCGCGATTGCGCAGCTTAGAATAAGCAAAGGACGGCGCCCCCACTTGTCCACGCAGGCAATTGCAACACCCGTCAGAATCATATTCGTCAGACCCACGAGTGTCGTGGCCCAGATGGACGCGTTAACCCCGAAATGAGCGGCCTGAAAGACCCGTGGTGCATAATACAGGAGCGCGTTGATACCCGTGAGCTGCTGCATGACCTGCAGAAGCATTCCGAGATAGACGGAGCGGCGAAAGTTGGGATTGCTCCGGAAAAGGCCAAAGCCAGCGTCGCTGCTTTTGTGAAGACGCGCCTGAATATCTGCGAGCTCAGCTTCTGCCACTTCTTCATCAGACCGAAGGCTATTGAGCACGCGACGCGCATGATCCTTGCGTCCCTGCATCATCAGCCAGCGCGGGCTGTGTGGCAGGATCAGGACAATGCCCAGAAACAGGGTGGCAGGAATGGCCATGATCCCCAGCATCCAGCGCCAATGCTGACCTGTCGCCAGCAGACTGTCAGACACAAAGGCCAGAAAAATCCCGAGCGTGACCATGAGCTGATAGAATGAAATCATGGAACCGCGCGCAGATTCCACCGTGATTTCAGAGATATAGAGAGGAGCAGCAAACGCCGCCAAACCGACAGCAAGGCCCAGAAAGACGCGCCCAATAATTAGCACCAGAGCAGAAGGCGCCAACGCGCACAGTAACGTTCCCACAAGGAACAGAACTGCAGCCACGAGCATGGCTCCTGTCCGGCCGTAGCGGCTGGAGATCCGACCGGCGACGAGAGAGCCGAATGCTGCCCCCGCCATCATCGATGATACGATCCACCCTTGCAGGGCGTCACTCGCGTGGAAATCTGTAGCGATAAAGGGCAAGGCGCCAGCGACAACGCCGGTATCGAGACCGAACATCAGACCAGCGAGAGCTGCCATGATGCCCAATGCCGTGGCGCGCGCCGTGCTGCGTTGAGGCTCTCCTGAGGAGCCTTCACTGCGAACCGCAGCAATCCCGACCATAATCTGTAATCCTCATCTCTAACTCAGGCCTGATGTAGGGCTTGGCGGCTCTTCTAGGGCCGAACACCATGCACCGCCATAGGCTGACGAAGGATTAGGTATACGAAAATGGGGAGTTTTGCAGTCCTGTGAGAAGATTTTGTTCCGCTATGCGTTCATTGCATAACGGAACAAAAAACAGCTCTCACTTATCCGCGTAAGGATTTGTCGTCCCACGAAGCTGAATACGAATGGGCACGCCAGGCATATGGAATGTCTCGCGCAGCCCGTTTACCAGATAGCGCTTGTACGCATCGGGCAGCATTTCTGCTCGGGTACCGAAAAGAATGAATGTGGGCGGACGAGCCTTCACCTGCGTCATATAACGCAGCTTGAGGCGGCGTCCATCAACCAGAGGCGGCTGATGACGGTCCAGCATTGCTTCGAACCAACGGTTCAGCTCACCCGTCGTGACGCGCGAATTCCAGACTTCGTACGCTTTCCGGACAGCTGGAAGAAGACGGTTAACGCCAGCCCCCGTCAACGCCGAGAACGTGACGACCGGGATGCCACGAACCTGAGCAAGAGATGTCTCGATCCGGTCTGAAATGGCCTGACGTGTAGCAACGCGGTCTTCAACAGCGTCCCACTTATTGAGAGCCAGAACGCAGGCGCGGCCTTCCTTCTCAATCAGACGGGCAATTTGAAGATCCTGCTCGTGCACACCCAGTGTGGCATCGATCGTCAGCACGACGACTTCTGCCATTTTCAGCGCTTCGATAGAGGCAGAAACAGACATGCGCTCAAGATGCTGCTCGACACGGGCGCGCTTCCGCATCCCTGCCGTATCAACAAGCTTGATCGGACCGTGTTCGTCATGCAGATCGACGGAGATCGAATCGCGGGTCAGACCAGCTTCGGGGCCGGTGATCATCCGCTCTTCACCGAGAAGGCAATTCAGAAGCGTGGATTTGCCTGCATTCGGGCGCCCCACAATTGCCAGATGAAGCGGGCCAGCCGGACGTTCTTCAGGCTCCTCGCCCTCTTCCGGCTCCTCGTCACGACGACGACGGCGCTCCTGCTTCGGAGCCCCGGGAAGACGATCGACGATCTCTCCCATGAGGTCACTGATGCCCTCACCATGCTCGGCGGACAGCGCCAGTGGCGTGCCCAGACCCAGCGAGTAGGCCTCAAGTGCGGAATTGGTTCCAGCCTGCCCTTCTGCCTTATTGGCAATCAGCAGAACCGGACGATTCTGGCGACGCAGCCAATTGGCAAAATGAGCGTCAGTTGGCGTGATGCCTGCGCGTGCATCAATGCAGAACAGCACCAGATCTGCCATGGAGACGGCGGATTCAGATGATGCGCGCATACGACCGAACAGCGTGTCCGGCGCAGCTTCTTCGAGGCCCGCCGTATCAATCACACGGATGCGGCGACCGCGCATGTGGGCTTCGCCCTCCTTGCGGTCACGCGTCACACCGGGCTGATCGGAGACGAGCGCCTGACGACGCCCGACAAGCCGGTTGAAAAGAGTGGATTTCCCGACATTCGGGCGCCCGGCAATAACAACTACGGGCAGATTCTCAGAGGTCATTCGTTCAGCCATAGGCCCGCAGAACAGCATCCTGGGACAGCGTCAGAACCAGACCGTCACAGACGATCGGCTGAACCTGGCATGGAGCCGTGGTTTTACGGGTCGATTCAATTTTGCCGGTTACGGCATCAACAATCACCATGCCTTCCTGCGGCAGGGTAGAGAAACAGACCAGCTTGCCGTTTACGAGCAGAGGACCGACCCACTGGATGGCGTCCTTCTGCACTTCCTGTCGGCGGAAGCGGCGAAGCTGGGTAATCCAGCGTACGTGGCCGGACAGACGGTCCAGACAGGCAAGCTGCTGATCGGTGGACAGGACAAACATCCAGTCCCCGCAGATTGTCAGGGGCGTCTGGCCACTGACTTCACGCTCCCACAAGCGACGTCCGGAGCGCATATCCACAGCCACAAGAACGTTGGACATGGAAATAGCATACGCCGTGCCATCCTTGATGACCGGAGCCCCGCGGATGCAGGAGAAATCCAGCATGGCGCCCATACCGTTGGCACCGCCAAGGCTATCGCTCCACACCATTTCACCGGAAGCCGCACGCAGGGCGACGAGGTCGCCACTGCCGAAGCCTGCCAGAACCACACCATCTACGATTGCAGGGGCAGCCTGCCCGAAGATGACGGTATCCGCACCCGTTGCCTGATATGTCCAGACCTGTCGGCCAGTTGCGGCCTCAAGTGCGTAAAGACGCTCGTCAATTGTCCCGAAAACGACAAGACCATCGGCAATCGTGGGGGCAGAGCGCCCGGGTGTGCCGAGATCGACAGCCCACTTGATCTTGCCACTGGCAGCATCGACGGCCAACGCCTGCGCAACGCCATCCACGATGTAGAGGGTCTCTCCATCGAGTGCGACGCCTCCGCCAATATTGGTGGAGCGGGACTTTTTGGGAGCCGGCTGATGGGACCAGAGCTGCTTCATGCCCGGCCACGTCCACGCCTTCACCACACCCTGTGCATCCGTGGTGAAAATCCGACCATTCCCGATCACCGGCGGGGACTGAATGGCCCCGCGGCTGTTCGGCATGATCGCCACCATGGACAGGAAGCTCGTCGGGTTCACCTCGGCGCCGATAGAACGGCTCCACTTGATGTCCGAACCGTTCCAGACAGCATTGACGGCAACATGGTCCGGCGTGCGGTCAGGCTGAAGCCATTCCGTCACGGACTGCGGTGCAGACAATGTGATGGGCGTATGATCTTCCGGATCAACGGTCAGACCTGCCCCAGTGGAGAGCACGTCAACGCGATGGCCGGCCAGCGTAGGCTTCTCATCATCGTTGAAGAGGCTGCATCCACCCATCGCAGTCAGAGCGGCGCCGGAACAGGCAACACGCAGCATCGAACGGCGGTTCATAGGCGCAGAAGAACGGTCAGGACGGCGCATTAACCAGCGTCTCCAAAAGTTTCGAGAAGAGCCTGCGCACGCGCACGAGCCCCTTCAGGTGCAGATACACTTCCAACAATCTGCGTCAGAAGGCGACGGGCTTCTTTCTGCTGGTCAGCCGTCGCATCCGGACGCAGATCCAGAGCAACCAGACCTTCCTGAGCCAGAGCTGACCAGGCGCCACCATTCTGCGCAAGCGCTTCATAGCCGGGACGCAACGTCTTCGGGTCCGCCGTGTTGGTCTGAGCATTCAGGACCATGTAACGGGCCATGTCCTTCAAGGCAGGCTCAGCGACAGAATCGGACGCGACGCTGTTCCAGGCCTTCAAAGCAGATGCCAGATCATGATCCTGCATCTTCAGATCTGCCAGACGCAGCGCTGCATAAGACCGCACGCCAACAGGTCCATGATCTGCCAGATCCTGAAAAACCGTCTCGGCTTTCTGCGTGACAGTCTTGTCGTGCTTGGGATCAGCCAGCGTCTCAAGTGTATTGAAATACTGAGCTGAGGCGGCCTGCTGAGCCTGCTTCCGGGCGTGATTCTGCCACTCCCAGACACCGCCGCCAATCGCTCCCACGACGACGACAGCTGCCACAACAGCACCCCATCGGCGCGCAGCTGCCCGTAGGCGCTGAAGCCGAATTTCTTCGTTCACCTCTGTGATGAAATCGTCCGCCACCTGGTCCCCTGCTGGATCGGTCTTGTAAAGTTCTGGCGGAACCATACAGGCGCCGCACGTTTGCGGCAAACGCTTCGCTTGAGAAGCTGTTACCGAAAGAAACCGGCTATCAATTTAGGGCTTCCTTAACCCCTGCCGCATGATGCTGCCAAACATGAAAAAACCAGCTCTGCTTCTATCGCCGGTTCTGATGCTTTGCACACTGTGCGGCTGCGCGCCGGACCGGATTGCCTCTGCCATTACCGGAAAAGATTGCAATACGGCCTATCTGTATGATGACGAAAGCTTCTGCTCCCGCCCGGTTGGCCCACCCCCGCCCCAGCCATACTGCACCACCAGTTTTGAAGGCACGGATTGCTGGGCCAGGCCGGACCTGATGCCAAACGTCGCGCGCCAGACCTATGAAGGTCCGACTTCTCTAACGCCACACCAGAATCAGGTGCGGATGGGCCAGTGAAAACCCGTCAGTGATGCCCGAGCTTACGTCCTGCGGCAGTCAATTCGGAAGAAAGCTTCTGGAATGATCCGGCAATACGCGTCTGGACAGCAGCACTGGCAGAATGAATACGTAAAATTTTCGCGCTGGCTTCCTGGCTGATGGCCGTCTCTTCACGGTTTGCCTGCCCTGAAACGCATGCGTTATAGGCCCGCGCTTCTTTTTCATAGGCTGTCACTCGGTCCACGCTCTCGTTGTACTGGGCAACTGTCCCAGCTTTCACGGCCGGAGCGTCTGGCTCGGCACCACATTTTGGTGCGCTCCAACCGGATTCGGCGGCACTGGCTGTTCCAAAGGCGAACACGGACAAAAGGGACAGGCCGCAGAGTGCGGCGACAGGGCGAATCATAAAACTCTCTTTCATGGTCGAAGCGTCGCGCGCCCTACGCCCCGATCAAGGCGCAAATTTGGCAAACCGTCCCGTCGCTTCACCAATCACCTCACCGTCCTGCATGACTATCGTACCACGCACGATGGTTGCCATTGGCCAACCCGTCACAAGGGTTCCGTCAAATGGCGTCCACCCTGCAGGCGAGACGATCCAGTCATTGGTGATTTCCTGCTGTGCTTTCATGTCCACAAGCGTAAAATCTGCGTCGAAACCGACAGCCATGCGGCCCTTGGTCTGAAGACCGTAAACACGCGCGGGCCCGGCGGACATCAGATCTACCAGACGTGCTAGTGACAGACGGCCTGCATTCACATGATCAAGCATGACCGGAACAATGGTCTGGACACCAGTCAGGCCAGCCGGGCAATTCGGCCAAGGACGTTTCTTTGCTTCCAGTGGATGCGGCGCGTGGTCCGAAGACACAACATCGACGCGACCATCCTGAATGGCTTTCCAGCTTGCCTCGTAGTGATAGCGATCCCGCAAGGGCGGGTTCATTACGGCAAGACCACCCAGCTTTTCATAGCATTCCGGGCCAACCTGCGTGAGATGATTGACCAGCACTTCTACTGTTGAGACATCCCGAAAGTCAGCGAGATACTCCAGTTCTTCGGCTGTAGACGTGTGGAGAATATGGGCCGGCCGGCCCGTCTTGCGGGCAATCGCCATGATGCGGCGCGTTCCCAGAAACGCACATTCCACATCCCGCCAGACACTATGCGTGGCATAGGGCTGACCCTCATGAAACATCGGTTTGCGTGCCTGAAGACGGTATTCATCTTCTGAGTGAAAGCAGACACGACGATGGCCGGAACGCATGACGGCTTCGATGCCTTCGTCGTCCTCGATCATCAGGTTGCCGGTAGAAGACCCCGCGAACACCTTGATCGCACAAACCCCTGGCTGCTGCTCCAGCATGCCAAGGTCAGGCGTGTTGTCACGGGTCGCCCCGATATACATGCCAACATCGACATGTGCGACGTTGCTGATGTGCTCGCGCTTCCAGTCCAGCATTGCCTTGTCCGTCACGCTGGGCGAGGTGTTTGGCATATCGAAAACTGTTGCGATACCGCCCAAAGCTGCCGCGCGCGTTCCGGTTTCAAGAGTTTCTACCGCAGCGTTTCCGGGGTCACGCAGGTGGACATGGCTATCGATCAGGCCCGGCAGGACATGCAGCCCCGTCGCATCAATCACCCTGTCAGCCTCATCGTCGTGCGAAACGGACAGAGAAGCGATGCGGCCGTTCCGGACACCCAGATCCGCCTCCGCTTCCCCCCACGGGAATACGCAGCGGCCACCCCGGATAATCAGATCGTAATGCATGGTCTGTCCTTGTCAGTCTGATGAAAACCGCACTTAGCGAGCGCGGGAAAGTGTCTCGAAAACATCTCCGTCAGCCGGAATGCCTTCAACATGGTGTCGGAACCACAAAGCGTAGAACAGCAACGTCCAGGCTTGGCGGGCGTGACCGCGCTGGGTCGCAGTCGAGAAAATACGTTCGACCTTGTGCGGAGCCATGACGTCCTGAATGCAGGACTGTTGCGCCACCAGCGGGCCCAGTCGTTGAGACTGTTTCTCGATCCACGGCCCAACAGGCACAGTGAAACCCTGCTTTGGGGCGAAAGGCTTTGCCTGTGGAAGCGCATCCTGAAGCCAGCGGCGCAGAAGCCACTTACCGTATCCATCCCGCACTTTGAAATGATCCGGGAGAGACCAGACAGCCTTGGCCACAACAGGGTCCAGTAGCGGTGTGCGCCCCTCAGCAGAATGCGCCATCAGGCAGCGGTCCAACTTGAGCAATAAGTCATTCGGAAGCCATTCGGCGATATCAAGGGCCTGCACAGCGGGAAGACCCGTCAAACGCTGGGACAGTTCCATAGCCGCGAGCCCGGCGCGCCACTGACGCCCCTGCCCCGGCACACAACGACCAAATGTACCCGAACGCCAGGGCCCTCTTCCGCCGCGCCACCACGGCTTTATGGCCCGACGATAGCGCCCATATCCGGCAAAGAGCTCATCTCCCCCTTCGCCGCTCAGGATCACAGTGACGTCCTTGCGCGCTTCCTGCGCCAGAAACCACGTTGGGATGATCGCGTAATCTGCCGCGGGGTCATCCATGCAGGCCACGATGGCAGGCAGATGGGACCAGACCATTGCTTCTGTGACGGTCAGAACATGATGATCTGCACCAACGGAAGCCGCCAGCGCTGCGGCATCGGCAGCTTCGTCCGCTTTTCCAGTGTCAAAGCGCGCCGTCCAAGTCATGGGGCGCGGTAGCCCGAGTTTATGAGCGGCAGCGAGAATAGCAGAACTATCAATTCCGCCCGATAGAAACAGTCCCAGAGGAACATCGGCCCGAAGGTGCGCATGAACACTGTCGGTCAAGGCGGCATCGAGCCTGCGCAGAGCCTGCTCGTCAGTCAGGTCAGCGGGGATGGTTTCCGTGGCTTCCTGCAAAGCGTGACGACGACGCGACTCAACAATCCGCCCATCCACAATCCGCAGGGTTTCACCCGGCAACAAGCGCCGTATTCCCGGGAAAACTGTTTTTTGCCCGGTTGTGAACTGAAGCTGGAGCAGTTCATTCCGCGCCTTGCTCCTGACCCGCCGGACACCAAAGCCTCCGGCCAGCAAAGCCTGCGCCTCTGAGGCGAAAGCGATTCCACCTTCGTATTCCGCAATATAAAGTGGCTTGATGCCGAACGGATCGCGGGACAGCAGCATTTCGTGCTGGCCTTGCTCGTTCTCAACGGCAGCGATGGCATACATGCCGCGCAGTTCGTGCGTGTAACCCGTTCCATCTCTCAGCCAGAGGTGCAAAGGCGGTTCACAATCACTCTTGGTCTGGAAACGATCAGCAGGAAACGTACTGCGAATGTCCGGATCGTTGTAAATCTCTCCATTGGCAATCAACGCCGCATTCCCGACCCGGAAGGGCTGGGTTCCGCCAGCAATATCCACGATGGACAGGCGGCGATGTCTCAGCGCGGCGCCTGTAAGATCCAGGCGCCCTTCCCCATCCGGCCCACGATGAAAAATCGCAGCAGACATTCGTTCCAGCGCGGCTTGATCGGGTGCCTTTCCGGGCAGACAGGACAGACCGGCGATTCCACACATCAGGTCAGCCCTCCGTCCAGAAATTCGGACCAGCGGGCCATCACAACATCCTGTGCAAACTCGCGCTCGAACCGGGCACGACCATTGTGTCGCAAACGCTGGGCAAGCGCCTTATCTTCCAGAATATTCCCGATCTGGGCAGAGAAGGCTTCAGCATCCTCAACGGGAGCAAGAAGGCCATCTTCGGTCCCGGAAAGAATTTCCTGAGGCCCCTGAATAGCACTTCCGACAACAGGCACCGCTGCTGAAAGACCTTCAATCACGACATTTCCAAGCGGCTCGATCCGCGATGGGCAAACCATAACATCACAGGCCCGCAGCCATGGCCCACTCTCCGCGACCCACCCCGGAAGATGAACACGGTCTGAAAGATTTTCGCTTCGGATCAACGCTTCCAGCATCGCACGCTCCGGACCTTCCCCGGCAATGACGAGATGCACGCCTGGCAGACGGGTCATGGCACGGATCAGGACATCAAACGCCTTGTTTTCATGCAGACGCCCCAACGCCAGCACAAACGGAACATCGGGAGGCAGGAAATCCGGGCGTACCGGCGTCACAGACGCAAAATCTGTCGCAAAATTCGGTAGGTAATGAACGCGGTTCGCAGGCCATCCCTGGGCTTTCATCCAATCGGCCAAACCACGCGTATTACCAATCAGATGCTCGCAGCGCCGATAATTGGATAGATCGTAGTATCCCCCCAGACGCCCCGCTGTCCGCCAGGGACCAATCGGCAGTTTGCGCGCCGCACGACTCATCCAAGCCACAACGACATCAGGCTGAAACTCATTCAGATTCCGCCGCAAGTGCGACCGCGTTCTGACATCCAGAGCGCCACCAAACCTGAACGTCTGTGTTTCCACGCAAGCGGCACGAAGACGATCTTCCCGCGCGACATCATGCCGGATCAGAGCGCGAACAGGACGCTTATCCTGTGTTTGAGCCATGGAAAGGCGCTCAAAAAACAGTTCCGCCCCGCCGCGTGCCGACCCTGCCATGACATGGGCCACTCTGGCTTTGCGCCCCGGAAAAGAAGAAGGCGACACCACAGGCGAAGGCTGGAAAGAAACGCTCATACTTTCTCTATCGGCCATGCAGGGCAGCGCTTCAAGATCAGGTCCTGAAGGAACCAGCGTTTCCTGCCAGAATGGCTTTGGCAACATCCAGAACCGCTTCGACACTCAGGTTTTCCAAAGACGCTTTTCCTTCCGGACCGGGAGCCGCGATTGCGAACGCCTCGGTTCCCGACGGAGCATATTCGGACATGCGGGAGGGCCCAAACAGACCAAGCGTGGGCGTTCCGGCAGCGGCGGCCAGATGCATGAGGCCTGAGTCATTGCCTACAAAGAGAGCACAACGAGCAAGCAGCGCTGCCACCTCTCCGAGAGACCTGTCTCCGCCGAGGTCCAGCGCTTCCGGCAGCGCTTCCAGAACAGGCCTGGCCCGTTCCTTTTCGGCGTCTCCCGGCCCATAAAACAGAACAGGGCGCATTCCCTGACGACGCAGGCTCTCAGCAAGCGCGACAAATCGCTCTGGAGGCCAGATCTTGCCATCCCAGTTCGCAGTTGGCCCCAAAGCCAACCAAGGGCCACCCGCAAGCAGATCTTCTGCAGTTTTGTCATGCTGCCTAGAGGTCCAGACACACGGCATCGGGGTTTTGTGACGGCCAAGTGCATCACGAAGCTGCTCGATCTTGCGTCCGTCCCGACGCCCTCCCTGGACGATCAACCTTCGACGGGTTCGCAGTGTGAAGCTGAGGAGGGAGCCTCGCAGATCCACAACCATAAACCAGCGCGTTCGGACGCAAGCAGACCAGAGGTCCAGCCAGTGTCGATCGTGGCGGCGTTTTTCAAGAGTAATAACCCGCTCACAGCGAGGGTCTGGCTCGAACAACCCTGCCGCGACCGGCCCACAGACAACGGTAAATACAGCTGCCGGATAACGTTTTTCCAGAGCATCCAGCACACCGGTGGAAATAACGGCATCGCCAAGCCTGTTGGACGTGATGAACAGGATCTTCATCAGTCGCGGCGCCACACCGGGTCCTTCAGACCGTCCACAAAAGCTGTATGAGCCGCCAGCTCTTCTGCATTCGGGAGCGCCATTTTCCGTGGAGTCCGGTTCGCGAGCATATCACCTGCTTCTGCGATACTGCGGCTTCGTGAAGGTCCAGCCAGTCCAAGCCCGCGCTGGCGGCCGCCCATCAGTTCGACATACACTTCTGCCAGCAATTTACAGTCCAGCAGAGCATTATGGGTGCCACGCTGGGACAGGTCGATGTTGAAACGGCGACACAGCGCATCAAGGCTAGCCGGCATACCCGGATATTTTTTGCGCGCCATTTCGACAGTATCGATCGCACGGCTGGCGTAATCCAGCGGCGCGCGGCCACATTTTTGCAGCTCGGCGTTTACGAATTTGAAGTCGAAGCGCGCGTTATGCGCGATCATCGGGGCATCGCCGATAAACTCCAGAAATCCGTCTGCGATTTCTGGAAACTTCGGCGCACCCTCCAGATCTTCAATCCGAAAACCATGTACCTTCGTAGCCTCGGCCGGAATGTCGCGCTCCGGATGCACCATCACGTGGTAATAATTGGTCGTCGGCAGATCATCGATCAGTTCGATGGCCGCGATTTCGATGATGCGATCGCCCTGATCCGGGTCAAAGCCTGTGGTTTCCGTATCGAACAGGATCGAGCGTTTCATGAAGCCTCGCGCAGACGGTGCAAAAGAGCGCGAACCTGCCGGGCAGCAGATCCGCGGGAAAGGCCGGTTCGTATCACGATGTGTGCCCGGCGTCTGCGTTCATGGTCCGGCATTTGCCGTGCGATAAGGGAACGTGCCTGTGCTTCGCTCATTCTGGCACCCGTTTTCCCGCGCTGATGAATACGGGACAGGCGTGTTGCCATGGGGGCCTCAACCACCACTACCACATCGCATTTCCGGTCCTCACCGATTTCCATCAGAAGCGGAATATCCAGGACACAGAACGGTTCTTTTCGCGCACGACATTGACGCAGGAACCTCTCTCGCTCGGCTTTTACAAGCGGATGCATGATGGCCTCCAACGCTTGAAGCGCGGCCACATTTCCAACCACAGCCTGACGCAGGGCTATACGATTCAGAACGCCGTCCTGCACTGCAACAGGAAAGACGCGGGCAATGGCGGGGAGCGCCTTTCCTCTTGGCCCCTGGAGGGTCCGCACAACAGCGTCCGCGTCAAAAACCGGCACACCGGCCCGACGAAACAGAGCGGCGACTGTACTTTTCCCCGCCGCCATTCCGCCTGTCAGACCGATGATTTTCATGGGTTAGCGCAGACTTGCAGCCAGCAGATTAAAAGTTGCCTCATCGGCTTCCGGATCTACTCCGAACCAGGATCGAAACCCTGCCCGAGCCTGATGAATCAGCATCCCGAGACCATCAACCGTTTGCAGATCCGCGGCTTTTGCCGCCTTCAGAAGCGGTGTCTCCCGCGGAGTATAGACAATATCCGTCACGCACAGGCTGGACCCGGCCTGCCTTAGCATTGCACTCCAGTCTACGTCGGCCTTGCCATTCATCCCCAGTGACGTAGCATTGACAAGAAGTGAACAGCCCGGAAGGAGAGACGGCCAGTCATACCACTCGACAGCTTCCCCTCCCTTCAGGGCCTCGACCATCGCTTCGGCGCGCGCCATGGTTCGGTTCGCGACTACAACCTCACAGCCACGATCCAGCAGTGCAGCCGCAACCGCGCGCGCTGCGCCTCCAGCCCCAAGGATTAGCGCTCGGCCGGACAAGGTGACGCCATGCGCGGTAAGGTTGTCACAAAAACCCGTGCCGTCAGTGCAGTCGCCGATAATGTGACCATTCTCAAAACGCACAGTGTTAACGGCTCCCGCACGTCTGGCGGTATCCGTCATGCTGTCGCAGGCGCGCATGGCAGCTTCCTTGTGCGGAATCGTGACGTTCACGCCCCGAAAGCCCGCCGCAGCCAGGCCCTTGAGAGCAGCCTCAAAATGTTCCGGTCGCGTGGGGAGCGGCACATACGTCCCGTTCACATCGTGCACCCTGCACCAGTGATTGTGCAGCATGGGCGAACGGGAATGCTCTACGGGCCATCCCATGACACCAGCAAGTTTTGTGTGTCCGTCAATCATGCAGCCAGTGTCTCCCAGACCTGAGGCAGAAGTCTTGCGAGACGCTCCGCCCATGCACGTTGCCCCTCCTCATCCGCAATAAGGTCCTGTCGAAGTTCAATTTCCAGATAGGGCAACCCGTTTGCTTCTGCATGCCGGGGGACTGTGTATTCGTTGGTATCGGTCAGAACGTAAGGCTCGTTGTCTCCAACGCAAAGGTCACCTTCTGCCCGCAGAGTATCGATCATCACACGAGCCATTCGGCTATCCTTGTGATGAAGAATACCGACCTGCCAGGGGCGCCGAACACCCGCCATTTCCGGGGTAAAGCTGTGCAAGGCAATCAAGGCCGTCGGGCGCGATGCCCGCTCTGTCAGAACCTCGGCAATTGCATCGTGATAGGGATGGAGGATTTCGCGCTCGCGCCGTGCCCGGCAATGAACAGGCGCTTCACTGTTTCCTGGAACGTGGGTCCCATCACTGACATGCGGCATGGATGTCGGGTGACCCGGTGCGCGGTTACAATCGATGACCAGCCGGGAATAGACCTGCTCAATCAGGGGAGAGCCCAGCAGGTCACGCAGAAACCGCCCTACCCCGACGATCCCGATGTCCCATGCAATGTGCCGGTGCCAGTCCGGTTCCCCAACGCCGAGAAACTCCAATGCTTTGGGAACAGCTTTTCCCGCATGGTCACTCACCAGCACAAACGGTGATGGCTGGGTCTCGGGGAACAGGAGGAACGGTGCCGGATCATCGGCACCCAGCAGAGAAAGGGACATCGACTCTTTACGTTGTTAGCCTGCGAGGACGGACAGGGTATGGCGGACCGCATCGGCAGACCAGTCCATATTCCCAATGGCCTCAGCAACAACCTCACCCTTGGCGTTCAGCAGAAGGGACCGGGGCACGCCATGCAGCGCCATGACACTCGGTGTAAGATCTTTCAGATCATCTGGACGCACATGCTTGATAGAAGCCACCAGAGCATCCTGATCCGCCGTTTCCATCATTACAGAGGACGTCGGGTCCACGAGAAGCGGCAGGGCGTCAATCTTGTGTGCATCATAAAAGGCCCGGACCTTGGGCACCGTACTGCCGCGTACGGCGGCCGTCACAATCTGTGGCCCGTCTGCGCCCAGAGCCTTGGCCGTCGCGTTAACGGACGGAAGTTCACGAATGCAGGGCGGGCACCAGGTCGCCCAGAAGTGCAGAACGAAGGGCTTGCCGAACCAATGCGACAAAGGGACTTCCTGCCCCTGCTCATTCTGGAAAGAGAGCACTGGCAGAGCACGAGGCTTGGCCAGAACGCCGAACGAATTCGGGACAAAGGGTATGCCTTTGTCTTCAGCTGAAGCGCTGAAAACACGGGAAGAAGCGAGCAGTCCGGCGGCTCCGGCGAGGGCGGCACGGCGGGTCAAAGAAAAAGTCATTAGTGGAATTCCTGGTGTCGTCAGAAAATTAAAATCAGATTCCGGCAAGAACGTCGTGCAGTTGACGCGCGGCATCAGGGGCGGACCAGTTCACGCCACCTTCGGCCGCAGCCCGAAGACGACCCGACGAATCAATCAGGTATGTGACTGGAATGGCGACATCGGATGTCTTCAACCATGCTTTGTAAGCAGCCTTGTCCATCGTCCACGCCGGGAGGTGCTTCAGACCCGCCGCATCCAGAAATGACGCAACCTTTTCCGGTGTGGCACTGGCTACAGCAGCGGGAATGATGGGACAGTCTGTCCCCAGGGCAGCACAGAAAGCGTCGAGCTTTGGAAGCTCCTGTTTGCAAGGACCGCACCATGTTGCCCACACATGCAGCAGGAATGGCTTACCCCGCATCGAGGCCAGCGATTGCGTTGCCCCTGCTGGGCCAATCAGTTGCAGCGCTACGGGCTCAAGCTGCGGCTTACCCGGCGCTAAACTCCTGACCGAACGAAGATTTTCCTGCTTTCCAGCCCATGCGGCACCAGACAGGCCGGCAGCCACGCTCAAACCGCCTACGCCCGCAATAAATCCACGCCGACCAATCGTCACTGCCATCAAATCACTCGTTCTGCTGTCACTTTCGCCAGAACACCATTACTTTTTCAAAGCTGCAATAACTTTTCTGAACTGCGCCACACTCTCTGGCGCCCCCCAGTCCGTTTCGCCTTCAATCACCGCGCGAAGACGACCCTCTGCATCAATCAGATAGGTAGAAGGAAAGCTTAGCGGCTTGTCACCCAGCCAGCTCTGGAATTCATGAGCATCCGCAGACCACGGATCAATATGGGTCAGATTTTGCGCCTTAAGAAACGCAGCGACCGCATCCGGCCCATGACTGGCCATGGCGACCGGGACGATAGGGCTGTCGTCTTCAAGCGCCTTCATAAAGGCATCCAGCTGCGGCAGTTCACGCTTGCAGGGCGCACACCAGGTTGCCCAGACATGCAGAACAAATGGCGTGCCACGCCAGGCGGACAAGGCACGACTGCCGCCCTCCGGCCGCTGAAGCTTCAATTCCAGCGGAGTAAGACGTGCCGCCGCCGGCTCCAGAGACGGAACAATCGGTTTCGGGCGATCTTCAGCACGTGCGGAATTGCGCAGGCTGGCCGCCGCAGCTAGGCTTAGGCCTCCTGAAAGAAGGGTTCGCCGGTCGATCTGCTTCTGTTTCATCCTGTTACGGTTATCATGAAAAACGTTCCTGTCGAAAAAGAAACCGATCCTGCCTCAAGCTTTGAAGGTACGGCTGCCAACCCGCAATGGGGTGGCCGTTTCGCCTCCGGACCGGCTGCGATCATGAGTGAGATCAACGCTTCCATCGGCTTTGATAAAATCCTCTGGCGTCAGGATATCCGCGGCTCTCTCGCACATGCAGCGATGCTTCAGAAGGTCGGCCTGCTGACGGAAACCGAACTTGCGGAAATTCGGCAGGGACTGGGTGATATCGCGCAGGAAATCGGCGAAGGACGCTTCGAGTTCTCCCCGGCCCTCGAAGACATTCACATGAACATCGAGGCACGCCTCTCCGAGCGGATTGGCGAAGCCGGCAAGCGCCTGCACACGGCACGGTCCCGCAATGATCAGGTGGCCACAGATTTCCGCCTGTGGGTGCGTGATGCGATTGACGGCCTTCAGGAACAGACTGCCTCCCTCATGCGCGCCCTTGCGACACGCGCACTGGAACATCACGCAACGCCGATGCCCGGCTTCACGCACCTCCAGGTCGCTCAGCCTGTGACGTTCGGCCATCACCTTCTGGCTTACGTCGAAATGCTCTCCCGCGACCGTGGACGCCTGCGCGATGCACGGGCTCGGTTGAACGAGTGTCCGCTGGGATCAGCGGCTCTGGCTGGAACGTCCTTCCCGATCGACCGTGCAATGACGGCAGCAGCGCTGGATTTTGATCGCCCGACGGCCAATTCACTCGACGCCGTTTCAGACCGTGATTTCGCTCTCGAATTCCTGTCAGCCCTGTCTCTTCAGGCCATGCATCTGTCGCGACTGGCTGAAGAAATCGTCATGTGGGCATCCGCTCCCTTCGGATTCGTAACCCTGTCGGACGCATTCACGACTGGCTCGTCCATCATGCCGCAGAAGCGTAACCCCGACGCAGCTGAACTGGTGCGCGCCAAGATCGGCCGCATTATGGGGAATTTCGTTGGCCTGCTGACTGTTATGAAGGGCCTGCCGCTAGCCTACGCAAAGGACACGCAGGAAGACAAAGAGCCTGTCTTTGACGCGACAGAAGCCATGACGCTGTCCCTGGCTGCCATGGACGGGATGATCCGGGACCTTAAGCCCAACACAGACCGTATGCGTGAAGTCGCAGGCATGGGCTTCTCCACTGCCACAGATCTGGCGGACTGGCTGGTGCGTGAACTCCGCGTGCCTTTCCGGACGGCTCATCACGTTACAGGCCGTTTGGTCGGCCTCGCTGAACAGAAAGGCTGTGATCTGGCTGATCTCTCCCTTGCCGAAATGCAGGCGGTGGAGCCGGGCATCAATGCAGGGATTTTTGATGTTCTGACGGTTGAATCTTCCCTCGCCTCCCGCACCAGCTTTGGCGGCACGGCTCCGTCCAACGTTCAGCAGCAGGCTCAGGCCTGGCTGAACAAACTTGGAGAGACGACATGAAACGTTTTTTGATTCTCAGTCTGACTTTTCTCGCCCTCAGCACCAGCCTGAGTGCCTGTGGAAAGAAAGGTGCGCCACGCCCACCGGGCCCAGACTCTGACGTCACATACCCGCGGAGCTATCCCGCGGAGTAACACTTTGCTCCGGTAAACACTTTTCATGGGATGGCCCCCACTCCGCTGGGTCATCCCATGATTTCAGCTCTCCGCGAGTGCTTCGAGCACGAGCGGATGAGCCAGAACCTGCTCGGCAGTCCATCCAGCAGCACGCAGGGTTCGAATACCTTCCACTCCATTCCGTTTTGAGAGCTTCTGGCCACTTTCGTCTTTGATAAGGGCATGATGGCGATAGTGAGGTTCTGGCCATTTCATCAAGCACTGAAGAACACGATGAATGGATGTTGCGTCATACAGATCCCGACCACGCGTGACGCAGGTCACACCTTGTTGGGCATCATCATGCGTGACGCAGAGGTGATAGGAAACACCCGTGTCCCGTCGGGCCAGCACAACGTCTCCAAATTCGTCAGCGCGGCCAGAAATTCTTCCCTGCCCCACTTCGTACCAGGACGGCACCTCCTGAAGCTCATCAAGCGCGCGCTGCATGTTCAGACGCCAGGCTGGTATACGCCCGGATAGTGATCGGTCGCAGCGGAGACAGGTGCCCGGGTAAACAATACTTCCGTCCGGAGCATAAGACGTAGAAGCCGCAGCAATTTCAGCTCGTGTACAAAAGCAGGGGTAGAGAAGCTCTCTGTTTCTGAGTTCAGTCAAAACATGGGCATATTCCGCCAGATGACGGGATTGCTGACGCACAGGTTCCTGCGGCCATAGCCCCAGCCATTGCAGATCCTCGCCCAGCGCATCGGTAAAAGCTGATGTGCACCGCGCGGTATCAATGTCCTCAATCCGCACAAGAAACCGGCCATCCTTTCCGGCGGACGCGCGCGCGTGAAGGGCAGACACAACGTGTCCAAGATGCAGAAAACCAGTCGGGCTGGGCGCAAAGCGCGTTACAGGAGGCGGCGTCATCAAGCTTTCATCAGGGTTTTCTTGCAGTTCATGAAGTTTACTGAAATAGTCATCTCAAAGAAGCCGACGACGCATGTTTATCGGCGTTTGTCTTAAGTTTTCTACGCCGAAGTTCCCGCATGTGCCGTCCTTCAAAAAAGGAAGCGCGTGGTGCCTGTCAGTAGTCAGCATTTTCCGGCTCTTGTTCTGAATGCGGATTTTCGTCCGCTCTCATACTTTCCGCTGTCGCTATGGTCATGGCAGGAAGCCGTGAAAGCTGTGTTTCTGGACCGGGTATCCGTTCTATCAGAGTATGAAGACGCCGTCGTTCACTCTCCCAGCATGGCCATGCGCCTTCCTAGCGTCATCGCACTGAAAGATTACATTCCTTCAGCACGAAAACCCGCTTTCACACGATTCAATGTCTTCTTGCGGGACAATTTTTCGTGTCAGTACTGCCATGATCGATTGCCAACACATGAGCTGACTTTCGATCACGTCATCCCCCGTGCGAAAGGGGGAAAAACAACCTGGCAGAACGTTGTTACCGCCTGCAGCCCCTGCAATCTCCTCAAAGGCTCCCGCCTCCCCAGCGAGATTGGCATGCACCCCCACCGAAAACCCGATCAACCCAGCAGCCGCCTTCTTCAGGAAAACGGGAGGACCTTCCCGCCCCACTATCTTCACGAAAGCTGGCGTGATTATCTGTACTGGAACACTGAACTGGAGACCTGACACCACGTTTAGTGTCTCCAACTCCTGCAAGGATCACGTTCCATGCGTACAGGTCTCTTTGTTACCGCTCTCGCGCTGGGTCTCTCCGTTACGGCCCTGCCTGCTTCTGCTGAAACGATCCATCTTTTTGGTCCCTTCAAGGGCGAACATGGTGCAACATCCCCGATCAAGGGGTCTGCGTCTGCCATGCTCGACACAACCAAGAACACCCTGTCGTACCGTTTCGAAGACAACGGCCTGACAGGTCCGGTCAATGCAATCCACCTGCATGGTCCGGCAGCCGAGGGTGAAGATGCCGGCGTAATTGCGCCGATCCCTGGCCCTTACCAGACCCGGATGACGGGAACCCTGACACTGACAGCAGATCAGGTGAAGGACGTGCTGGCAGGCAAAAGCTACATCAACCTGCACACGGAAAAATTCCCATCCGGTGAGGCCCGCGCCCAGCTCACGACTGAGCTGACAGGCCACAAGCACCATATGGAACACTAAGGTCTTTCCAGCCTAAACAAAGGCCTGCTTCGAAAGGAGCAGGCCTTTGTTCTGGATAGAGCTTAACGAGTGTCTATACCCGCCTCTGGTGGCCATCCGGTTAGCCGAGGCATAGTTTTATGCGGATAAAGAGAAGATCTGCCTCCTCTATCTACCCTCCTTAGCTGCGATGAATTCGAGCCGACACATAAGGTTTCGGCGTGTACGTCAGATCAGGCACCCAAGGCCACGTCGGTTTACGGCGATGATTACCGATATTGACGATATCCTGATTGATAGCCCCCGGCGAAAGCGCCATGAGTGCCGGATTGGCAAGTGGCTTCATGGTTGGGTTGAGATACCCGCATTTCAGAACGACAATACTGAAATTGGTTGGCTCCAGCCCAATATCCCGGAATGCTTCCGCCGAATGATACAGACGCCGCCGAGCAGACAGCGTTGCCGTAATACCATTGAATTCAATGACAGCTTCACCTTCATCGGGATGCGAGACCGGCGTCAGATGCTTCACAGTCGCGCGGACATGCACAGGCTTGCACATCACGGGGTCCAAAGTCGCACCGATAGATAACGGAAGAACTGCGCCAACACCCGCCTTGTAACAGGCATCCGTTGCAGGCCGGTCCGTCATGCCACCCAGCAGGACATTCTTCGCGCCAGCTCTTAGCAAAGCCTGAAGGAAAAAAGTCTGGTCAGAGTTTCCGCCACCGCCCGGATTATCTCCGGAATCTGAAATGACCACGGGATGCGTTTTTGACGACATCGCACGGCTGAGACACTCATCGATCGTCCCGGTTGGTGTGCCGAAATGAAAGTCGTGTCGCGCGTCCCAGTATCGCTGCGCCAGTTCCGTAGCAATGCGTTTCTGCTCTTCGACGTTCGTACCCGTGACAACCACAGATGCGGCCGAACGGGGCTCATCAGCCCAGACATATCCAACCAGTTGAGAGACATCGAGAATACCCGGCAACCGATTGTATTCAGCCAGATCCGCCCACAGGCGGCGGCCCGGCTCCCATTCTGTGCTGCTCTGCTCACCCGGAAGCAGCGCCGGTATGCTTGCCCACACAATTCCAGGTCGCAGGCCGTAACGCAGACAATGCGTAAGCATATCCGTAGCCCGCATGACATTCTCGATACGATCAACATGCGGCGCCGTGCGGTATGCCGTCATAGCATCCAGCGTATCGACACTGCGCTGACTGAGATTGCCGTGAAGATCGTAATAAGCAGACAACAGGCAATCCGGCCCGACGACAGACCGCGTTGCGGCATACCAGTCCCCCTCCGCATCATCCATGCCTTCGACACTCAGGGCACCGTGCATAGCCAGGTAAACACCATCCAGCGGTAGGAGCTTACGCAGACGCTCAAGATATTCTGCTTTCAAAGCCTCATACGTCTTGCGCTCAATGGGCCCGCCTGGTGGTGCGGATGCTTCCAGGGTCGGCAGGAGGTCAAAATCATAACGATGCAGCGGCTGGGACAGCGGCGCTCCAAAAATCTCATCGCCTCGGAGCGTAGTGAACTCCGGCATGCGGGAGCGAATACGGCTGTAAGTACTGCATTCTGACGCAATCCCCCCCACGGCAATCCGGGGCGTACCTTTAAAAGCTGGTATCAGTCCGGTTCCGCGATCTTGGGCATACCCCTGCCCTCGTAATGCCAGTAGCCCCGCTGGAAGCATCTTCAAGATCAGTCTGCGACGCACGTCGTTAGCCCTCGTCCTATGGTCCAGATGTTCAAAAAGCAGGAATTGTCGCAGCTCTCTTAAAGCGGAGGCCCGCCCGGAGCACTTCGCTGGAGGCGCCCATGAGCAAAAAATGGACCGGCCTTCGAACTGTCACCGTGCCTGACACCGGCAATTCCTCACTTGTTTTGTCCACCAGAAAATGGCGATGACACGAACATGGAAAAGTCTGAACGAGATCGATATTGTTTTGCTACAAAAACTAATGTCGCAATGCGCGTTAAATTGACGCGAGGCGAAACAAATGCCCGCCTTGATGGCAAGATCATAAAAAAGGCCCGTCCCTCTCGGGACAGGCCTTTCCAAATGACAGAGGTTTAGAACCTCATTCCCACTCGATTGTAAATAGAAAGAAAAACATCTTTTATATCAATACATTTGAAATGTAACTTCCCGCGATACCAAGAAAAATGCCATTTTGAGCTGAGCAACCCCCTCACTACGCCGGCGGACTGTGTGGCATCATCAATCTGTCCCCCACAACGGGATGCCGGCGCTAGCCATTGAGCCCTAAGCGGGTGAAGAAGGCCGAATTCCGCGCCTTGGCATCCTTCAAGAGTTTAGAAAAAGGTACGATTTCGACGAAAGCCTTGGGGTTGTCAGTATAACCGAACATCCCCTCGCCGTCCGGGGTTGGTTGTAACGGCAGGCCGATCAGTTGCTTTCTCAGCCCCTCGGTGAGGTCGGCGACGATATAACAGTCGAAGGATGTCCGCTCCCCGACATTCGAGATGACGCGGCCGCTCTTGTCGCGGAAGGTTTTCGACGATTTGATCAGGTTGACATACCGCAATGCCTGGCGGATAGGGTCTTCATTTGGGTAGGCTTCAAGGCCGGGACGCTTGAATTCCACCAGCACAACTTTATCGCCGGATTGCTCACCCTCGCGCCATGCCAGGCAGCTATCGTAAAGGAATGCCAGATCGGGCCGCTCCTGGCTTCCGGTGTTGAGGTATGACCGCGCTTCTTTGTCGGAAGCAAAGAAATTAAAGAACGCCAGGCGATCATCCAAAAGCCACAAATTGTGGTCGTCGATGTCAGCAATTTGTGAGGAGTCAATCTTCATGGGACAGATCAGCGCATGCACAGCGTCTTCAAGGTGATGACGTCGCCTCTCCGGGTCTTCATAGGCGGTCAACGCATCAAGAAAATCTAGGATCGCCTTTCGCTTGCTAACATATTCGGCAAGCGCGCCCTTCTTTTCGTCGTCAACGTAGCGCATATACTCATCGACTTTTTCCTGAATTTCTTCCTTATGGCTGGGTGGCGACGCAATCTCTTCGGACAGCCGTCGAAACTCACGCTGCCGACGGTATCGCCGCCGGCTCATCGATACGAATATTTCCTCTTGCTTCCCGGCACTGTTCAACGGCAGCGCCTCCACAAATGTATCAATCTCATTGTTGATAAAGAGAAACTGCGGATTTTCACGGACCAAGGCCTGGGTGTTGCGCACCATCTCCGCCCGTGAGACGGCGATATAGTCCGCGAGATATTCCCGCACACTGGATGCTACGCCCCGCCGGATCAAGGTTTCTTTGCTGGAGGAAAAAGTGAACCCATCGCGCTCCTGGTTCACACTCTCGTCGAGATAGGCCCCGGAGGCGCAACCGATATAGATAGACTCGCCGTCAAGACTTCGAAGACCGATCTGATCGTCGATGCATTGCTCTGTGACGCTGCGTTCATGGGCGCAAAGGAACATCCAGTTATAGCTTTGCCCTCTTGGCCGGATGTCCTTGTTGCACTTCATGTGCCGCACGGAGATCGTGATCTCACTGCCATCATCCAGCTTGACCGGCACGTCCGCGACTGACGTGTTAACAATTTTGTCCTTGAAATAGGTTGGAAGGTCGAACGCGTCATCACCATCGATCAATTCGGCGCTTGGGCAGGCGCCGGATGCCAAGATGGGGAGGAAATGGGCGATCAGCCGCTGAACCAGGGTCTCCGGCTTGGAAGGGCAGCGGCTTTTGTACTCGCTTTTGAACTCCCCAAGCGTGATGATTGTCCGAGGCGCAGTCGCACCAATGGCAGCGCCATTTAGTTCGTTCCGAAGCTGGTTGCTCTCGTCGAGCACGAAATCGAACGAGCGCCGTAAAAATTGACCGCCATCAACGTAGACGCTTTCAATCTTCGCGCCACCGAAGACACGCAGCCAAGAAAGGCGCCCTACACCCTTGCCGCCTAGGCCGATTTTGTGCCGGCTGTCAGGAGTGCGGAAAGAGCGGTAGTTCTCGTCGGTGAAGCCGATCCCATTGTCCTCTATCTTAAAGCCGATCACTTCGTTGCTGTCGCGGAGGATGGTAATCTGGATGCGCCCTTTGCTCGGGGCATCATCTCCGAACCGGAGATTGACGGCATGCAGCGCGTTGCTGAACGCCTCCATCAGCGGCAACAACGCGTTTGTCTCCGACGGCTTAAGCGGGAGGCGGCTCACCCGCCCAACTATATCACTTACAAGATCAGCCATTGTCGCCCCCCTGTCGCATCCGCTTTCCCATCAGCCCGCATCTTCGCAAAGATCATGCACGCAAGCCGACAGGCCGACGAAGACCAACGCTGCCAAAACAGCGTCCTCTCGCCGCAGGTCGCGCTTCACGACGGCATGGTTCCCTGGGTGGCGTATGTTGGGATACGTGTTCGCAAAGGTGTACGCGCGGTCAAAGATATTGGCGAACTCGTTGCTGGGGAAGCGGTTTCCGTTCCGCATCCGCGTCAAGGCTCGGCTGAATTCGTTTTCTTGTCCAGCCGAAGCCGAGACCAGCATGTTTTCAGCCAACAGGGAAGCGGTGCGGATCGCCTCCTTTGCGTTGATTTGGCTCCAATCTACGGACTGGCGCTGCCAGGCGTTTTCAAAGCCCGCAAGGGCTTCCTTCAATTGGGGGCTGACGGCGGTGCGGGCGAGCAAGCTCTGGTAGAGACCGTCAATCTCGCCATGCAACAGAGGCGTCAGCCTAAGGGGGGCGCAATCAAGGCGATAGGGGAGCATGTGGCGTCCTACGAACTGTTCAAGGCGCGTTCGGTAGGCCGCTTCCAGATTGGGGCTATCATATTCTTCCAACGCAACAGCGATGTCTGCCAAAAGGATTGCGATCGCTCGGCCGCCGACAAAAAACTGCGGTTTGATCCGGCGAAGTGCCACGCGCGCGTCTGCCACACTGTCAAGATAGGTCGCTGCATCGACACGCAGCGCATCCAGCGCCGAATAACGGCCCGCATCTACAAATATTGTCGCCATGCCACGCGGACGAACAAGCAGGGTCCGGACTATCTCGACAGGTAAGTCAGGGTGGGCATCCGCGAACTGCGCAAACAGTGGCCGCCAGAGTTCTGCCCCGGTGTAGCGCCAGGCGGATTGCAGACGATCTCCGGTCATCCGAACACCTCTGCCGATAGTCCGGCTGCCATGGCTTGAGCCTTGGCAGCGGCGACGTCGAGGCGGCGGGCGGTGGCTTCGAGGCGCTGGGCCTGTTCGGTGAAGGCGGTTTGGAGTGGGAGGTCCGGGAGGGGAATCTCTAAAGCGGACAGCCGTCCCTTCGAGATTCCCGGCATGGAGGATGCCGAGCCGCTGGCGAGTTGCCTAATCGCTGGCCGGAAACAAGGCAGGTTGATGAGGGTACTGACATAACGCGGCAGGAAACGGGCGGGGTCACTCGGCACCAATCGAAAGATAGTGTCGGGCAGCATCCTGTTGCGACCGCTGCCGTCCGCCACGGCGGCAGTCCCGACAAGATCAATCGTGTTCTTGCGCGTGATGAGCAAATCACCATCGCGAACTTCGAGGTCTTCGCGAGGAGCGATCGTTTCCGGTAGTCGCTTTGCCTCCGAGCCGACAAAGCCCAAGGATTTTACCGCGCTGAGTTTCAGCACACCCCATTGATCGGGTTCTGGCGCACCGTCACCGCAAACCGGACTCCATCCGCCATCAATTCGCCCGAGCAAGCTGCCCAACTTGGCGACCGGCCATCCTTTAGGGTTGGTCACCGGGTCGCCGAACAGGTCGAGGAAGAGAGCTGGGATGATGGCGCGGGCCTTAGCGCGAGCCGCGTCTGCATGGCGCCTGATCTCCGCCGCCCGATCTAGCAGCCCCCCGATCCGCCGCTGTTCCTCCAGCGGCGGGAGGGAGACCTTGGCAGCTTTGATGAGCGAAAGAGGCAAGGACGGGAGGCTCGTAACCTGAGCCTGAGAGCGGGGATCATAGCGCTGCGACCAATGGAAAAGGTAAGACGGCAGAACCTTTCGCTGATCCGGTATAATCGTGGCAAGGTGCGATACGACATAGGCATCCTGGCCAAGCATCGCGCGGTGATTGAGGTTTACCGACGCGCCGCTCTTCGGGATCAGCAGCGTTCCAGCCGGATAAAGGCGAAGCCCACATTCGCGGACGGCCAGCGGCGAGACCCTATCCGTGGTTTCGACAAGGGCCGGGTCAATATGCTTGCGCCCAACATCTTGCATCCGAACGAAAGGATGGCCATCCTCGCAAAAGTGTTTGGCTTCCTGCGGCGCAGGATTGCCCGCAGAAATGTCCGAGACCTCTTCAAGATTGACCAGCGGCCAAGCACTCACGCCGGCTCTCCCTGCAATTCTGCCGCCAGCGCCTGAATGTCGCCAAGGATGGTCTCCACATCTTCCTTCAATTCCTCCAGCAACTCGCGCGGGTCGCGATGCTCGGCCGCTTCACGGCTCTCGGGCCGGTAGCGGGAGGCGGAGAGGTTCCAATCTTCACGTTCAATCACATCGGCCTCGGAGAACCACCAGTTTTCCGTCCAGGGCGCGGCCGGATCGCGCCCTTGCCAATCTGCCCACATCTCCTCTCGACTGTTAAAGGCTGCGATCAAGCCGGGCATATCGTCGGCCTGGATCGGTTGGTCATGATTGGCATCGAGCTTAAAGCCGTCATTACTGGCATGGAGGAACATCACTCGTTCAGTACGGCCGCCCTGGCGGAAGACCAGCACCGAGGTCTTCACCCCCGAGTAGGGCTGGAACACACCGCCGGGCAGCGACAGCACTGCCTCGACGCTGTTGTTCTGCAGGAGGATCCGGCGTAGTTCCTTGTGCGCGCCTGTGGAGCCAAAAAGCACGCCCTCGGGAACGACCACGCCGCATCGCCCACCGGGCTTCAGGTTGTCGATCATATACTTGACAAACAGCAGCTCGGTCGCCGTGCTGGTGCCGATCTTCACGTCATCAACGATGCGGTCGCGGTCTAGCCGGCCAGAAAATGGCGGGTTTGCCAGCACCACGTCATAGCCATCGAGTGGCAAGCCGCGTTCTGCCTTCATCTGCCGGTCGAAGCTAGTGGTCAACACGTTGCGCTTAAGGATGCGCACATCCGGCAGGCCGCGCAGCGCCAAGTTCATGCTGGCGAGGCTGACCATTTTGGGGTCGACATCATTGCCGTAAAAAGTCGCGGTCTGGAGCTTACGCCATTGCGCGTCCCTCAGCCGGTCGCCATGTCCGCGCTCAAAGGTTTTGCCCTCCGGTTCTGCTAGCTCGCGTCCATTACTGGAGGAATTGGCGAGACGGATATGCTCATAGGCGGCAACCAGAAAACCCGCAGTACCGGCGGCGGGGTCATAGACCGTCTCGCCGATCCTGGGATCAACGAGATTGACGATGGCGCGGATGATGTGGCGTGGCGTGCGGAACTGGCCTAACTCGCCTGCTTGCTTGATCTGACGCAGCACATGCTCGAACAGGTCGCCTTTGGTGTCCGGGTCCGCCTGCTCCAACCGCAGCTCATTCACCAGCGTCACGACCTGAGTGAGAACGGTGGGCTCGTCGATGGCGAGGCGGGCTTGGGACATGAAGCTCATGCCGAATTCATCACCAATGGTGGCGAAGAAGGGGAACACCTCGTCGCGAACGAAGGTGACGAGCTGTTCGCCCGACATCGCGTTGGCCCAGATCGACCAGCGCATCCGCTCGCGGGGCACAATGTCCACACCCTTCGCTGGCGCGTTCAACGGATTGCGCAGCGTCCAATCGCCTGCGAAGAGGGAGGTATAGTTCCGCTTGGTGGCCTTGGCCTGGCGCAGATTGGCGGCGTCGATGCCCTCGATCATGTAGAAGAAAAACAGGAAGCTGAGTTGTTCGGCATTGGACAGCGGATCAGGGTAGCCGCCGCCGTACAGGTAGTCACGAATCTGATCGACCTTGCGACGCATGTCAGGGGTAAAGGGCATAAATGGCCTTAGTTCACGGGTTTATCGGGCTGAGCCGCGTCATCGCCAAGTGCTGCTTGGGGCGCACCAGTGGACGTGATGCCGAACACAGCTTCGTTCATGCTTTTCAAGATGCGTTCAAGCTCGACTTCGCCGCCGAAGACGGCAAGTGCGCGCTCGAATCCGCCATTCATAGAGAGCGGCGGAGCGTCGAAACGCCAACTATCAAACACAGTCAGTTCGGCCGAATTCGCGTTGATTTGTTCTTTGACGAGATGCAGCACACGCAACTGATCTGAGTCAAAGCTCTGGCCGTTCAGCCAAGTCTCAAAAGCGCCGCCGAATGCTTCGGCGCGGGCCTCGTCGACATCCATGAAGGCATGGCCAGTTTCATCAACCGTGACCCATTCGCGTGTGGTGGGGTCAATTTCGTCATGCACATCCAGCATCAGAAGCCGCCGTGCGGGGCCGGCCGGCGGCTTGCCCTCGCGTACGACAATGACGCCGCCTTCACCGGGCGTTTCATCATCGCCATGGCGCAGGGTGACGCCAGTGAAATCCCACATCGTGAAGCGGTCTTTACCCGGTGCTAGGCGCGTGCCGCGACCGCGCATCTGCTGGTAGAGGATCGAGCTATGCGTGAAGCGTGCCATCACCAGGTTGCGCACGTCAGGGCAGTCGAATCCGGTATCCAGCATATTCACGCTAACTAAGATTTGCGGGAATTCCTCTTTCTTGAAGCGCTTGATCTTGGCCGGACCATCGACGCTGTCGTCCGGCCCCATGCCGGAGACGACGAAATCCGCATAGCGCGTGGTGGGGCTCGGCTTTTTGTCGGCAAACACGTCATCGAATATCCGGGCCAAGGTCTCCGCGTGGCGTTTGGTGACGGCGAAGACGATTGTCTTGCCCCAATCGGGCGCGCGGCGAATGCCGTTCGGGCCAGTATAGCCGTTCTCCAGCACCTCGCGAAACTCGCGCACCATGGCGCGATTGCGCTCCGGAATGGTAAACTTCCGCTCCAGAGCAGACGGATCGACGATGATCTGGTCGCGGTCGGCGAACAGCCGTTCCAGCTCCGCGCGGGTTGGCGCATCGAGCGCAGCCCAATCGATATCACTACGCGCAACCGGAAAACCGTTAGATGCAGCTGTGCGCGCGGTCATGGCGCGATAAATCTCGTAGGGGACGAGATGCCCGTCCGCGATCGCTTCTGACATACTGTAGCTGTAGGTCGGTCGACTGACCTCAAAGAATCGCAGCGTGTCGCGGATCGCAGCGCGGTCTTCATCATCCACATCGGGCGCATCCTGCATAACGCAGGGTGTAGCTGTCAGGCCCACCTTGATACCGTCAAAATGGTCGAGCGCGCGCCGCCATTGACCGTAAATGCTGCGGTGGCATTCGTCGATGACGATCAGGTCGAAATAGCCCGACGAGTATTTTTCGTACTCGTTCACTAGCGTTTGCAAGGTGACAATGGTGACGCGTTTTTCGTCCTGGAATCGGCGACCAGTGCGCGGGACGCGGTAGCAGGGAAGATGCGGCAAATGTTCTGCGAAAGCGTCTTCGGCTTGTATTGCAAGCGTGTTGCGATCGACCACGAACAGAGCTCGCGTTGCCCAATTCGCTTCGAACAAACGCTTGAGCAACGCCGCCGCCGTTCGTGTCTTGCCGGTGCCGGTCGCCATTTCGACCAGCATCTTCCGCCGTCCGTTGGTGATCTCACGGCACACCGCCTCAATGCACGCGCTTTGGTGCAGACGACCACCTCCACCGGCTATCCGGCTGTCGATCGGGATGTCAAGCGGGCTGCGGCGAATATCGCCAGCGGCTTTTCGGCGGGCGAGGTCGTCTTGGCTGAAAACGGTCTCGATCCTGCGGAAATGAGCGTCCTGACCCTTGTCGCAGAACCATATTTCCTCACCGTTTGACAGGAAGATAAAAGGCACGTCAAGCAGATCGGCATAACGGCGACCTTGCGCCTCGCCAGCGCTGAGACTGACGCTTGTGCTCTTCGCTTCGAGCACTGCGAGTGCTCGGCCCTGGCGATCGAACAAAGCGTAATCGGCACGACCACCGTCATCGAGCGGATATTCGTAGCGCACGCTGATGCCGTCGGTCAGACGCCATTCGGTGTCTTTCAGGAGTTGGTCGATTTTGATCCGGGCGAAGGCTTCGTTCGTCACTTCCGGGTCGCCCTCGTCTCTCGCTCAAAAAGCTCGGCTTTCAAAGTCAAGTCGGCCGTCAGTCGTCCATATTCTTCCACCGCGATCACCACGCAGCAGCGAACGGATGAGCCGTTCTCGATGTATGGAGCCGCATTATACATTCACGTCGCTCGAGTTCATGAGCGGCACAACACCTACATGTTTGTACAACGTCGTTCGGGATATCCCATAGCGCCGCGCCACGTCCGCTACTTGGATGTCAGGGTCTCGCAGGAGCGCTTTGATCTCTCGCACCTGCTTCTCCCCCAGCTTCGGCTTGCGGCCGCCGGACCGGCCTCTGGCACGCGCTGCGGCAAGCCCCGCTCGTGTCCGCTCGCGGATCAGGCTTCGCTCGAACTCCGCAAGGGCTGCGAAAACGTGGAAAACCAGCTTACCTGCTGCGCTGCCCGTTTCGATTTTCTCGTTCAAGCTCTCAAAGCTAACCCCGCTGCGTTCCAGGTCCGCCACAATATGCACAAGGTCGGGCATGTTGCGGCCCAGCCGGTCCAAGCGCCAGACAACCAGCGTGTCGCCGGTTCGCAACGCCTTGCGGCACTGCTCCAACTCCGGGCGTTCCCCACTTTTCCCACTCGCGGCCTCCTCATAAATGACGCCGCATCCCGCCTGCTGAAGCGCATCACGCTGCAAGTCGAGGTGCTGGTCTTCCGTGGAGACCCGCGCATAGCCGATACGCTGATTCATTGACACAACCGGGACGTTGAAAACTTGACGGAAATGTTAACCCGGTAAGTGAGGTTCGGCTAGTCCATGAGGCGTTATTTTGGATGTCGGGAAAACGACCGTTTTCTGAACAATGCAGTAGGCGTTCTAACGTCGAATTAAGGGCCGCATCTCACTTATCAAATCAGCAACCTGCTCTTGGCGTTCCAATATCTCGACCAAAGTCTCCCGAACGACCTTATTTGGCACTACAGCATCAGGCCGATCGACCAGCCATAGCTTGAGAAGACCACCAATGCGGCCCAGATCTCCTCTCAGCCTGAATAGTTCAAGAAAGGCCTCCTGATCGACACGACTAGGCGGACTATAGCCAAGAGCTAGGTTCCTCATCAGGGTGGAAGCCGGTAGCCTCACTTGGCGAGCCGTGAGCTCAATGGCTTCTTTTTCTTCTGCCGTCACTTTGACCGGAATACGTTGACCCGCCCTCGGTCCGATATTTTTTTGGCGTTTCTTCTCGATCTCGGTCACTAGACCGCCCCTTTACCAGCGTTGAGCCACAGGCGAACAAGCACGTTGCCGTGTACACGGCAACCTATCTTGCTTTCAGCCATCACACGACAAAATGCAATTATATGCGAACGTACCGTCGGCCCCACGATCAGGAAGATTTTCGCATATATTCGCCTATAATTGCATATATTGGATTATATTAGCACATATCCGCGCTTTAACGCGGTAGACATACCAAGGGAGTATTTACAATGACGCCAAATAAGAAAGGTATGGCTCGCGTGAGGTTTCTCGCCCTAAAGACCGCCATCGCAGAAGAAGTGGAACAAGGTTACAACAGGTCAGATATCTTCCAAAAACATCACGATGCCCTTCAGATGAGCTATAGTCAGTTCACGCGGCACGTGAGGGAATTTATTTTGGGACTGCCCTCACAGCAGCCCAAAAGAGAGCTGCCACCTGCCTCCTCCACAACCATTGAAAAACAAGGCCTGGAGGTATCTTCCGAACGCCGTGCTTTTAGCCCAAGGCCGATAAACTTCCATCCGAGCCCTGATCGTAAGCTCATTGCCCACTGGCTGTCCCCTGCGGAGGGCACAGAGAAATAATGAATTGCATGCCGTTTAAACGCTACGAGCAAAGCGTTTAAACACTCTCGTCCTCGGCACGAAGAACGTCCCTGAAGACATATCCCCAGCAGGAAGGGCCCCGTAGACGTTAAAAGAATATATTTAAGTTAAAACGCGCGCGCGTGTTAAGGGTTAGAAAAACACATAATATTCAATATGTTATATACCACTCGTGTGGGTAAAAGTACGTGTCTGGGCGTGGGTAAAGGTACGTGCTAATCCACAGGAAAACGTGGGTGAAGGTACGTGTCATTCCACAAAGCTATCGCACTTATCAACAGTGTGTTTTGGGAGGATCAGCTCCTCAATATCGCCCTGCTACTGAGCAAGCGAGCGCTTCTCAGCTACAAATTGCGAGCAGCCGCGTTTCAGCCCCGCCCTCATTTGGTAAAGAAAGTTACGTGGTCATGCTCTGTATCAAGCGACATCTGATAATCAGGTAGCAGGTTAATACCCGACAATTCCTTTACCTGCCGTCGAAACTCTCTCAAAGTCGCAGTACTGCCGCTTTTCGCGTACAAGACCATTACAGACACGCGCCATTTTGGCTGAAGACCACAATGTTTACGGGCAAGCTCATATATGCGCCGCTCAAGCGGCTTGCGGAGTTTGAAATAGTCCCGCGACAGGGTGAGAACCCGCATGGTCGCAACAGAACGGAATAGCCAGTGTGGCAAATCCACCTCGATGGCTATCACACGATCATCTGTTGGCGACTTTTCTACGATCCGCCATGAATCGATCAACCCAAAGCCACGCCGCTCACGTTGTCCGTTCGTCTCAATGTTAGTCTCGATGCCAGTCCCTCTCAGCCTTGCAAGCATACCGGCTATACGACGGTAGCTGAGCCCCCCTGTTGAGCGGTTCGTACTACGGAGAAAATCATAGGCCGTAAAACGCACTGTAGGTGCTATGGGGCGCCCACGATTCTTTGCCTCCACCAACTGGCTTATGCAATAAATCCACAAGTCCTTGTCATGTATGCTCGCACAACCATCCGCCCCGGGCTTCACGGTCACCACGAGACCGTTACGCTCATAGGTTCTTACACGCCTATCGCCCGCTTTTAACGCAAACAGTGGATGCTCCATGCTAACCGTGTCACCCTTTGGTGCAGCGGCCAGAATGTCTGCAACGAAAAAACCTTCCCGATGGCAGAGTTCTGCTGGGGAACATTTTGATGCCTTGCTGACGGCATGCTGTTCCCAGCGAATGGGAGACACAGGCGTTACAAACAAGCTCTGGAATCAGAAGCGCATACCAGGACGCTGCGCCTGAGCACCCTGTGCCCTGCGCGTCTCAATCCACTCCATGACCTCTTCGAGATCCCACGCCACGTTTCTACTGGTCAGAGCGATACGACGCGGAAACTCGCCACGCCGCTCCATATTGAAAATGGTTCTTTCGGCTAACGGGATCATCGCGTGAAGCTTTTTGCGGTCGATAAGAACCCTAGCCGTGTTTCCCATTTCTCTTTCCTCTGCACCCCTACGACAATGTGCTTGAGGTTACCCGCCGCTGCCTGCTGCGGCTGGAAAAAAGATAGAATTTGGTTGACGACAAGGATATAAGTTGCCCATGCCTCAAGACCACGACATCTACCTTGCCTTTGATCCGATCCTTGGGCGCGTAATTTATCAAAAGGAAGCCACCGGTCGCATTAAGGCCAAGCTTTCAGATAATCTTACATGGTGCTTTTGTGAACTTTGCGAGAAACTTACCGAATATTCAGCTGTACGCTTCAATCCAGTAGTAATAAAAAGATTGAAAAATGGAAATGCTAAGCTCGTTCCCATAACAGAAAAGATGATTTTATTAGGGCTTGAGAAAGCAAAAAAACTAGCTGAGCATTATTCAGAGGCCTTATCAGGGAAATATGGACCTCATAAAGCAAGCCAAATGATCGCCCGCTATGGTGATCTAGTCGAGATGCGGGCAGATCGCTCTGTTGAGGGATTCCTAGAATACATTGAGCCAAAAATGAAATTTCGAGAGCATTTACTTCATGGTGAACTTGCTTGGACGACCCGCTTACCAGGATCCTCCCCTGATAGTCCCAAGCCTAGCAAGTTGTATTGCGAAAGGCACAATCCCCGCAGAAGTATTTCGTCGAGAAGAGCCTATCAACGTGATCGGAGGTTTATTTGGGAATACCGTGCGCTTATGGAACAAATTTGGAGTCAAGGTTTCAATACTCTAACGCTCTCTGGCTGGGACATTGAAGATCATGCTTTCGTTCGGAGAGAAGCATATAAGCAAGTCAAAGCCTTACGAGCCCCCACAAGCACGCTTGATGATTTTCTCTCAAAAGGCACAATGACGCAGGCGGAAATAGCTCGAGAACTAGGTATTTCACGCCAAGCTGTTTCGGCAGCCATTAAGCGGCGCGCTCTAAAAAATCTCCACGAAGGCAAGCGTTAGCCTGGCTTGCTCGTCCATTCCTCAATCATATCAGCCCAGTCTTGAAGCATAGCGGTGCGCTGGTCACGATATTCGGCCTTATTATAAACAGCTCTTACACCTTTCTGCTCATGGGCAAGGCACTTCTCGATCCAATCAGTATTATAACCTGCCTCGTGCAGCAGAGTGCTTGCCGTCCTGCGCAAATCATGAGGACCAAATTTTGCGAGTGGCTTTCCTTCTTTCTGAGCAAGCCTGTAGGTCAGCGTGAGTACCTGATTAAGCGTTGCGCTACTCATCGGCTGATCAGTGTCGTACCGGGACGGCAAGATGTAATCTGATCCTCCGGAAAACGTCTTCAGGGCGATGAAAATATCGAGCGCCTGTCGCGACAGAAAGACCAAATGGGGGTTACGTCGTTTCATCCGCTCTTTTGGGATCGTCCAAAGCGCCTGACTAAAACTGATCTCGCTCCATGTTGCGTTGGTTAGCTCACTCTTCCGAACCATCGTCAGCAAAAGCAGTTTGGCTGCGGCCCGGATCGATGGGGTAGTGCCGATGCGCTCGATGTACTGATACATCAGGCCGATCTCTTCAGGCGTCAGAGCGCGATCCCTTGGCTCAAATTTTGCTATGCTAGTCGGACGAACCAGTTCAGCCGGATTTTCGACCCTCTGCCCTCGTTCGATAGCCCACCGGTAAACTTGAAACATCACCTCCCGGGCATGCACCGCAGTCGCCGGAGCGCCTCGTTCGACGATGGCATCGGTCAGCGCCCGCAGGTCTTCGTGGGTGATTTCAACAAGCTTCTGACTGGCAAATTTAGGCTTCAGTTCACGCTCGTAAACAGATTTGCGCATATCACGGGTGGAGTCCGCCATCTGATATCCGCGCAGCCACTTCTCGGCCCACGCTCCGAACGTCTCCACGCCCTTGATACGCGCCTTGTCGCGAGCTTTTTCTTTCGCAGGCGACTTACCTGCTGCAATCAGCTTTTTAGCCTCTCCTAATTGCTCACGGGCTTCGGCCAGAGTGATGCCCCCAACGCCATATCGCCCGAAGGTCAGGGTCTCCTGCCTGCCATGGATCGCATAGTTATATCGGAACGAGATGCTACCCGCAGGCGTCACGGCGACGTACAACCCATCGCGGTCGTTCACCTTGTAGAGCTTATCCGTCGGCTTAAGGTTGCGCAGTTTGGTATCGGTCAACATCAGTTCGTGGCACTCCAAACAGCGATACCATGATTGAAAACCATTAAAATAACTGGATAAAATCCTTATTATTCATATAGTTACTTCTTATTGATACCATGACACCCATAGAGTGCCTGACATGGTATCGATAAGAAACATAGCATCAGACTTAGTCAGTGCCATGCACCATGCCATAAAAAGTTGCTGCTTGGCGATACCGTTCGGTGCCAGACAATGCCGGACCAAAAAACAAAAAAGCCCGCATTTCTGCGGGCTTTAAGGCACTTTCATGCCGGGTAATACCATCCTATGCCAGACGCGGGATCATTCCCACTCAATCGTTCCCGGCGGCTTGGACGTAATGTCGTAAGTCACGCGGTTAACACCCCGGACTTCATTGACAATACGGCCAGCAACGCGATTCAGGAACGCGAAGTCGAACGGATAGACTTCGGCCGTCATGCCGTCAGTGCTGGTCACGGCACGCAGAGCGCAGGCCTGATCATAGGTCCGACCATCGCCCATTACACCGACAGTCCGCACAGGAAGCAGAACCGCAAAAGCCTGCCAGATGGCATCGTACAGGCCGGCATTGCGGATTTCTTCGAGGTAGATCGCATCCACCTTCCGCAAAAGATCCAGCTTTTCCTTGTCGATCTCACCTGGAATACGAATAGCAAGCCCCGGCCCCGGGAACGGATGACGTCCCACGATGTGTTCCGGAATGCCAAGTTCACGCCCCAGCTCACGAACTTCGTCCTTGAACAGTTCGCGGAGAGGCTCGACCAGCTGCATGTTCATGCGATCCGGCAAGCCGCCAACGTTATGATGGGACTTGATGGTAACGGACGGGCCACCCGTGAAGCTGACGCTTTCAATCACGTCTGGGTAAAGCGTGCCCTGAGCAAGGAACTGTGCGCCACCAAGCTTTGCAGCTTCTTCCTCAAACACTTCGATAAAGAGACGGCCAATGGTCTTCCGCTTGATTTCCGGATCTTTGACGCCTGCAAGTTCACTCAGGAACAGGTCAGATGCGTCGCGATGAACCAGACGGATATTGAAGCGACCGCGGAACGTCTTGACGACTTCGTCAGCCTCACCGGAACGCAGGATGCCCGGATCAACGAAAATACAGGTCAGCTGGTCGCCAATAGCATCGTGAATCAGCTTCGCTGCCACGGAGCTGTCCACACCGCCGGACAGACCACAAATAACGCGGCCGTCCCCGACCTGCTTGCGGATACGGGCGATTTCCAGCTCACGGAAGCCAGCCATTGTCCACGTCCCGGTGCAGCCAGCAACATTATGCGTGAAGTTGCGGATCAGGGCAGCACCATGCGGCGTGTGCACGACTTCCGGATGGAACTGCACACCGTACAGGCGACGGCCTTCATCAGCGATGATCGCGAACGGAGCCCCTTCCGAATAGGCAACAGCGCGGAAGCCCGGCGGAAGCTGCGTGACGCGATCGCCATGGCTCATCCAGACTTGTTCACGCTTGCCGCGTGCCCAGACGCCACGGAACAGGGCGCAATCTTCAGCGATGTCGATATAGGCGCGACCGAATTCACGATGTTCGTGCGTTTCGACCTTACCGCCCAGCTTCTGGCACATGGCCTGCTGGCCATAGCAGATACCAAGAACAGGACGATTCAGTGAAAAGACGATTTCCGGAATCGCCGGAGCATTTTCGTCATGAACGCTGGCAGGGCTGCCAGACAGAATGATACCGCGCGGATTGAATTCACGGATCTTCTCGTCCGTCGCCGTGAACGGCCAGATCTCACAGTAAACACCGCTCTCACGCACACGGCGGGCGATGAGCTGCGTTACCTGGCTGCCGAAATCCAGAATGAGGATACGGTCTTCGTGAAGTGTTTCGTCGAGTTTCGCGACGGTGCTGGCGTCCTGCTGGGTCAATGTGATGGCCTCGCGTTCCGTGTTCATGGTGCCTTTTGATGCTCTCCTATAAGGTGTTGTGTCGTCTGCGTCATCCATTCTGCATCACAGGACAGGCACAACATGCGTCCGATTGCTCTTTTTTCTCTTTCTGCCATGGCTTTTCTGGCAGCCTGCGCCACTCCTGATCCCGGAAATGATCCATCAGGCCGTTGGGTAGGCGCGCTCGTCACGGATCAGGGCTCCTGCCCGACAGAACGCACGTCCACGCTTGATATTCGTGGGCGAAAGATCGTTTTTACACCGGGAGATGGGTCTGAAGTGCTTTCTGGCATCTATCAGCCCGGCGTTCATCACTACCACGCAGAGCTTGCCAGCAAGGACATGAACGGTCATCCGACCGCGTTGGTTTTTAACGGATATCCCGTTGGTCAGGCGATTGGTGGCACTTTTGGTTCCAGTGCCTGCCGGGCCCACATCACCATGACAAGAAAGTAGAAATTAATTTTCAGAGGGGGGTTGTCAGGTTTTGAAAGCGCCTGTAAAACCCCGCCTCAAGACGCACCCGTAGCTCAACTGGATAGAGCACCAGACTACGAATCTGGGGGTTAGAGGTTCAAGTCCTTTCGGGTGCACCATCTTATTTTTGGCTTTGCCAAAAACATACAGTGTTCGCACCCGTAGCTCAACTGGATAGAGCACCAGACTACGAATCTGGGGGTTAGAGGTTCAAGTCCTTTCGGGTGCACCACACAACATCTTCACAAAACTCAGTGCTGCAGTGCTTTCAGAGCACGATAGACGTCCTCCCATTCGTATGGCTTGGGAAGAAACATCGCCTTGTTTGGCAAAGGTCGCTTTTCCTGAAGATAAGCACCTGACGTCAGTACAACGCCGATCTGCGGCCAGCGAGCTCCAACTGTCTCAGCCAGATCCAGTCCGTTGAGCCGTCCGGGCATGTTCACATCCGAAAAGACGAGATCGACTGACTCACCTTTGGAAAGAATATCCATCGCCTCATCGGCAGTGGCAGCAAGAATCGGGTTATAGCCGGCGTCTTCAAGCATATCCGCAGCCAGAAAGCGCAACAGGGCCTGATCTTCAACAACCAGAACATTCTTGCGGTGCGTCAGATAGGCGTTGCTCGCATGCATGCCACGAGACTGCCCGACAGACGCCGTTCCTTTCCCTGCCATGACATACATAAAGTGCCCCTTTCCGGAACGAATAAAGAGTGGGGACACCAAAGATGATGTTTCCCGATCCTTCAAACGCGTCATGCAGGCGATGTTTGCAGAATTATGAAAATTCTTCTGCCATCAACTAAGGAACAAGCGGAGCAGCCAACCCACCCGGGCCCACATCTGCCGCGACAGCAAGCCCGCCGATACCCCACGTTCCATCAGGCTTTTGAAGCAGAAGCGGAGCGCCGCTCACTCCTTTTGTCGCCTCGCAATCGTGATGGACAAGACCACTGACTGTCACTCCGTTGATATGACAGTCCAGATCGCCGAATGGCACTTCGTTTCGATCTTGCGAATACCCAACCAGCATAGCCCTTGCGCCATCCTGCACAGGAATCGCCGGGAGAAGATCCCGCGTCGCGATAACTGGTTCCGACAGCAACAGTGTTGCCCGATCACTGGCCCCGGTAGCGGATTCGTTTTTCGGGTCGTATCCGGGTGGGATAATGAATCGGACAACATGGGCGTGTTGGCGGTATGAGCCCCGCCAGTATCCCATCAGCACATGAACGTCGCTTGGTCGTATATAAGTGTGCGTCTTCGGCAGCCAGAGACAGTGAGCTGCCGTCATGACCACATTGGGAGCTACGGCAAAACCCGTACATTTAACGCCGAGTTCAGTCTGTACACGCCCCAGAATTCGCCAGGGCGCCGCACGGACGTCAATCAGTTCACGTCTGGCCCCGTCCCCGAGACCGGGCAGAGACGAAAGAGGCTGCGCACAGACCGTTCCCACCACCAGCAGTCCCAGAAAACAGGGCCAGTATTTCATTCCAGATTGTCCGGACCGAATGCGTCAGGCAGCAACTCTGCGAGGGTGCGTGTCAGGAGCAACGTTCCTGTGGGCGAAATCATGTGCACTTTCAGATCAGGCAAGCCGAATTCACGGAGTTTCTGCCGACAGCCACCGCACGGTGTGCAAGGTTGATCTCCACCACCCACAATCACGATTTCCTCAATACGTCGGCCCCCGGCAAGAATCATGGCCGAAATGGCTCCGCCTTCAGCACAGGTTCCAAGCGGATAGGCTGCATTTTCGACATTGCAGCCTGAATGAACCACACCTTCACAGCGCAGGGCCGCGCCAACCTGAAAGCGGGAGTATGGCGCATAGGCCCGGGATCGGGCTTCAAGAGCCCGGGAGATCAGTTCTTCCATCATAATTCAGACACTAGCGCCTGTGTGAACAGCTTGGAACATCCAAGCGTCCACGATACGGTAGGAAGATCATGAATGCTCTCTCTTCCGAACCCACGCTCAACGACCTTCTGACAAGCCGCCCTCCTCTGGAGGTCAATGCGCGCGATGGTCTTCTTTTTGAAGGCGTGCCTCTGCATGTCATCGCCGCCGTAGCAGGAACCCCCTGCTGGATCACGGGAGCAGGCACTCTGCGTCGCCGTGCAAACGCGCTCAAAGCTGCGTTTGAAGCCCGCAGGTTGCCGGTGCATTTCCATTTCGCGATGAAATCACAGGATCATCAAGCCACACTGACGATCCTTCGCGAATGTGGCTATGGCGTGGACATCGTGAGCGGTGGAGAGATGACCCGCGCGCTACATGCCGGGATCAAGCCGAATGGAATCGTCTTTTCAGGCGTCGGGAAATCGGATCTTGAACTTCGTGCCGCAGTGGAACACGGCATCCGGCAGATCAATGTCGAGAGCGTGGAAGAGCTTTATCGCCTGAACGATATTGCACGGGCCTGTGGCAAGGTTGCTCCGGCGGCACTCCGCGTGAACCCGGATGTCGACGCACAGACGCATGACAAGATTAGCACGGGCCGCGCAGGAGACAAGTTCGGGATTGAGCATCGCCGTGCGGTTGAACTGTACGCCGAAGCTGCTGCTTTGGAGCATGTGGAGCTTGTCGGCCTGGCGGTTCATCTTGGCAGTCAGATGCTAACGGCCGAGCCCTTCCGCCAGGGCTATTCCCGTCTGGCCGATATGGTTCGGGAAATTCGTGCTCTGGGGCATACCGTCAAAACAGTGGACTGTGGCGGCGGCCTAGGCATTCGCTATCAGGACGAAATCGCTCCGCCACCGGAAATGCTGGCCGGTGTCATTGCCGAAACACTTGGAGACCTTGGGGTAGAGCTCAGCATTGAGCCCGGCCGCTGGCTCTCTGCTCCGACAGGAATTTTGCTGTCCCGTGTGATCGAAACAAAAGCAGGCAATCCGGATTTCGTCGTGATCGACGCGGCAATGAACGATCTCGCCCGTCCTGCGCTTTATGATTCTTGGCACGGTATCCTGCCCGTCGCTCCGGCGGCATTTAACGATGCACTCAAGCCGTGGGACGTGGTGGGGCCAGTCTGTGAAAGCAGCGATATCTTTGCCAAGGACCGGGTTCTGCCCGCTTCCCTGAAGCGCGGAGATCTTGTGGCCCTTCTGGATACGGGAGCGTACGGATCCGTCATGAGTTCGACCTATAATTCCCGGCCGTTTGCTGCGCAGGTTCTGGTCGATAATGGTCGCTGGGAGATCATCCGCCAGCGCCAGAGCGTCGAAGACCTGATCGCTGCAGAAACTATTCCGGACTGGCTCCTGCCCGCCCATGGCTGATTCGTTTGCCGCAGCAGCTCGCCTGGCTTCCGTCCGCCGTCGCGCTCGACGCGTTCTGTGGTGGGAACACGCCTGGCCAGCTCTGCGCTGGTCTTTGCTTCTTGTGGCATTCTATCTGCTGGCCTGTCTGGCCCGCATTCCCCAGTCACTGCCTGACTGGTTACACACTCTTTTCGAGCTCACAGTCTTAGGAACTGCCCTCTGGCTGGGCGTCAAAGGGCTGCGTGCTATCCCGCAGCCTACGGATTCTCAGGTTGATCGTCGGATCGAGCGCGACTCTCGCCTGGCCTATCAGCCCCTTCTGACCTTAGCAGACCGCCCCGCCTACGCAGCAGATGGCGAACAAGGCGCCATCTGGACGCAGCACGTTCAGCGTGTGGTTGCTTCTCTGGGGCCGCTTAAGGTCAGCCTGCCAAAGCCAGACGTCACGACGCAGGAAAAACTCGGGCTTGCCTCTATAGCCGCAGCCCTTGCCATTGCGGCCGTTCTGAGCGGATCACATTCCCAGTCTCGCTTGCACGCTGGTCTTGTACCCGGTGTCGATGACGACAGTATTCCACTCCCGTCCGTTCAGGCCTGGATCGACCGACCATCCTACGCTCCTGGCGCGCCAGTGTTTCTGTCGCAAACGCAGCAGGGCAATTCCATCCACGTGCCTCAGGGCGCCATTCTGAACGCGACCATCACAGGCACATCCGGGCGTCCGGTTCTTCGGGGGGCGACTTCCATCAGTCATGACCGTCTGGACGAACAGAGCTGGAGCGAAAAAGCCACGTTGCAGCAGACTGGCACGGTCACGCTAAAAGCCCGCGGCCGCACGCTGGGTTCATGGCGCGTGGACGTCGAGCCGGATCTGCCCCCCGTCGTAGCCTGGGACGGAAAACCTGCTCCGCAGAAAGATGACTGGCGCACCAGCCTTCCGTGGCACGTTCAACAGACTTATGGCGTAGCCTCTCTGGAGGCGGAAATCCGACTGCCTGACATGCCCAAAGGCCGCGTCGTGCGTGTTCCAGTGCCACTGAATGGGCACCCCAAAGATGCGAAGGGAGAGGCACGCCCGGATCTTTCTTCGGACCCGTTTGCCGGAATGGAAGTCGAAGGCCGCCTTCATGCCGTTAGTGTCTCTGGTCGAGAAAACCACAGTGCTTTTGTACGCTTCCACCTAGGTTCCCGGAAGTTTTCGGACCCACTGGCACGAGCCATTGTCGCATTGCGTCGCCGATTGATGCTGGGACAGGAACGCCCCCAGCAGGCAGCAGACGAACTGAAGCTCCTGACGCAGACAACGGATGTCCTCGCCCTCCTCGCCCCACTTGGCCTCGATATTGCTTCCCTGCAGTCCAATGCTCCCGAAGGAGCGGCGGAACAGGTGCCGGGGCAGCTTTGGGCACTGGCTCTGTATCTCGATGATCTCCGCCGGGACGGCCCGGAAATTGCGGATGCAGCCGCGGCCGTCCGTGCAGCACAGCAGAGTGTTCAGCAACAGCTCGATCACATGCAGTCTCTGGGAGATAAAGGCCATACTCTGGCTGAACAAGAAGAACTTCAGAAGCGCACGAAAGCTCTCAAGGACGCCCTTAACCACCGCATGCAGCTTCTTTTTCAGAAGGCAGCCCAGAGCGGCATCATGATGCCGCAATCCGGCACAAGCTCTGCTGATCCATGGTCGGATCAGATGCAGCGCCTTCAGAACGATGCATCGCAGGGGCATGGGGATGAAGCATTACGTAAACTCCAGCAGATGGAAGACATGGCCGAGCATATGCGTCAGGCCACGCCGGAAGATCTGAAAGCCCTCGCGGCTCAGATGAAGGCTCAGGAAGAGGCACGCGCGCAACGTGCCGCCCTTCATGATCTGGTTCATCGGGAAACGACCCTGCTGGATCATGCACAGGCCCGTTTATCTGCCGCCCGCAAGGCCGCTCTGCCGCCTGACCAGCAGGACGGCCATGAAGACATCAGCCAGATGTCTACAGCCGATTTGCTGCGCCAGCTTGGAATGCAGCCGCCGCCAAATATGGAACAGTCAGCATCTCCTAAACCGGCAGCGCCTGTTGATCCTGCGACAGTCGCGGCGCAGTCGCCTGAACGCCGCGCAGATCATGCCTTTCAACGTGCACTGTCTCGGGTGGATGAAATTCTTGGCCGGCGGGTCAAAGACCTGACAGGCAAGCCCGCCACTGCGTTCGACAAGGCAAAAGCGGATATGCAAGATGCTCGCAAGGCCTTGGCAGACCGGAAGGATGATCAGGCGCTTACGGCAGAACAGAAGGCTCTCGCAGATCTGTCTGAGGCCGGAAAGCAGATGCGCCAGAGCCAGAAGTCCGGCGGGTCGGGCCAGGGTAAAGGCGGAAGCCTGAGTTTCATCCCATCCATGGGCGGTGGTGGCTCCGGGCAACAGCAGCATGGCAAGGCTGGACAGCAGGGTGACGGAGGCGATCAGCCTGACGCCGGGGATGACGACGACGGGGACGAAGACCGCAAGGATCAGGATCCACTGGGCCGCAAGCTTGGCGAAGGCCAAAGCGGCAAGGATTCGGACGCCCACATCCCTGATCGTAACGCCCGTGATCGGGCGCGGGACATCGAACGTGAGCTACGTCGTCGCGCTTCCGACAGAACCCGACCTCAAGGTGAACTGGACTATCTGGAACGTCTTCTAAAGTCGTTTTGAAGCCACAAAAAAAGTGCTCAGGATTTTCTCCTGAGCACCTTTTTTATACCGAAAACAGATATGTCTCAGGGAACGCGATAAAACGGGTTGGGGAGAAGGAAGCCCTTCTCTGCATGTCCGTCAGCAAGATCAGAAGGCTGATCTCCCAGGCTTGCAATGATCGTATACCCCTTAGCCTCGATAGCAGCGCGTGCCGGTGCCTTATAGTGCGCCGCATACCCATGAGATGTCATTGGACGCAGATCCAGCCCGTCCCAATGCTTGATTCCAGCCAGATGAAGATTGCGTGCCGTCGCTTCGCGCTCATCTTCATGACGGCCTGTGATGAAGAACACAGCGACATGATTTCGCTCAGCTTCATCAATCAGAGCCAGCGTGGAAGCGAACGCCGGAGCACGGCCGCTCTTTTCCCAGGCAATCGCCCCGCAAGGACCTTTCGGCAGCGCATCACAGGGACCATTGGCAATATAACCAAAGTTGTCCGCACGGATCTCGTCCCAATTGGAGAGCGTCGTCTCATCAATATCGAGAACAATAGCCGGCTTGCGAACCTGAGGCGCCCGCTCGGCCACCCAGTGACGAGCCTGTGCGATCACCGTGTCAAAATCGTGCTGGTAATCACCACTGTCGTGATACGCGCTGGCAGCCATGACAGCGTCACCAACGTTGGCAGGCTGCTCGGCGTAAGCTGCAAATGGCGTGAAAGCCGCACTGAAGAAAAGCCCGGTGGCGAGCAGAAAGGAACGGGTCATGGCGGGGCCACCTTTCGCGAAAAGAGAACAAGACCGACCCCAACGAGGGCCAGAGCCGTTCCGATAACGGAAACACCGGGATAACCCAACCCCATGGACAGGGCGACACCACCCAGAGCGGCCCCGATCGCATTGCCAAGATTGAAGGCACCGATATTGACCGAGGACGCCAGGGCGGGTGCATCGTGAGCAGCCTGCATGACCCGCATCTGAAGAGCTGGCATCAAAGCAAATGTCGCTGCGCCCCAGACAAGTGTTGCGATCAGCGCACCTGGGACGGTTTGAGCCACCCAGGGGAAGAGCAGCATGACAGCACCCAGAATGGGGAAAAACATCAGCAGACTGCCATCCAGAGAGCGATCCGCGCTGCGACCACCAATCGCATTTCCGATGGAGAATCCAACGCCCGTCAGCATCAGGGCAACCGTAATGACCAGTGGGCTGGCATGCGTGATGTGCTGAAGAATAGGCGTGATGTACGTGTAGAGCACGAACATGGCCCCTGCCCCGATGGCCGTCGTGGTCAAAGCGAGCAGAACATTCGCCCTCAACAGCGCTTTGAGTTCACTGGCAACGTCTGGAACAGGACCGGCTTCACGGGCTGGAAGAGCCAGTTGCACGGCAATCATGGTCAGAACGCCCAGAATGGCCGTCACACCGAAGGCCATGTGCCAGCCGAAATTCATACCAAGCCAGGTGGCAGCCGGGACGCCGATAATGTTGGCGACTGTCAGCCCCATGAACATTGTTGCAACGGCACTCGCCCGGCGTTCTGGTGCGACAACGGCAGACGCTTCAACAGCACCCAGCCCGAAGAACGCACCATGCGCCAGACTGGTCAGAACGCGTGAAGCGAACAGAAGCTCGTAGCTTCCTGCCACGGCAGACAGGAGGTTCCCTGCAACGTAAAGCCCCATCAGGAGCGTCAGGGCGAATTTCCGACGAAGTCTTGCGAGAAGAAGAGTAATGAAAGGCGCGCCGACCATCACGCCCACAGCATAGGCCGTTACAAGTCCGCCCGCTTTCGGGACAGTAACCTGAAGGCCCTGTGCAATGACAGGCAGAAGACCCATCGGAGTGAATTCGGTGGTTCCGATGGCGAACGCGCCCACGGCCAGCGCCAATAAAGGCCAGTTCACGGGCAATCTCCGGGATTAACAAGTGTTCGAGGATGATCGAACCATGCCAGTCCCGGAGGCAGAGAACAAGATGGAGGGTTACATCATCCCGTTCATGTGCATGCCCGGCTCCATGCCGTCCATATGCATGCTCTTATGTTTTGGATCATCAATCTTACACTTGTGATCCTGAACTTCCTCACCGGATGCACGGTCCAGAGCATGAGCGACATCGTCGAGAATGACGAAGCCGCCATGATGGCCCGGTGTCACCACGATCGTATGATCGCCCATGTTCTCCGCACCAATCAGCCGGAAAGGCGACTGATCAAGGGTCTGCACCAGCCTGGCACGATACGGATGACCGTAAAGAGAGACCGGGGTCCAGTCCTCACCAATCATGTTCTTGTCAATTTCCCCACGGACATAGGGCGTCAGACAGTCAATATGAATGTGGAGCTGATCCTGCGTCCGGCCATCACGGGAATTGATAGCCAGCGAAAGGTGATCGTCTGAAACGGGGAAACCATATCCCTCAGACACCCGGTGACGTTCGGCCCAGGCTTCGGAGAAATAGTTTGGCGTGTCAGTCTGAAGCAACGAAGGATCTTCGATGCCAGGCACTTTCCGTGTCGGGATGAGCAGATACTGACCATGCCCGGCCAGATCTTTCAGAAGAGCATAACCATCCTGCGGATCATACACCGCACATGGATGATGCTGGGCGTCCTTCGCGCAACGGCTCCCGACGAGTTCCCACAACTTGTTACGGTCATGCCCAGGAACCTTGCCACAACCGACAAGGCCGGCACCAATCGTGAGGGCCGCACACAGTCCTAATGCAGCCTTCGTCCCGATCTTCATTCTCAAACTCATTCTTCCCTTACCTGAGCCTCAAGCTGCATGGCTGCCGCCAATCGTTCAAAGCGCCGACGGACTGCACTTCCTGCTGCACGGACACTCCGTGCACCGAGGATCAGCACAAGCTGAGGTTCTTCCACCAGCAGGCGGCATTCTTCCAGCAACACTTCCGTTCCCGCGCACAGCGTATAGGCCAGACGTAGCGCCAGACCCAGCTTCACAGCACGATCAATTTCAGAGCGGGACAGAAGGCGGCGCGATGGCTCAATCAGTGGAGAGTCCATCGCCACTTCATAACGGACGGCCAGGGTCAGACCGATAAATGCACGGGCCGTGTGTTCGAACCCCACGCCGTGACAATGCATCACACGCTGATAGGTCTGTTCAGCACGATATTCCGGATGATCGTAGGATCCGATATCCGAAAGGGTACAGGTCAGTTGACGCAGACGCTTCTGGGACGGTGTTTCACCCCGAAAAATCGGTGTCGTCCAATCTACGAGCGCCTTTGAGAGCGTTACGCTTCGCGCCAAACGGTCCGCCATTTCCTCCGCCAGCGTCGTCATGGGGTCCTCCCCGGCGACAGAGGAGGCGACGTGCCGCATGTACCAGCCTTCCCGCAGGCCATCCACGCTGAAGACCACTTTGGACGGACGAACACGTTCCATCAGGCACTTGAGGACGACCGCAGCGAAGGGCGCATCGCCCAATCGCTTGCGTGGGGCATTCGGCAGTTTTTCAAGAGTACGTTTTGAGGCACCGATGACCCAATCCGACATCTCGCGTGCTTCACCCTCAGAAAGCGTGAAGAGATGGACAAGATTCAGAGGATACTGCGTCCGTGCGATCTGAAGACGTGCCAGAGCCCGGAACGCTCCGCCGACCAGATACAATGGGCGGCCACTCATACCCGGAAGCCAGTTGACCTCCTGAAGCATTTCAGAGGCAATCCGCTCAGCTTCCAGCAGAACACCCTTAGCCCGATCCTGAAGACGAATGACACCAAGCTTGGTTGTCAGGGCTTCGTAATACTGTCCGTCAGCAACGTGGATGAGCTCCAGGGAGCCGCCGCCAATATCAGCGACCAGACCATTGGCTTCCGGCAGCCCGCAGAGAACACCACGGGCCGCATAATCTGCTTCCTCAGTGCCTTCGAGCACACGGATAGCCACACCCGGCATTCTTGCACGGATGGCAGAAACGAAGTCAGGCCCGTTGGAGGCATCACGCACAGCCGCCGTAGCCAGAACCTCGAAAGGTTCCGCTCCCATGGCCCGCGCGACGGTGTGGAACCGGCCCAACACGTCCATCGCCAGGGTAACGCCCTCGTCGTTCAGGCGACCCGTTGCATCCAGACCGCGCCCCAACTTGAGTGTCACTTTCTCATTGAAGATGGGGAGCGGATTGCGCGCTACGCCTTCGAAGACCACGAGCCGAACGGAGTTGGACCCGAGATCGACGATGGCGGAGCGCTGTGCAGATGATGACATGAGGTTTCAGTCTTCCAGAATCCGGTCAGGCCGTTCGCGCGGGCGATGGGCCTCCGGAAGAGCTTTTTCCCGTGCGGCCGAACCACGGCCAGACAGGGAGGGATTGTTCATGAAGTACTCGTGTGCGGAGAACGGGTGTGCACCAGGAGACACCCGATGCCAACGCCCGTCCTTGGAGAGCGTCCAGCTCTGAAGGTTGTCCTTGATATTCATGGTCATGATCTGGCCGAGAATCTGCGCGTGGACGGTTGGGTTGGTGATAGGCACCATTGCTTCTACCCGCCAATCCATGTTTCGCACCATCCAGTCCGCGGAAGAAATGAAAACTTTTGCCTTATGCGACGGCATCCGGTGCCCATTTCCAAACGCAAAGACACGCGCATGCTCCAGAAAACGACCGACAATGGACTTGATGTCGATGTTGTCAGACAGCCCTGGCACACCTGGGCGAAGGCAGCAGATGCCACGAATGATGCCGACGATCTTCACACCGGCCTGCGATGCTTCGTAGAGCAGGTCGATCAGCTCAGCATCGACCAGACTGTTCATTTTCAGCCAGATCCGGGCGGGACGGCCTGCCTTTGCATGAGCAATCTCGTCACGGATGAGCTGTTCAAGCGTGGAACGGATCGTCATGGGAGAGAAGGCTAACGCGTCCATTTTTTCCGGCGTGGCATAGCCGGTCATGTAATTGAACAGCCGCGCAGAGTCGGACGCCAGTTTCGGATCACAGGTGAAGAACGACAGATCCGTGTAAATCCGGGCGGTAATGGGATGATAGTTCCCGGTCCCAAAGTGGGCGTAAGACCGTAGTGTCCCGTTTTCACGACGCACCACAAGGCTCAGTTTCGCATGCGTTTTCAGATGCGCGAACCCGAAAACAACTTGTACGCCAGCCGCTTCCAGCGCACGCGAAAGACGAATATTGGCTTCCTCGTCGAACCGGGCACGCAGCTCAACCATGGCCGTGACGGATTTTCCAGCTTCCGCCGCCTCGATCAGAGCATGAACGATCGGACTATCGCGTGAGGTCCGATACAGCGTCTGCTTAATGGCCAGCACATTCGGATCACGCGCAGCCTGCCGCAGGAACTGTACAACCACATCGAAGCTCTCGAACGGGTGGTGGACGACAATATCCTTTGCCCGGATCGCTGCGAAGCAGTCTCCATCATAATCCAGAATGCGTTCCGGGAAGCGTGGGCTGTACGGTGGGAAAACTAGATCCGGGCGGTCATCCACAATCAACTGCTTCAGATCTACAACGCCCACAAAATTGGGCATGACCACGACATCTTCGTCACCCACACCCAACTCTTCACCCATTTCGCGCCCGAGCGTTTCAGGGAGCTTATGATCAAGAGCCAGATGAATACCGACGCCACGACGGCGCTGTTTGAGCGCTGTTTCATAAGAACGAACGAGATCTTCCGCCTCGTCCTCAAACTCAACGTCCGTATCACGGATAATCCGCAGGACACCGGCCGCACCAATCATGAGACCGGGGAACAGGCGATCTGCAAACAGGCTGATCAGGTCTTCAAGCAGGATGAAGCGGATGTCACCCGTGGCATCCTTACCTTCACCAACCCGGGACGGAAGGCGCAGGAACCGCGGCACCTGTGCGGGAAGGAGGATAAGCCCGTCCATAACATGCTTGCCCGAGGCGGGGTCTTTAAGACGCATCACCAGCGCCAGCCCCATGTTCGGAATAAACGGCAGCGGATGAGACGGATCAACGGCCAGCGGCGTCAGAACCGGGAAAACACGCTCATCAAACAGGGCTGAGAGCTGTGCGAGATCCGTAGCGTCCAGACTTTCGGTCGACAGGATAGAAATACCTGCTTCTTTCAGCTCACCTTCAAGCTGATGCCAGACCCGCTGCTGCTCCGCGAGAAGGAACCGGGCTTTCTGACGTACCGCCGAAAGCTGCTGAACAGGTGTCGCTCCATCCGGGCTCCGCACAACCATGCCTTCACGGACCTGCCCTACCAGCCCCGCAACACGGACCGAGTAGAACTCATCAAGGTTACTGGCACTGATGGAAAGAAAACGGACACGCTCCAGAAGCGGATTGCGCGAACTTTCGGCTTCTTCAATGACGCGTTGATTAAAGTCGAGCCAGGAAAGCTCCCGGTTGATGAACCGCGCTGGGGATGTTGGCATGTCAGCATAGTCTTCAGCTGTCGGAACAACCATTCTGCGCCGCCGGGCCCGGGTTGCGGCTGGCGTCAGATTCCCCTCTCGCGGCTGGTTGCGCGAACGTCGACGGGGAGTTGGCTTATTATTTTCAGTCGTCACGATGGTCTCTTCCGGGAAGCTCGAACCAAAACCCGTTTAAGATCAAGGCTTGGGAGAAGTGTGTCAAACGTAGGTTTTATGTCATTCCTCTGACATATCAGGCATCAGAAGATCGGGAAGCATTTCTCGCGCCAATGCCCGTGTGATTGCAGTTCCACGGGCGAGAGCCGCATCATCCAGCCGCTCCACCGCCGAAACCAGAGCATTTCCCGTGCGCGGCAGATGACGCCAGAGCCATTCTGTAACGGACTGCGAAACAACGAGCTGACGATCTGCCAGAAGAGAAAGCAGCAACGTTGCCCGCAGATCGTCTTCCGGCTCTCCCGTGGCCGTCGTTGCGGTCGCACGGAGACGGCTTCCCAGATCTGGCAGGGAGACATGGCTGCGTGACGGTGGAAGGCGCCCGACCATCAACACCCGGTCTCCCTGCGTCAGCGCGTCATTGAGCAGGTGAAGCATAGTTGCCTCATCACCCGGCGAATCGGCATTATCAATTGCAAGGTTTCCCCTTACGCGAATACGCCCTCCCGAAGAGGCGTGAGAAAACAGGCGCGCATCCAGAATGGTCGCATCGTGCTCCTGCGCCCAGACAGACAACAGATGGGTTTTTCCCGTGCCCGCTGGCCCCCAGAGCCACAATCGGCCATCAGGCCACACTTTGCGTGAAAGCCACGCGCGCGCAGGCGCATTTGAAGGGCTCGTGATGAAGCGTTCAGCTGTCATCGCGGTCGGACGGCGCAGAGGAAAGGCCATCTGAGGTCCGGCATCGCTTATGGCGTGCCCTTCCTGTCCGTCCTGTTTTGTCATCCCTCATCCCTTTTCATGCCGTTACGCCTTCAATTCAAGCGTTCCGCCCGCGTGCAGGATGCTCTAGAACGGCGTCACGTCAACCAGCGGGAAGCTTCATCATGACCGATCAGCCCGACACCTCACAGGGCGCCAGCTATGCACAGGCTGGTGTAGACATTGCAGCAGGCGATGCCCTGGTCGATGCCATCAAGCCCGCAGCCAAAGCCACGGACCGTCCTGGCACAATGGGCGGACTGGGCGGCTTCGGTGCCCTGTTTGATCTGAAGGCTGCCGGTTTCACCGATCCGGTCCTTGTCAGTTGCACAGACGGCGTGGGCACGAAACTCATGGTCGCGATCGAAGCCGGCAAGCATGATGAGGTCGGAATTGATCTCGTGGCCATGTGCGTAAACGATCTCGTCGTTCAAGGCGCAACCCCGCTGTTCTTCCTGGACTATCTGGCAACCGGCAAACTCTCCATTGAAGATGCCTCTACAGTCGTGAAGGGCATCGCCCATGCCTGCGCAGAGTCCGGCTGTGCGTTGGTCGGTGGCGAAACTGCAGAAATGCCGGGTATGTATGCACCGGGACATTATGATCTCGCCGGCTTCAGTGTCGGCGCGGCAGAACGCGGCGCTCTCCTTCCCGCGGGCATCCGCGAAGGCGACGCACTGATCGGGATGCCTTCCTCAGGCGTTCACTCGAATGGCTTTTCTCTGGTTCGGGAAGTTGTTCGCCGTTCAGGCCTAGGCTGGAATGATCCGGCTCCCTTCTCTGAAGGACACACACTCGCCGAAGCCCTGCTGACACCTACGAAGCTTTATGTTCGCAGCGTGCTGGATCTGCACGCCAAGGGCCTGCTCCATGGCTGCGCACATATAACCGGCGGCGGCCTGCCAGGTAATCTGCCGCGCGTCCTTCCGGAAGGTCTGGGTGTTCGCATTGACGGTTCGTCGTGGGTCGTCCCTTCCGTATTCCGCTGGATGGCAGAAACCGGAAATGTTTCAGCTGATGAAATGCTTCGTGTGTTCAACTGTGGCATTGGCATGGTTCTCGTCACTCCTGAGCCAGAGCGCGTTCTGGCTGAACTGGAAGCCCGCGGAGAAAGCGCTTTCCAGATCGGTGAAGTTGTCCGCTCCGACGAGGCTTATGCCCTGACCGCACCGGTCTCCTTCGCATGATGCAGAAGATGCCCATCGCTGTGCTTATCAGCGGGCGTGGCAGCAACATGCGTGCACTGATCGAGGCCTGTGAAAGGCCGGATTTTCCGGCTCGGATCGTACTCGTGCTCAGTAACAAGCCGGATGCGGCTGGTCTGGAGGTCGCCCGCGCGGCCGGTCTTCAGACGGCGGCCATTGACCACAAGGCGTTCGGGAAAGACCGTGAAGCTCACGAACGCAAGGTGGACGCTGCCATCCGCGCTTCCGGAGCCCAACTCGTCTGCCTTGCCGGATATATGCGTGTCCTGACGCCTTATCTCGTCAATGCCTGGGATGGCCGGATGCTCAACATCCACCCGAGCCTCTTGCCCGCATTTCCGGGATTGCACACGCATGAGGCTGCCATTGCTGCCGGCGCAACCGAACACGGTTGTACTGTCCACCTTGTGACTGCGGGCGTGGATGAAGGGCCTATTCTTGGGCAAGCGCGTGTTCCGGTTCTGGAAAGTGACACACCCGACGCACTTGCTGCACGCGTACTGGAACAGGAACACGCCCTGTATCCTTCGGTTCTACAGAACTACATCAACAGACAGTAAACAGGCGGCGGGATGAACGGAAATTTCTTCTTTCATCCTGCTCCTCATTTTATCTGGGCACTGTGTAGTAAAGACACCTCTCAGTTAAATGCCCTGCCGATAATGACCGCAAAAACGCTCAGCGCTTCCAAAACTCAGTTTTATAATTTGCGGATTGCCTTACTCTGAGTGGGTGCATATGAGCCCGGATGGCAGTCGGTCATGTGCCCCAACAAGGAAATAAGCACTGATATGAAGTCCGTTTCGTCATTTTTTGCGTTCTGCAAAACAAACCTGCGGCTTCTTGAACTCGCTTATCTTCTCGCAATTGCTGTTATCGGCGTTTTTCTTGTGTACCGCGTCACGCCTGTTAGCGGCGTAGATGAAGAATTCCATTTTTACCGCGCGCAACAGATCGCTCAGGGAAATCTTCTGGCACAGCGTTATTCGGGGCATATGTTCGGAGGTGGGCTCGACACCAGTATGCTGACCTGGGTGCGCTATTTCAATGCAAACCGGGACCAGCATAAGCCTTCTGACAGCCATGTCGCTGCGCAGATTGCAAAGGATCTGGAGAATGCCAAAAGAGCCCGGGAAGTCGTTCATTTCCCCTCGACCGCTTCATATTCCCCACTGATGTATATTCCCTCCGCTGCCGCCATGATAATCGCCAATGCCGGACATGGCGGCGTGGATACAAGATATTACGCTGGTCGTTTAGGGAACCTGTTTGGATACATCGGGATGCTCGCACTCGTCCTTGCGGTGCTGCCCGTAGGGCGACTGGCCGTCCTTGCCCTGATGACCACGCCAACAAGCCTCCATCTGGCGACAACATATAGCGCCGATCCCGTCACCAATCTGGGATCAATGCTGTTCCTCGCCTGCTGCCTACGGGCCCGGATGGCCCCTCCCGAAGACCGGAAAATCTGGATCCGGCTGATTATCGCTTTGGCCGCTCCATTGGGGTTTTTCAAATTAACCTGCAGCTTTCTGAGTCTTGGCTGCTTTCTTGTGCCGACGAATTCTTTCCCGACCCAGAGAAAATATGTCCAGTTCTGTATGACGGTCGTCGGATTGAGCCTTGTCTCCGCCGTTGTCTGGAACGGAATTTACCCATTCACTCCTGCGCATTACTGGAATACGGGAGGAGATCCTAAAGTCCAGATCCTGACCATGCTGGAGCACCCATGGTCTTTTGTTCGGGAAATCGCTGAAACTTACCGTGTTGGCTCGCACTGGTGGTGGGAGGACGCATGGGGACGTTTTGGCGGCGGCCCAGTGCCACTTTTCTTCAAGATTGGTGAAGGCACTGGGTATTTAGCTATAGCTCTGATTGTTCTGCTGGCTCTCGCTGACAAACGGCCCATTGCTAGTCCACGATCCGGAGCAATCCTGATTACGCTTGGTGCGCTTTATTCGCTCTTAACCCTTCTGGCATTCTACGTTGGCTTCTCTCACCTTGGAGAAGACACTGTAAGCGGCCTTCAGGGACGTTATTTTTATATGAGCTGTGCTGCTATTCTAAGTGGCGTTCTGTTGTTCCTGCCACGCCAGAACAAGACGTATCAAACGGTCTGTGCGGGCCTTTTAGGCGCCTATTTCGTTTGCGTTGCGCATGTCTGCATTGAAGCTACTGGCATTTATGCGCGTCTTTGGAATTAACGCATAAAACCCAAGGGGGTCGGCTACTTCTTTCGCAGCAACCGCTCCCCTCACTATTAAATGGTCACGGCAATTACCAATACCGCGCCAGTATCGTCTGAACGATAGCACCAAATCCTACCCATAAACTCACCGTAAGAAGCGCGATTTCAACGGCCTTTGCTTTAGCAACGGATAGAAAATGGGGCGTTGATGCGAAAGGAAGGATCAGCACTGAGAAAATTGCAGGAGGGATATAATATCGACCCTGAAGCCCTCCAATATAACTATCACCGACTGGGGTCCAAATAAGATAGAGAGAAAGGCTGACAGCGCTGACAGTCCCAATAGACACACAAAGTATGAGCGCCTTTCTCAGTATCTTTTCCCTTCCAATTTTTCTTGTCAGGTAAAGGCAGGAGAAAATACTTGTGAGAATAAAAAACATGACTTCGAACTGGTAGAACCAGTCTGGAAGTCGTGCATCAAGCCATCCCAGAACACCGACAAACTGGCCCATCAAGGAATTAGCAGAAACCCTGAATGTGTGCAGAAGTACTGTGATTGTTTTGAACGGGTGAGAAAGAACGAAATGTAGCTGACGCGCCGCATCAACCCCATCTGCTGAGCGAAAAGGGATCTTCGTTGAGTGAACGCCCATGACCGACCATGTCAGAGCAGCCAGTGCGGCAAACACACACGCACCCGCAGCCGAGCGCCAGGCCGCCCATGGAGCAATGATCAGCGGTAGAAACGCGATAAGAATATAAGGCGGCTTGGATGCAATAATGGCCCCCATCAGAAGCGCGAGTGTCGGCCAGAACCATCTGTTCTTGCAGAAATCATCATTTAATCGCGTCATAAGAGCCGTACAGACTGCACAGGCTGCGATCAAAGGCCCATCCTGAGAGCAGGACGCGAACAACGACAGCGACATCGGCATTGAGAGAAATGCTGCAATAATCAGTCGTCCCTGACGGACAATCGCAAGGGCGAACATTCCGGCAAGTACGCAAAAGACGGCGCTGGACAGGCGCGCCAGATAAAAGGACTTTAGAATATCTTCATGAAGTCTTTTGCCGACTTCAATCCCCACCACTGATGGGAAATAAAAGATCGGAGAATAGATCACCGTGTTTGGAAAGCCTGCTTCCCGCTTCGGACTTTTCCAGCTCAACGGTGCGCTGCCGAAGATACGGTTCCAGTCTACTTTCCGTTCGTATCGACCTTTGAGATCATCATATCTGTAAGCGAATACAACGCTGTCTTCAGGAATGACACCACCGCTATCAGAGGCACTGAAACGATGGCCGATCAACTGTCCCTGAGAGATCTGTATGGCTCTTTGAAAATGATTTGGCTCATCGGCGACCTGTAATGGCGGCGTCGCGATCACCAGAAACATCAGGCAGGCAGAGACTAGAAGTCCCCAGACGATAGCCAGCGGATATTTGTAAAGGAAAGAAGTTGTAGCGTCGTTGCCCACAGATCGAACCATGCCTCTCTTCCATCATCATGCCGCAGAGTGGGCCTGGATGACAGCGGAACCGGGAACGTGTGAAGGCTGACCAGTCGGGGCGTTCAGATACCGTCCCAAATCATTGGAAATGGAGAGCCACAGAACCTGCGGCTCTCCATTGGCAGAAACCCAGACCTTACGGCAGGATTTCTGTCTCAGCGAAGAAGAAAGCGATCTCGTTCTTCGCGTTCTCAAGGCTGTCAGAACCGTGCACGGAGTTTGCTTCGATGCTTTCAGCATAAAGCTTACGCACGGTGCCCTCAGCTGCATCAGCCGGGTTCGTTGCGCCCATGACTTCACGGTGCTTTGCAACAGCGTTCTCAGCCTGCAGAACCTGCACGACAACCGGCTCAGCGAGCATGGAGGACACGAGGCTGCCGTAGAACGGACGCTCCTTGTGAACTGCGTAGAAAGCGCCAGCCTGCTTCTCGGTCAGCTGGATGCGCTTCTGAGCAACGATGCGCAGACCGGCTTCCTCGAACACGGCATTGATCTTGCCGGTCAGGTTACGCTTCGTGGCGTCGGGCTTGATGATTGAAAGCGTGCGCTCGAGAGCCATCTTTCTTCTCCTGTTGGACAAAGGGGTAAATCCCGCCGTTCCACTAGAGCAAATTCGTAGTTCCTGATAGGTCTGTCGCGGTTTTTTCACTCTTCCCGACTGATCGAGGCGCCCGTGAGCCTGCTCACCATCACTGACCTGACTCTCCGCATCGCCGGCCGTACCCTGCTGGATGGCGCATCGCTGACAGTCGACCCCGGTCGGAAAATTGGCCTCATCGGAAAAAATGGGGCTGGAAAATCAACACTTCTTGGCGCGATTGCAGGGGATATTGCCCCGGATGGGGGCACCATCACGCTTGCAAATCGGGCGACAATGGGCCGCGTGAAGCAGGAAACACCATCTGGTGACACCTCGCTGATCGACACGGTGCTGGAAGGCGACATCGAGCGCGCGGCTCTCCTTGCCGAAGCCGAGACTGCCACGGACCCTGCCCGTATCGCAGATGTGCATGAGCGCCTGATTGCCATCGACGCCTACACCGCCCCGGCCCGTGCCGGTGCCATCCTGTCGGGGCTGGGCTTCGATCAGGACGCGCAGCTTCGTTCGGTCTCGGACTTCTCAGGTGGCTGGAGAATGCGTGTCTCGCTGGCGACGGCCCTCTTCCTCAGCCCCGATCTCCTTCTGCTGGATGAGCCCACCAACCATCTTGATATCGAAGCCACCCTCTGGCTCGAATCCTGGCTCGCAAAATTCCCTGGTGCGGCTCTGATCGTCAGTCATGACCGATCACTTCTCGACAATACAGTCGATGCCATTGCTCATCTGGATCATCAGAAACTCAGCCTGACGCCTGGCGGCTACGACAACTTCGTGCGCATCCGGACAGAACAGGCCCTTCAGCAAAATCGTATGGCTGAGCGCATTGCAACACAGCGTGCGCATATGCAGTCCTTCGTCGATCGCTTCCGCGCGAAGGCCACGAAAGCCAAGCAGGCTCAGGCCCGCCTGAAAGCGCTTGAGCGCCTTCCTCAGATTGACAGCGTGGTGGAAGACACGCCGACGCGCTTTTCATTCCCGGAACCGCACCCCCTTCCCCCACCGATGATCACCCTCGATAACGTCAGCCTTGGATATGACGGACGGGTGGTTCTCAAAGGGCTGAACCAACGGCTCGATATGGAAGACCGAATCGCGCTTCTAGGCCAGAACGGGCGCGGCAAGTCCACATTCGCCAAGCTACTGGCCGGACGTCTTGATCCCATGACCGGATCTTACAATCACTCGCCAAAGCTCAAAATCGGCTATTTCGCGCAGCATCAGGCCGATGAACTTGTCCTGTCTGAAACACCGATCGACCACATGGCCCGCGCCATGCCTGACGCGACGCCGGTTGCCGTACGCTCACAGCTCGCGCGCTTCGGACTTGATGTTAATCGTGCTGAAACCCGTGTTTCAGAATTGTCCGGTGGGGAAAAAGCACGCCTTCTTCTCGCGCTCTCCACTCGTGACGCCCCGCATCTTCTCATCCTCGATGAGCCAACCAACCATCTTGATCTTGACGCACGCGATGCCCTGATCCGTGCCCTTTCCGAATTTGAGGGCGCGGTCATCCTCATCAGCCATGACAGCCATCTGGTGGAATCCGTGGCGGATCGGTTCTGGCTGGTTGAAGACGGGACCATTGCGCCGTTTGATGGCGACATGGCGGAATACAAGGCATGGCTGGTGGAACGTGCTCGCAAGGCCAGAGCGGAAAATACGGAGCGGAACAGAAACGCCAATCGCCCGGCCTCTCAAGAGGCGTCTCAGGCGACAGCTCCCCAGAAGAAAATTGACCGCAAGGAGCTCACACGAGCGCTGGCCCCTCTCCGCCGGAAAATTCGTGATGCTGAAGCGAAGCTGGCTCAGATCAATCGGGAAAAAGAGAAAATTGAGACCAAGCTTGCCGATCCGGAGCTCTATCAGTCAGGGAATCCCGGCGAAATCGCGTCGCTGAATGCTCATCTTTCTGCTCTGAATGCGACACAGGAGAAAACAGAAGAGCTTTGGCTCGAAGCGCAGGCGGAACTTGAAGATGCTTCTGCCTAACCAGAACCGAACTCAACTGTAGCCATCAGAGAGCTAAGTGAACCTGTACTCTCACGGATGTCAGCACTCCGTGAGAGTATCGTTAGATCAACTCAGCCAATTGACCCGCCTTCCCGAAGTCCATAAGCCAACACCGGCCTACAGATTCAGGATGGACCGGCTGATGCCTATTTCGTTTTCCGACCCGAAGGACCGAGACGAGAAGGAACCGCGCGCGCGCGAACTTTCAAAAATTGCCAGCCTGTTACGGATCGCCCTGACTGTGACGCTGATCCTTCTGGCCGTCTGGCTGATGAAGGATGTGCTGGCTGTTGTTTTCGCCTCAGCACTGATGGCCGTCGTCCTGCATGGCCTCGCCCGGATCGTACGGCGCCACGTCTCGTTCATCCCCTATCAGGGCGCTGTTGCTCTCGTCACAGTGATTATCCTGCTCGCACTGGCAGGCCTCGTCTGGAGCAGCGGCCCGGCGATCGGGGACCAGTTCATTCGCCTCAAACAGGCCCTTGTCCAACAGTCCGGCGATCTGAAATCGCATCTTTCAGGGTCTACTCTCGGCCAGCTTGTTCTGGATCATCTTCCAACCGCAGTTGGCGGAAATGATGCAACGTCTGGCAGCCTTGGATCACTGGGCTCCGGCCTTGCGGGGTCCGTGACTGGCATTCTCAGCAGCGCCTTTGGTGTGCTGGGCACACTGGCTGTCATTCTGATTGCAGGGCTGTACTTTGCCTTGTCGCCTGCAATTTACATTGACGGTTTTCTACGCCTCGTTCCTTCCCAGCACCGCGCATCCGCACGTGAGTTACTCATGGCGGCTGGCACGACACTCTGGGCGTGGACAGCAGGTCAGGCCCTCGACATGCTCGTCGTGGGCATTCTGTCCGGGATTGGCCTCTCTTTGATTGGTGTCCCACTTGCGCTTGCACTCGGTGTGGTCGCTGGTATCTGCAACTTCATTCCCTATATCGGCGCCATTCTTGGTGCGGTCCCGGCCGTGCTGCTGGGCCTCTCCATGGGAAGCAAAGAAGCCCTATTCGTGGCTATTCTTTACAGCGTGATCCAGTTCTTTGAAGGCAATGTTCTTGCGCCACTCATCCAGCGGCGTGCAGTCCATATGCCACCTGCCGTTGCTATTCTGTCCCAGACGGTTTTCAGCACCATTCTTGGCATTCCCGGCTTGATTCTGGCATCCCCAATCACGGCAGCACTGCTGGCCATGGGCGATAAGGCCACTGCTCCTCTCGAGGATGAAGAACAGACCCGCCGCGACGTCGGCGAAATTTCCGAAGACGAAGCTCGGAAAGACTGAATATTTCGCTTGCTCCTGACGTAACATCATCATTGCAGATGATGCGTCAGGGGGAAGATCAATGACTGCGAAGACCTTGACCATTGGCGAACTTGCCAAAGCCAGCGCAACAACACCCCGGACACTTCGACATTTCGAAGCTTTGGGACTCATCAAGCCAGGCCGGGCTGAGAATGGCAGACGCATTTACACGCTCCAGACAATCAGCACGCTGGCACGCATTTTTCTTTTAAAGCGCATGGGATTCAGTCTCGCTGAGATCCGCTCCCTGGAACTGAAGCCGGCATCCCCAAAAGATACCATAGGGACCCAACTTTCCCTGCTGTCAGCACGCATGACAGTATGAGAAAGAACAATTTCCGAACTCCGCACCACCCATAATCTAATTTCTGACCAACTCTCTGGTTCGGAGAGCCAGATTTACGATGGTCCGATGGATCTGGTGGCATTTTGACGTCTGCTGCGAGAAGGAGAAGCTATTCTACAACGGGAAAACATTCAGCCCGTTTTTGAAAAATACTTTACTGCGGAAGAACAGATGGCGTGGCAGACGCAAATGGATCGTCACTTCCCAACTGAAGACAGAACATCCTATCAGGTGCTCTGGGAACGACTTATCATGCGCTGTGAAGATGCTCTTGCCCGCTCGGTATTCCCATCTGCCCCAGAGGCTCAAAGCCTCGCAAAGGATTGGCTGGAACTTCAGAAGCCTTTGCAAAAGGCCGTGGGCCCGGAACTCTGGCGCAAGACGGGTACGATGTACGAAGACATGCAGGACTGGCAGACACCTGAACGGCAGGCGCCCTTCAGCCCTGAAGTGTTCAGCTTTATCCGTGAGGCTGCAATTCTGCTGGCTGGAGCGCCGTAAGAGACGCGTCTTCAAACGCGTTCATGCGGTATGGGCCATTGTCCTCAAGCTGAACGCCGACGATGTCCGCTTGATGCTTATGCTTCCAAATGGAAATGATGACCGGATGATTGTCCGCGTTGTTCATGCGTAGGATGACCTGCCCCTTCGCGGGCGGCTGCTCCCCGCTGGGGCCCCAGGCCGTTGTGTGGGACTGAAGCCACAGATTAATGTCCTGAACTTCAGTTGCACTCAGATCCCGGCTGACAGGAGCGACTATCTTGCCTTCAGTCACCGGCGGGAATTTCCATGCGTGGATCAGTGGCCACGCCACGAACCAGACGATACCCACGGGAATGAAAACCAGTGCACAAAAAGCCAGTAACAGCTTCTGCTCGCGCCTCATAACGTGTCTCCTGCCCAGCTTTTCAGGGCTTCCGTGATACGATTCACTTCTTCATTCGTCAGCTCTGGCTGAATAGGAAGTGCGAGAATACGTGTTCCGAGATCTTCCGAAACAGGAAGAGCCGCACCGTCATGATGCTCGCTATACGCGGGCTGATGATGGAGAGGTTTCGGGTAGTACACTGCCGTCGGCACACCCGCGGCCTTCAGGTGTGCCTGAAGGGAATCCCGTTTCGCCGCATCTGGCAGCAACACGCTGTAAATCGCCCAGGCACTTTCGCTGTCAGGCACGCGCACCGGCTCTTGAATACCTTGCGGCATGGCACGGTCATATGCGCAGGCAATGGCTTCACGCTTGGTCAGCTCATCTTCAAAGGCATCCAGTTTCGCCAGAAGAACAGCAGCCTGAATCGTGTCCAGACGACCGTTGATGCCGATCCGCTCCACTTCGTATCGCGTCTTGCCCTCACCGTGCGTTCGCAGGGAACGATAGAGGGTGGCCAGGTCCTCATCATCCGTCAGAATAGCGCCGCCGTCTCCGTAGCCACCCAGAGGCTTGGACGGGAAAAACGATAACGTCGTAGCACGCGCCTCGTGCCCCAAACGGCGTCCGTGATAAGAGGCCCCGAAAGACTGTGCGCAGTCCGCAATGAGCGTCAGATCTTCCTGGACAGCAAAAACTTTCAGTTCATCCCAAGGCGCAGGCTGACCGAAAAGATCCACCCCGATCAGAGCTCGCGGCTCCAGTTCCTCAGCGTCCCGCACAGCCGTCAGCCTCTCCGCGAGAGACGTCAGACTGATCTGGAACGTATCTGGTTCCACATCAACGAAAACGGGCGTTGCGCCCAAAAGGAGAACAACTTCAGCCGTCGCCGTATAGGTGAAGGCTGGCAGAAAGACCGCGTCGCCCGGTCCGATCTCTTCTGCCATCAGAACCATCAGAAGTGCATCGGTGCCCGAAGAGACGCCAACTGCATATTTTGCGCCTCCGAACTGGGCCAGCCGCTGCTCAAGTTCTTCGACCTCAGGGCCCATGACAAAGCGGCAGTGCTCAAACACTGCGTCAACACGGCTCTTGATCGCGTCTTTCAAACGAGCCTGCTGTTTGGGCAGATCCAGGAAGGCTATCGGGGTAATCATGCAGTGACCTCCGCATCAGGCTGTGAAAGCGCGACCGCAGACGGCGCCTTTCCATCCCGGTTATGGTTGAATTCCGGCACTAACCGGTGAAATATTTCCATGACAGCTGAAAGATCTTCGCGGTGGCACGCCGCTTCCAGCGCATTCATGGCATCAGTCGCAATATTAAAATCCACTGTCCGGGGAGACGCCATCCTCAGACCTGGCGCATCTGTCGGCACTGGGGCTTCCCGGCCATGAAACAGCTCTTCAAAAAGCTTCTCGCCAGGGCGTAGGCCCGTAATCTGGATTTCCACGTCTGTTTCTGGTTTGAGGCCAGCCAAACGGATCATCTGACAGGCAAGATCCATGATCCTGACCGGATCGCCCATATCCAGAACGAAAATGCCGCCCTGCCGGAGACGCTGATCCGTCGTATCTTCCCCACAAGCATCCTGAGTGCCACGGACGGCAGCCTGAAGCACCAGACCCACCGCTTCTGGGATCGTCATGAAATAACGGGTCATGTCCGGGTGGGTTACAGTCAGCGGGCCGCCATGTTCAAGCTGGCGGCGAAACAGGGGAACGACAGAGCCCGTAGACCCCAGGACATTCCCAAAACGCACGGTCACACACCGCAGACCGCCTTTACCAGCACGCGCACGCATATCGAGTGCCTGTCCATAGACCTCAGCGCAGCGCTTGCTGGCCCCCATGAGGCTGGAAGGGTTAACGGCTTTATCCGTCGAAATCATCACCATCGCCTGCGCCCCTGAACGCTCGGCCTCATCCAGAACAATACGGGTGCCCACGACGTTGGTCAGAACACCCTCGATCGGATTTGATTCCACGATCGGTACATGCTTAAGCGCGGCGGCATGGAAAATAAGTGCTGGACGATACTCCATGAAAATTTCGGATATCCTGCCGCGATCGCGCACATCAGCAATAATCTGATGCCGCTGAACCGCAGGATATCGCTCTGAAAGATCCAGGTTGATCTGCCACAGCGCATACTCGCTGTTTTCAATCAGAAGAATGGCAGCAGGTCTGAACGAAGCAATCTGTCGCGCCAGTTCAGATCCAATGCTGCCGCCAGCCCCCGTTACAGCAACGACCTGACCAGCGATCAGGCGGCTCATCCCTTCGCTGTTCAACGCTACCGGGGGTCTGTTCAACAGATCCTCAATAGCGACTGGGTGAAGTTCAACACTGTCTGCGGGCTTCAGGTCAGTCAGAGAGGGCGTTCTCTGAACATCAACGCTATACTCACGCGCCACTTCAAGAATGCGGGACAATGGAGCGCCTCGCAGTTCGGACGTCGTGATAACCAATGTATCCGGCAGACGGCCTGCGGCTGACATCTGCTTCAGAATTTCAGGCGTCTCATCAATCGTTCCAAGAATGGGACAACTGTGAATGCGTCGCCCTGCCTGCTGCGTCCCCCCCGTCAGAAGCCCGACAACGCGACGTCCCGCCTGATGATCGCGCTCCATTGCGCGAATGAAAAGATCCGCTTCGTGATCAGCGCCGAGTAACAGCACGCGCTCACGCTCAGCGACCATAAGGCGACGGCGCGCTGTGAGCCGCCAGAACATGCGTAGAGCGCCCAGACATGTCAGGAGGACCAGTGCATGAATGACCGGGAATGTCGTGCTTGGAAGCGGGTAACCAGCCAGGTGCAGCAAAGTTGAGAACAGCGTGGCACTGACAACTGACGCGCAGGCAATATTAAAGAGATCGGAAAGACCGGAAAATCGCCAGTATTGCTGTGCCATACGAAAAGGCAGCCCGCTGACGAGGAGCGTGATCCCCCCGCCCGCCACAAACCACAGCGGATGAAGCAGTCCTCCATGAGGGTCAGCCAGCCAACGTGCCACAGGGGCTGCCGCTGCGGACACGACTCCATCCAGAAGAACATTGAGAGCGATGCGTCTCGCCTGTGCGGTCGTGCGACCTGTACGGCTGATAGCGCTAGACGGGGCCGGAAACTGAGGGCCAGAAGATGGTGTGACTTTCACGTCTCCCTTATAACGCCAAAACCACTGTTCCCATAAAGTCCGTCCATGCCCTTTTCTTTGTCGTCCTTTCTCTCCGGTCTTACCCTGCTGGACTTGTGTGCCGCAGTCCTGTGCACGGTCCTGGTCGTCCTGATGATTCAGGCCGGAATTATGGACACTCCCGTGCACCGCAGCTCCCATACGCGGCCAACACCCAAAGGCGGAGGCATCGGCATTATCGGAGCTTTTCTGCTCTGCGCGTTACCAAGCCTGTTTCTCAAAGGGCAGCCCATTCTAAATCCGTCAGTCATCGGGATGCTGGCCGGCGTTATTCTACTCGCTGCCGTTTCCTGGCTGGATGATCTGTATTCTTTCAGGGCGCGTTACAAGCTTGGTGCACAGTTCATAGCCGCCTTTTTGGCCGCGGTTGGAACGGGCGCGTCCTTGCCAATGATGGGGATTTTTATCCTGGGGGCCGTGTTTATCACCAATGCCCTCAACTTTATCGACGGGATTAATGGGTTAGCCTCAGGCACGATGATGATCGCCGCGGCCCTTCTCGCGTCAGCAGGAATACAGCCCGTTATTTTCGTGCTGTTCGCGGTGTGCCTTGCAGCATTTCTGCCATGGAATTTTCCCAAAGCCCGCATTTTTATGGGAGATGTTGGCAGTCAGGCAGGAGCGCTTGTCATCGCTTGGGGGGCCATGCAGCCTCTCCACAGTTCGGCGCTCATCGTACTCGCAGTGCTTTCAGGCGTGCTGTGGGATGTCCTCTTTACGCTGGCTCGCCGCTCCCGCGCAGGCGATCGACTGACCGAGGCCCACCGTGGGCATCTTTATCAGCTCGCGATCCGCTCAGGACTGCCAATGCCGCTTGTAACGACTGTCTATTGGGGATTTGCACTGTGGGGTGCTGCGGCTTGTCTGGCCAATGAGTGGCTTGTAACTGCCCTGCTCATTCTTCTGCCTCAGCTTTGCTGGACAGGATATATCTGCACGCGAGCCAGAGCCCGCGTGCAGGATCGTTGGTAATCAGCCAGCGCGACGTGTGCTGATACGCTCGACAGAAGCAGCTGCGCGCTCTGCACGAACCGGACGGGTGCCGGAAGCTTCAGCCATGACAGCGCGCATTTCACGAAGGAAGGACGAACCCTTCAGCGTGCGCTGCACGAGTACGGAACGACGGTCCAGCGGATCAACCTTACGACGTGCCAGATCCAGCTCCCCCAGACGGTCCAGAGCGCGTGTAATAGCAGGCTTGGACACCTTGAGCTCCGAAGCCAGACCACGAACGGTGTGTGCACCGTCACGCAGGTAGCAGGTCAGGAACACAGCAAGCTGGCGGGCAGACAGATCAGGACCATCACGGCGCACCATGGAGACGACGGTGTCGCACAGAAGGTGAAGCATCTGGTCGTTGTTAGCCTGAGGCATTTCTCTCTCCTTAACGGTCTGCCCTGCCTGTTACCCGATCGAGCAACAGGAAAAAGAACATTCGAGCCTTGCCGGCCCGAGGGGTTGCATCTGTGGCTCACCCCATCATGGGATTGAGCGTTGGTCTTCTACATCTGGTGTTTTGAAACGCATCCGCAAGTATGCGGGTTTCAAAACGATTTACGCTGCGGCTAGCAGCTTTCGAACATGGAAGGCCGTATGCCCTATCAGAAGCAGATTTACACCCCATAGTTTTAAGACAATCATATTACGGTTCGTTAAGGATCACCTTCCCGTCAGGTTCTTCACTTCACGAAGACCTGCGAATGTTTGTTATCATTTTAAGAAGAGCACGAAGTGCCAGCGTCTCGCCTCCCTCTGGCCGACCCGGAGAATTGGCGTCATTCCACGCGTAAGTGTCTATATGCAGCCATTTTTGTCCGGCCGGAACGAAGCGCTGAAGGTACAAAGCGGCTGTAATAGCGCCCGCCATAGGCTTGGATGTAATATTTCCGACGTCGGCTATTTTACTATCAAGCCATGCGTCATAGCCATGCCAGAGTGGCAATCTCCACAAAGCATCTGCAGTATCTGAGCCCGATTCGAGCAATAATTGAGCCAGTTCATCACTGTTACTGAACACCGCTGGAAGGTCTGGACCGAGAGCTACGCGCGCAGCGCCGGTCAGGGTTGCAGCATCCACAATGTAATCTGGGGCAGATTCAGCGGCTTCCGTTATCAAATCGCACAACACCAAACGCCCCTCTGCGTCCGTGTTGCCAATCTCTACTGTTTTTCCGCTTCGCGTCCGCAGAACATCGCCGGGACGCATGGCATGGCCAGACACACTGTTCTCGACACATCCCAAGCGCAGCTCCAGATCAACATCCAGTTGCAGATCAATCGCCGCGCACATCACAGCCAGAAGCAGGGCCGCGCCGCCCATGTCTTTTTTCATACGAAGCATGCCTGCTGCGGGCTTCAGGTCGTATCCCCCCGTATCGAAGCACACGCCCTTCCCAACAAGAGACAGACGCGGCGCGCCTTCACGGGCTTTCCAGCGGGCCACAACAACAGCAGGCTTGCGCTCAGACCCCTCACCCACCTCTGCCAAACAGGGATACGCGGCCTTCAGGTCATCGCCTTCAACAATGCGAACGTCTGCTCCACGATTTTCCAAAGCCCGATAAGCCGACAGCGCCAGATCTTTCGGGCCAAGCAGATTGGCGGGCGTATTGATCAGATCCCTGCCAAACCAGTTTGCTTTCGCATAGGCAATAACGGTAGTCGCGTCATCCGGCACAACCAATCGCGTGGTGAATGACCGCACGACCCCGACACGATATTGATATGTTCCCATGGCGAACCCGAGAAGAGCAGTCTCCTGAACGGCGCTTTCCATCCCGTGCAGCAGAAGGCTCCAGTCACCCTCCGGAAGGATCGTTCCCAGCACGCCAAAGGCTGTCGGGTCATTCAGGCGCCCCTCATCGACACAAAGCAGAGCCGCTCCAGCACCACCGTCACCGGGCAGAAGCGTGAAAGCGCCATCTTTTGCTTTGAACCCCTGCGCCGTCAGAAAAGATGCGTGCTCGCCCAGAAGACCGGCAATCGTCTTGTCATCCTGCACCTTCACCAGATGCACAACGCGGGGTGTTGGAGCCTCGCTGGCGGAAACAAAAGGGAGCTGGATGTGAGAACTCATGAACCTCTTTCCTTAAAAGATCGAACCTTTTGGCTCGAACGCTTGCTTTTGTTCCGCAGGCACCCGACCATTCACACATGAAGGGTGCACACCGCGGTAACCATTCCGCTCATCATATCATGCCAGCAAGCGTCCGTGCGGCACTTGGCCCAACCAATACGGGCAAGACGCACTATGCTCTGACTCGCATGATGGCTCATTCCTCCGGCATCATCGGTTTTCCGTTGCGCCTTCTTGCGCGCGAAAACTACGAACGTCTGGTCGCGGCCAAAGGGGAGCGTTCCGTCGCCCTTATAACAGGAGAGGAAAAAATTATTCCTCCAGGAGCGCGATGGTTCTCCTGCACGGTCGAGGCCATGCCGCTGGACCGAAAAGCCGAGTTCGTGGCTGTCGATGAAATCCAGCTCGCGTCTGACCCGGACCGTGGACACATCTTTACGGATCGTCTCCTCCACGCCCGGGGAACCGTAGAGACACTCTTCCTGGGTGCGGAAACAATTCGTCCGCTGCTGCAAAAGCTGGTGCCCGGAATCGAAATCGACACACGCACACGCCTGTCGAGTCTTGTCAGCACCGGACCAACGAAGCTTTCTCGCCTTCCACCCCGATCGGCCATCGTGGCTTTCTCGATGTCAGAAGTTTACGCTCTGGCCGAAGTCATACGACGCCGAAGAGGTGGTTGTGCTGTCATTATGGGGCAACTCAGCCCACGGACGCGAAACGCCCAGATCGAGCTCTACCAGAACCGGGAAGTCGATTACCTGGTGGCCACCGATGCCATCGGGATGGGGTTGAACATGGATGTCGACCATGTTGCGCTTGCCCAGCTTTCCAAATTTGACGGCACAACACCCCGCCCGCTCTTCCCGCAGGAAATAGCACAGATTGCCGGCCGTGCTGGCCGTGGCATGAAGGACGGTACATTTGGCACCACGGCTGATTGCCCGCCCATGTCTGCCGCGACCATAGATGCCGTAGAACAGCACCGCTTCGATCCGATTCAACGGCTATACTGGCGCAATCACGCACTGGATTTCAGCAATCCCCGGGCTCTGCTCGCAAGCCTTACGGTCGCGCCGCCCTCCCGCGGCCTGATGGCAGGCCGCGTTGCGTCTGACGTTATAACCCTTGAATCCCTGATCCTGGACCCGGAAATTCGGGAGGTCGCCAAAGGAAAGCGTGCAACCTCTCTTCTCTGGGAAGTCTGCCAGATCCCTGATTTCCGCAAACTTGGCGATGACAGCCATACACGGCTCTGCGCACGCCTGTTCCTGCACATCCTCAAGGATGGCGCTGTTCCGGCAAACTGGATGGAAGGACACATCAAGGGGTTTGCACGTACCGAAGGTGACATTGATACCCTGATGCATCGTCTGACAGGCGTACGGGTCTGCTCTTATGTAGCCGCCAGAACAGAATGGAGCCGTCACTCATCCGTCTGGCAACAGCGCGCCCGGGAAGTGGAAGACCTGCTTTCAGACGCACTGCATGAGCGCCTGACGTCCCGCTTTGTGGACAGGCGCGCCACGTCCCTGCTTCGCCGACTGGATGCTGAGACAGATCGTAATCTCCTGTCCGCCGTAACAGCCGATGGAGAGGTCATTGTTGAAGGCCACAGCATCGGTAAGATCCGTGGCTTTTCTCTCCAAACCGACACCACAAACGGGCCTGATCATCAGATCGTTCTCAAAGCCGGACGCAAAGCGCTTCTGCAGGAAATTCCACGTCGGGTCCGTCTTTTTCAGGAGACGCCAGATAGTGCTCTGTCCCTTGAAACAGAAACCGGCATTCTATCGTGGAACAACATCCCCCTCGGCCGATTGACGGTTGGAAAAACGTTTCTACAGCCAGCCGTCAGATTGTTTTCCGCTGAGTTCACTGACACCAATCAGCGAATTCAGGTCGAGCAGCGCCTTCTCCGTTATGTAGACAGCACACTTCAACGGGAACTCTCTGTTCTCTACAAAGCACAAAGCGCCGTAACGGATCAGCCTCAACTCAGAGGCATTCTTCATCGATTGCATGAAGATGGCGGTATCTCCTCTCTCCTGCCGTCAGATCAGTCCCTTCCGCCACCAGCTCAACGCGCCTTGCGGAGGCTCGGCGTGGAAGTGGGTCGTTTTGCCGTTTTCTGTCCCGCACTTCTGCGCCCACGCGCATCGGCCCTTCTGACACTTCTCACACAACTTCGCCTTGGCCTTCCCCTGATGCCCCCGCCAGCCGGTCGTGTCTCGTTGCCATGGCATATGGTGGAAGGCGTTCCAGGCTGGCTGCAGGCAGCCAAGACAGGGGTTAGACTCGATATCGCCGAACGTATTGTGAAAGAGCTGGAGCAGTTGACCCGCAAGCGGGATCATCCTGCTCCCGTCGGTCTCGCCTCACGTCTTGGAATCAAAGCCGATCTTCTTCCTGAGGTTCTTGGTGCCCTTGGCGTTGCCCACAAACCACCGTGCTCTCCCAGCCAAACGCATGCTGGGCCACCTGCACCACTGATGCTCCTGGCTGACCGCCGCAATCGAGCAACACGCAGAAAGGCCAGACCATCAGGAGCGGCCAGCAACGCAAGACGCCCTGTTGTCCGACCAGACAGCCCCTTCGCCGCCTTGGCCATTCTGAGAGATCGTGCCGCCCCATGAGTGATGCATATCAACGTCTGGATCAGTGGCTTTATTATGCCCGCGTCGCCAAGACACGCCCGCTCTGTGCAACCATTGTCAGCAAAGGACGCATCCGGGTCAACAGACAGCCCACCAGCAAGCCACATGCCAAACTCAGGGTGGGTGATGTGGTAACTCTCCCACCTCTCAGCCCTGGTGAAGACGTGCGTGTCTGGCGCGTTCTGGACCTTGGGGAGCGTCGGGGCCCCGCGAAAGAAGCATCCCAGCTATACGAGATCGTGAGAGAAGAGCCTAAGAAGCTTGCTTCCTAGGCCAATCCTTCGCATATCATCCCGCACAATATGAAATTGGGCCGCAAAGCCGGGCCCGAATGAGGATCGGAGACACCAATGAGCTATGTGGTCACGGAAAACTGCATTAAGTGCAAGTTCATGGACTGCGTGGAAGTTTGCCCCGTAGACTGCTTCTATGCCGGAGAAAATTTCCTCGTCATTAATCCGGATGAATGCATTGACTGCGGCGTTTGCGAACCTGAGTGCCCTGCAGAAGCCATCTTCCCGGATAGCGACAACCGTGCCGCTCCATGGATCGAGATCAACTCCCGCCTCGCCGCCCAATGGCCAAACATTACCCGTAAGGGCGAACAGCCAGCTGACGCTGAAGAGTGGAAAGATCAGCCTGGCAAGGCAGCCATGCTGTCCGAGGCTCCTCATAAGGACTGAGGTTTTTCCCTTGAAGACATCAAGCCCGGCCGCTGTGCCGGGCTTTTTTTTGCGCTCGTCACACCCCTCTCAATGGGAAGCTACGAGGAAACGCCTGAGTGCCAATCAAAAAAGCAGGCATAAAAAAAAGCTGACAGGATTTCTCCTGCCAGCCTTTCCTGCCGCGATCCTTGGAAGGATCTTAGCGGGACATCATGTTGATGGCCGTGTCATGCATGATGAACAGCGTGCCGCCGACAATGACGATGACCGATGCTGCTGCAAAGATGAAGCACATCAGGTTCCAGCTCTGCTCGTTGCTGGTGTTCAGGTGAAGGAAGAACACCAGGTGAACCACGATCTGAACGACCGCAAGAACACCAAGAGCTGCAAGTGCCATCCCCGGGGCAAGTGCGTGTGTCATGACTGCTGCGAAAGACGCAACAGTCAGAACGACCGCAAGAACGAACCCGATGATGTAGGACTGATAGGAGCCGTGGCTACCATCGTGGGTTGTATGTGCCTGGGCCATTACATCACACCTGCGAGATAGACGAAGGAGAAAACACAGATCCAGACGATGTCCAGAAAGTGCCAGAACAGGCTGAGGCAAGTCAGCTTGTCCATCATCCGCGGAGACAGATCCTGCGGGCCCATCATCTGGACCATCAGAACTGCCATCCAGATCAGACCGCAGGTAACGTGCAGACCGTGCGTTCCAACCAGCGTGAAGAATGCGGAGAGGAATGCAGAACGGTCAGGACCATTTCCTTCGGCGATCATGTGGGTGAACTCAGTCACCTCAAGACCAACGAAGGAGAGACCCAGAACGAACGTCACGGCGAGCCACAGAAGAACCATCCCCTTGTTCTTTGCCAGCGCACTGAGCGAGGCAAAGCCGTAGGTGATGGACGAGAACAGCAGGATAGCCGTCTCAATCCCGACATTCGTCAGATCGAACAGTTCTTTCCCCGAAGGGCCTCCGGCGTACTGGTTCCGGAGGACTGCGAAAGCAGCGAAGATCGACCCGAAGAGAATGCAGTCGGTCATCAGGTAGAGCCAGAAACCGAAAACGTTCGGGCTCTCATGATGATGCTCGTGGTCGTGACCGTCAGCGTGTGCCAGAGGCGACATGGTTGCTTCGTGAGCCATTAAACTATGCCCCCCTTACTCTGCTGCCTGAGCAGCGGCGATACGACGGGAATAGACTTCCTCGTTGTGCTCGATTTCGCTGACAGGGACGTAGTAATCGATATCACGGTTCGCGCTGCGCATGATCATGGTGACAGCAATACCGAGCAGACCAAGACCGGCCATCCACCAGATGTACCAGATGGCACCGAAACCCAGGATGAAGGAGAACGCACCGATAAGGGCACCGGCTGCTGTGTTCTTCGGCATGTGGATCGGAGCCAGCGGCTTGTTGTGTGCACGACGGCCAAGCTGCTTCTCGGTGTGGAACGTGTCCAGACCATGGATGTCCGGGATAACTGCGAAGTTATAAGCCGGCGGCGGAGAAGAAATGGACCACTCCAGCGTACGGCCACCCCACGGATCGCCCGTCAGGTCGAGGTTTTCCGGCAGGTTACGGTCACGGATGGAGACGTAAAGCTGCGTAAGCTGGCAGACGATACCCAGAGCGATAACAACCGCACCAGCTTCTGCAATCAGCAGCCACGGACGCCAGTCCGGATTGTCGTAGTGGTTCATACGACGCGTCATGCCTTCGAGACCGAGGACATACAGCGGAACGAAGGCAAGATAGAAGCCAACGAACCAGCACCAGAACGCGCGCTTGCCCCAGGCTTCGTTCAGCTTGAAGCCGAAAGCCTTCGGGAACCAGAAGCCCATACCTGCAATGTAACCGAAGTACACGCCGCCGATGATGACGTTGTGGAAGTGGGCAATGAGGAACAGGGAGTTGTGAAGGATCCAGTCAGCAGCCGGCATGGCCATCATGACGCCCGTCATGCCACCGATGGAGAAGGTGATCATGAAGCCGATCGTCCAGTACATCGGAGCCGTGAATTCAACACGTCCCTTATACATGGTGAACAGCCAGTTGAAGATCTTCACGCCAGTCGGGACTGCGATAACCATCGTCATGATACCGAAGAAGGTATTAACGTTGGCGCCTGCGCCCATGGTGAAGAAGTGATGCACCCACACGACGAACGACAGCACCATGATGGAGCACGTAGCGTAAACCATCGTGTTGTAGCCGAAGAGCGGCTTGCGGGAGAACGTTGAGGTAACTTCAGAGAAAACACCGAAGGCCGGGATGACCAGGATGTAAACTTCCGGATGGCCCCAGGTCCAGATCATGCTCAGATACAGCATGACGTTGCCGCCGGCATCGTTCGTGAAGAAGTGCATGCCGAGGTAACGGTCGAGGCTGAGCAGTGCCAGCGTAACCGTCAGAACCGGGAAGGACACCATGATCAGCACGGTCGTGCAGAACGCTGTCCAGGTGAAGACCGGCATCTGCATCCAGCCCATGCCAGGAGCACGCATCTTAACAATGGTCGTGAAGAAGTTCACGCCCGTTAGAAGCGTTCCGACACCGGAGATCTGAACGGCCCAGATGTAGTAGTCAACGCCGACGCCCGGGCTGAACTGCATTTCGGACAGAGGCGGGTAAACCAGCCAACCGCACTGAGCAAACTCACCGATGAACAGGGAAATGTTGATCAGCAGAGCGCCCACCAGCGTCATATAGAAGCTGAGCGAGTTCAGGAACGGAAACGCAACGTCGCGTGCACCGATCTGGAGAGGCACCACCAGGTTGAGCAGCCCCGTCATGAACGCCATGGCCATGAAGAAAATCATGATCGTGCCGTGAGCGGAGAAGATCTGGTCGTAGTGATGTGGCGGAAGGTAACCGGGGTTACCGGCATAGGCCAGCGCAAGCTGGGTACGCATCATGATGGCGTCCGCGAAGCCGCGGAACAGCATGACAATTGCCAGGATGATATACATCACGGCAAGACGTTTATGGTCGACTGTCGTCAGCCATTCACGCCACAGGTAACCCCACTTACCGAAGTAAGTAACGGCACCCAGCACGGCAAGGCCGATGACAGCCACACCCAGGAATGTGCCGACAAGAATCGGCACATCGAAAGGTATGGCTGAAAGGGAGAGTTTTCCGAGCATCTGTCGGTTATTCCTTCATGCCAGTGTCGGACGGTGCAGCGCTGGAAGCGGACTGCATATGCATGACCTTGCCCGTCGTCTTCTCAACCATCATGCCATTGTTGTACTTGGCGACGATGCCGTCGAAGAGATCCGGCTGGACATGCGCGAAGTACTGAACCGGCGCAGCTTCCTGCGGGGCGGAATACTTCGGATATGTCGTGTCATCGAGGTTTTCGCTGCCGCTCTTCACCTTCTCGACCCAGGCACTGAATTCTTCAGGTGCCATCGCGAGGGTGCGGAACTTCATGTCTGAGAAACCGCGACCACTGAACTGGGAAGCTTCCCCCAGATAATCACCGGACTCAGTTGCGAGAAGGTGCAGCTGCGTCTGCTGACCTGGCATGGAGTAAATCATCGATCCCAGACGCGGGATGAAGAAAGACGTCATGACGGTGTCAGAGGTGATCTGGAAGTTCAGCGGCGTGTTCGTCGGGACATCCAGCTGGTTGATCGTTGCGATCCCCAGATCCGGATAGATGAACAGCCATTTCCAGTCGAGAGAGACCACCTGCACGTTCAGTGGCTTGACATTGTCAGCCGTCTGAATCGGGCGATACGGGTCGTAAGCGTGAGTGCTGTACCAGCTGATCGCACCGAGAGCGATAATGATCAGGGAAGGTACGCCCCAGATGACATACTCAATCTTCGTTGAGTGATCCCAAGTCGGAAGATACTCGGCCTGGGTGTTGGAAGCACGATACTTCCAAGCAAAGTAAAGCGTTGCGATACAGGTCGGAACCACAACGAACATCATGATGACAAATTCTGCCACCATGACATCGCGGTTCATTTCTGCGATCGGACCGCGCGGCTGAAGCAGATCAACCGTGCAACCCGATAGCATCAGCGCCGGCAACGCTGGGAGATATCGCCAGAGTTTTTTCATCGGTCCTGCTTTCATCATCCGTTCCGGCATGGAGTATTCGCCGGGAAACGGTTTGACACGATAAGGGCCGCATCAGAGCTGCCGAACGCTGCCATAGTCTGCTGCCTTTCTCGTTCGTATCCTGACGTCAGGAACCGGATCAAAGATCCGACCCTGAAATTCATTCAGCATGGGACACGACTGTCCCGGTTCCTCAGGTTTTTTCTGCCTGAATCGCCCGGAAGACAAGGCTTATCACGGATTTCGTGAGGGATGGGGCATGACCCTCTCTTCGCTGCAAATGGCTGTTTTTCGCCACATTTGATTTCATTACCGCTTTCATTAAACGATAAAGTTACAATTTTTTAATGTAAACCTTTCAGAATGAGACGGAAATAATTCAAGACCTTTTTAGTCCGCAAACAAGAAAGGGAGCGACATTGACTGTCGCTCCCTCTGGAAACTTTCGAGTAACGTGAATGTACTGTCAGTCGCTATTACTGGAGCGAACACCTGTGAACTGAATAAGAAACTGAAAGAGGTTCACGAAATTGAGATACATCGACAGCGCATCGTAAATGCTTAGTCTGGCAATATCATCTGAAGACGCGAACGACATATATTGCTGGTAGTTAATCTTGATACGCTGGGTATCGTAAGCCGCGAGACCTGTAAAAAGAGCAACCCCGATTAGAGAAACAAGCATTGCCAGTGGTGCACTGTGCAGGAAGATGTTCACTACCATCGCAATCATGAGGCCAATCAGGCCCATGAAGAGAAAGGAACCGAGTCGAAGAAGGTTAGCTCCGGTGGTGTATCCCCACAGAGCCATACCGCCGAACATCGCCGCACTGATGAAGAAGGTCCGCGCTACGGAAACGCCTGTGTAGCTCAGCAGCAGACTGGCCATGCTGGCCCCCATCGTCGCGCTGAAGAGCAGGAAGATCGCCTGCACTGCAGGGCGCGACAGCCGGTTGATCCCGAAGGACAGGACCATCACAAACGCCAGCGGCGCGAAGATCATGATGCCGCCCAGGAAAGTAGGCCGCAGCACAAAGGCGCCGCTTGAAGTTTCTGCGATGTGGAAGAACAGCGCGCGCAGAGAGGTTTCCGCCACGCCATAAGCAACGAGCCCCGTAACAACGAGGCCAATCGCCATCCAGTTGAAGACGCGGCACATATAGGCGCGAAGACCGGCATCAAGACTGCCTGCGCCCGCCTGAGTGCCGGCCCTGCCGAAGTTGGAATTAAAAGCCATGACACCTTTTCCAGTAAAAGGCCCTTTTAAAAAGGGCGCTTGACGAACCTTGGAAGCTCGCCCGTACTTTCCCTGAATGTGGGGCTTTTCACTGTACGGTCAAGAAGACCCTTCATATCTGTGTTTCATTTCCTCGGGAAACGAGCCTCTTGAGACTTTTTGTCGCACTCGACCTCTCCCCCTCCCAGCGCGAAGCGCTTGCTCTCCTCCGTGGAACGCTTCCTGGCGTGCAATGGGTACCTTCGGAAAACTACCATCTTGCCTTGCGCTTTATCGGCGAAATTACCGATCGCTATGTGATGGGCGAAATCGACCTCGCCCTTTCCCGACTGTCCTGGAAGCCATTCGATATCTCATTTTCAGGTGCCGGACTGCGAGAAGGCGTGACAGCTGACAGTCTGACAATCGGCATCGAACGATCCTCTGCACTAGAGACACTTCAGGCGCAGGTAGAAAAGACCCTTCGCAAGGCGGGATGTCCCCCTGCCAAGCGTCGCTTCCAGCCCAGTGTCACGCTAGGCCACCTCGCGACAAGCCAGAGGGCCGATGCGGCTCGCTGGGTTCAGAGACATAATCTCTTCAGGAGTGAGCCAATGCCTGTCGAGCACGTTACGCTCTTTGAGAGCCTGCGTGGCTACGACCAGCACGTTTATGTCGTGCAGGCCGAATATGCCTGGCACCCTGAAATGCCACTTCTTCCTGAGGATGAATGATTTCCAGCCCAACGACGCAAGATCGCCTGACAGCCCTGGTCCGCGAGGTTCGTGCGTGCCGGGTCTGTGAGGAGCACCTTCCCCTTGGCGCACGCCCGCTGATCCATGTTTCAGCAACCTCCAGGCTTCTGATCGCGAGTCAGGCGCCTGGAACCAAAGCCCACCTCAGCAACACATCTTTTAAGGATCCGTCCGGAGTTCGTCTCAGAGAATGGCTTGGCCTGTCAGAAGAGGTATTTTACGATACCCGGCAAGTCGCAATTCTGCCTATGGGACTTTGTTATCCGGGGAGACTCCCAAAAGGAGGAGACTGCCCGCCGCGCCCAGAATGCGCGCCAATCTGGAGGAAGCGGGTTTTGTCCCTGATGCCCGCTCTCCGTCTTACATTATTGGTTGGCAGTTATTCCCAGCATCACGTCCTAGGTCGTGGGTCAGTAACGGCGCGCGTCAGGAATTTTCGCCATTATCTGCCTGAGAACTATTTTCCACTGCCTCATCCATCATGGAGAACAGGGGTCTGGGAAAAAAGGGCGCCCTGGTTTCAGGAGGAAGTCATCCCTGCCCTTCGGGAACAGGTCCAGAAGATACTCAGTTCCGATTGAAATATCAGTGTCGAGCTAGACGTAAAGTATCGACAAGAACGCCCTGTACGCCTGAAATGAAAATCTGGATTCCGATAGCCAGAAGAATGAGCGCGGCCAAACGACTGACAATCCGCGCGCCAGTGATGCCAAGCATGGAAACGATCCGCTCCGCATAGGCGTAAGCAATGGCAACGACGATGCCCATGGCAGTCGCCGCTGCTGATACGCCCATATAATAATCCGGCGCGGGCATATGGGGCGGACATGAAGAACTCAGAGCGATTGCTACGGAGATGCTCCCTGGCCCCACGGTGAACGGCATGGCCAGCGGAAAGAAAGCGCGCTCTTTGAGATCAGGCGCAGCAACGGTTCGACCACCCTGAAGAGCCTGCTTTTCTTTCCGGGCCTCACTTGTCTCCGGCTGCTGCAGCATGACCCACGCGCGCGAGGCCACAACAAGACCGCCGGTAATGCGCAGCGCATTCATGCTGATGCCAAAGAAACTCAGAATCCAGCTGCCAAACCAGATGGACACCAGGAGGATCGCCAGAGAATTCAGCGCGACCAGCCGCGCCAGTTCGATAACCTCTTTGCGTGTCCGCCCCTCTGTCGCCTGAGCGAAAATCAAAGACGCACCAAGGGGATTAATGATCGAAAACAGCGCTGGAAATGCAATCAGCCAACTGTTGACCGCATTACCCAGACTGGGAGGCAGGCTCATGCCCCTGTTGTGCCGGAGGCGACGTCCGAACGACACGACGCCCGCTTTTTGCGAGCGCGCCGCTCTTCTCCCGTGAGGAATGCCCGGATCATACGATAGTCCTCGGAAAAACAGCAGATCGTCCCTGCTCGGCCTTCCAGACACACCGTCAGACCAAGATCGTTATAGACCGCCATCAGAGACTGGCCAACACGCACAAAAGCAAGTTTTCGGCCTTCCTGACGCGCAAGATCTCTCAACCGCCAGATGGCAGCAATGCAGTTGCGCTCAGCACCCGCCGGATCTCCGAGGCCAATAATGAACTGACCCGTGCGGAAAAAGGGAATAGCCGCTCGGCCTGCTTCATCATGCAGCAAACCACTGGGACGACGCGGGCCCAATTCTTGCAAAGCATGAGACAGGCTTCGATAGTGGCTTTCGTTCTCCGCATTCCACGCTTCGAAGCGAATGCGCGTTCTGCGCATACCAACCCAAAGGGCGAACAGGCCGCAAAGCGCAGACAGACCCAAAAACCACCGACCTACAGCCGTGTGCGCATCATAAATCATGGAGCGCCACCAGATGGGGCCTAAATGCCGCTGCACAGCAACCCAGCCGACCCCAACAAGCCCCAGCGCCCATAAGGACATTGGCGCCAGCATCGCAGGTGTTAGGGGAGCCACAAGAAGATGGGCCCTGCGATAGTAGCAGTTTCGGAAAGGCGCGATCAGTAGCATCACGAGCCCCAGCGCAACCGGAGCTTCCCAGGGTGCATGCCGCAACACAAGCAGAACGACTGATGCGCCAAGAACGCCGAGAGAAACCTTCCATGCAAGCGCGACGCGCTGGGACAGCCCCATGGCCAGCCCAACAAGAGCAACGCCCGACACGGTAAGGAACAAGTCCGCAATCTGCGAAACTGCAGCACCAAGAGACGTGCGCAACGGTGGTAGCTCTGCGACCAGCGCATAAAAGACGAGAAGAATTCCCACTACAGCCTGAACACTGGTTGCAATTGTGACCGAAAAATCCGCTTCGGACTCTCGTACAACCTGACTGGGACGAATACGCCGCGGTGCCTGTCCTGCAGAGACAAGCGCCTGCTCTCCCCGCAGAAACAGTTCATGCCCTGCGAACATCAGACCCGCCATGACCAGCGGAATAATGTAATAGAAGAGGCGGAAAACAAGGATCGCGCCCATGATTTCCGGCACCGGAAGATACGGCCGCAATGCCAGAAGCATGGCACTGTCAAAAACGCCCAGCCCCCCCGGAACGCTCGCCACCAGACCTGCTGTGTAAGACGCGATATAAATGGCAAGGAATGTCCCGAAGCCAAAATGGGCTTCAGGAGGCAACGGCGGCAGCACGCTATACGCAATCAGGGCCGTCGCAGCCATATCAGCTGCACTGACCGCAATCTGTGCAATTGCTATACCCGTGCTGGGAATTTCAATCTCGTAACGCCAGATTTTTACGTGCCGGCGGATGCGAGAAAAAACGACATACGCAACCAGAATACCCCAACATCCAAGACCAGCCAGCCTCAGCAGAAAAGCAGGCAGATGGGACAAAACCGGAATGGCGTGCGGCTCAATGGTCAGAATACTCCCGACCAGCGCCAGCGTTCCCAGAAGGTAAGTTGCGGAGCAAAAAGCAATGATCTGTGCAATATCTGCAGGGGCGACACCCCAGCTCCGATAAAGCCTGAACCGCACTGCGGCACCCGAAATCGCGGCGCATCCAAGATTGTGCGACAGGACGTAAGAACAGAATGCAGCAAAAGACGAGCGCTTGAACGAAACATCAGCCCGGACATGAAGGCAGGCCAAGCGATCGTAAAATGACAGGATAAAATACGACAGGAATGTCGCCCCGGCTCCGGCCAGGAGCGCACCATCCGGAATATCGCTGAGACTTCTGGCAATGTCCCGCAGAGAGAGATTGCGCAGCTCGCGCCAGATCACCACAACAGCAGCAATCAGAAGCACGAGCCCCACAATCGCCGGGGCACGTGTCAGCAATAATTTCCAGCGACTTTTAACAGGGCCGCTCTCGTCTTCCACGTCGAGAGCAAGCCCATCATTTTGCCAGTCGTCTTCCCGAGGCGGGCACATCGACGTTAGGCCTGAGGCGTCCCGGCAGCCGAGCGAGCCAGTGCCCCCCTGATCAGGGCTATGGTCTCAGGCAAACCGAAGAGTGACGCGAAAATGCCGAAGCGCGGGCCTTCACTCTGACCCAAAAGCACTTCGTACAGACAACCGAACCAAGACCGCAGCTCAGACTTCTCAAAGTAGCGCTTGCCGACCTCGAACACGACATCCTGCACATCGCCCGGAGACGTATGAACAGGAAGCTTCTCCAGAGCGACAGCTAGGTCCTCCAGACCTTTCCGTTCAGTTTCAGAGGGATCACGATAGACCTTGTTCGGGTACACCTGCTCCTGGAAGTACGTCAGAGCGCAACGAACAAGCTTGTCGACATACGGATGCGTTTCTGGCGACAGCGTCTCGTCATAGCGACGCAGGAATTTCCAGAGTGTCTCTGGATTGTCTGCGTTTGCCACGTTCGCGAGGTTCAACAGCGCTGTGTAGGAAACCGGGCTGGTATCTTCCGGGCGCACAGTTCCCCCGTGAATGAACCAGACCGGATTTGCCATCAGGTCTACCGGTTCCTGCGTCTCAGCCTTCTGAACAAGTGTCAGGTAGTCATCCGTTGCACGGGGAATAACGTCAAAGAACAGACGCTTTGCACGCGTAGGCTGCTGGTACATGTACTGGCCGAGGCTTTCCGGCGTGCCGTAACGCAGCCACTCCTCGACAGACAGACCATTACCTTTTGACTTGCTGATCTTCTGACCCTGAGCATCAAGGAACAGCTCATAGGTTAGTCCGGCAGGCGGCTGCTTACCCAGAATACGGCAGATCTTCGAAGACAGCTTCACGCTATCAATCAGATCCTTGCCGGACATTTCATAATCGACACCCAGAGCATACCAGCGCATGGCCCAGTCGGCCTTCCACTGCATCTTGGCGTGTCCACCGAAGACGGATGTTTCAAACGTCTTGCCCGCTTCATCTTTCCAGACGACCGTACCGGCATCCGGGTCCACCTTGATGATCGGGACCTGCATCACCTGCCCTGTTTCAGGGTGGATCGGCAGAACAGGGGAGTAAGTCGCCCGGCGCTCCGGACCAAGTGTCGGAATAATGGTCGCAACAACTTCATCATGCACTTCGAGCATACGCCGAAGTGCAGCATCAAATGTCCCGCTCGTATAATAGTCTGTCGCGGATGCAAATTCGTAGTCGAAGCCAAAACCGTCAAGAAACTGACGCAGGCGGGCATTATTGTGAGCGGCGAAACTCTCGTATTCACCGAAGGGGTCGGGAACGCGCGTCAAAGGCAGGCCGAGGTGCTTTGCAAGGAGGTCCTGCTGCGGCACATTCGTCGGAACCTTGCGCAAGGCATCCATATCATCCGAGAACGCCAGCAGACGCGTCGGGCGGCCTGTCAGAGCCTCAAAAGCCTGCCGTACCCACGTCGTACGGGCCACTTCGCCAAACGTACCGATGTGTGGCAGCCCGGACGGGCCATACCCGGTCTCAAGCAGTGCGGGCACTTCTGGAGCGCGCGCGCCAACATGCTCGGCAATTTTTTTTGCCTCTTCAAACGGCCATGCTTTTGGAAGCGGCGCGTCAGATGCGAGGGACGGGATGATATGTGTTCTGGAATTGTGCATGATTATCGGAAAACGTAGGCAGACACGTATCGCGGGTCAAGCAGTACGAGAGCAAACGAAGTTTGTCCAAGGCCCCCAAACCATGACGAAATGTGTCAAATTTACTTCCAAACCGATATGACAGCCCAAGCCTCTTCATTCTTTCACGGTCTGTTCTTTAAAGCACTCGCTCGCTTCTGCCCTTCCAGTTAGACTGACCGCAATGCCGCGCTCGCCATCTTTCCCATCTCCGTTTGACGCACCCGCTCTTGTCGCGAGGCGAGGCCTGTCCTCTCTCCTGACACCCGATGGTGAGCTTCTGGACCTTCCGGCCGATGAGGTACGGGAAAGACTGGCGCAGCTTCCGCCTCCCCTTCTCGTTCATGGGCCGGCCGGCCTGCGCGCCCTAGACCTCACACCGCTATCCCAACCTGTTCCCTGGTTTGATCTTCTGGATCTCTTTCTGTTTGTGTGTCCCGCCACCACCGTTGCACCCACCCCGCGCGGACTGGCGATCGCTCTTGGACTGACACCACCAGAAACCACCACGGCAGACCTCCTGCCGCTGCTCTGCGAGACCCTGCTCGGCAAGTTACGGGAAAAAGCTGATACTCCTGAAGGAAAGCGCTTACGGGCCCTCCTGCTCCCGCTGACGCGGGCCGGCTGGATCTGGAGTGGCGAAGTCGCGGATGCCATCGGCACAGCCTCCGACCCGGGCAGTGCGCATCCTTATGATGCCGTCCGCGTCTGGCGCCGCCTGCCACGCTGGGAGGAAACAGCCCCTAGACCGGCTCCCGGCAGCCAGCCCGTTTCACCGCAGGCTGCGCGTGAAAGACTACGCCAGATCCTTGGCAAGAATGCAGAAGCACGGCCCGGACAGGCTGACTTTGCATCTGTGGCCACTGCGGCTTTCGAGCCCCGGGAAACGCTCGGATCGCCCAATGTCGTACTTGCTGAAGCCGGAACAGGCACGGGAAAGACCCTTGGCTATATTGCGCCTGCAAGTCTGTGGGCTGAGCAGAATGATGGAGCCGTCTGGGTCAGCACTTACACGCGACATCTTCAAAGGCAGATCGAGCAGGAACTTCATCGTCTCTATCCCGATGAAGCAACGCTGAGACAAAAGGTCGTCGTCCGCAAAGGACGTGAGAACTACCTGTGCATCCTGAATATGGAAGATCTGCTCAATGCCGCCACCTCTCGGGGGAATGACGGAGCGGCAGCCCTGCTTCCCCTCAGTCTTCTCGCACGATGGGCTGAAGCGAGCCGCGACGGTGATCTGATGGGTGGCGACCTCCCGGGATGGTTCGGCGATCTCTTCGGCCAGGGTACGTTGCACGGTGTGGCAGACAGGCGTGGCGAATGCATCCATGCTGCGTGCCCGCATTACCAAACCTGCTTCGTGGAACATGGTATTCGTCGTGCCAGACAGGCAGATCTTGTTGTGGCCAACCATGCGCTTGTCATGTCGCAGGCGGCCTGGACTGCTCTCGCACCTCCTAGCCTGCCCGATGAAGATGCGACGCCAACGCGATATGTTTTCGATGAAGGGCATCACGTCCCCGAAGCGGCAGACAGCGCGTTTGCCATGGTTCTGTCAGGGCTTGAAACAGCCGAACTCAGACGCTGGCTCCTCGGTGCAGAAGGAAGCCGATCCAGAGCGCGCGGACTCCTGCGGCGCCTTGATGATCTGGTCGAACGTATTCCGGCAATAGACGCACCGCTTCATGCCGTGCTGCAAGCTGCCCGAGCGCTGCCAGCTCCGGGCTGGAGCGTAAGACTGAAAAACGGAATGGACGCGCCGGTTCCGCAGGAAGACGAAGCACCCGCGTTTCTTCCGCTCATGGCACCCGAGCCGGAACTGGATAACCCTGCCGAGTTGTTTCTTCAGGCCCTCGACCATCAACTCAAAGCCCGACGCACCCAAGGCCCACAGCAAGACACCACATACATCTCTACCGAGTGCGATCTGCACCCCACGAATGATACAGTACGGACGAGCGCAGAGGACTTGGCCAGAGCGTTGCGACGCCTTCAAGCCCCACTGGTCCAGCTGACAAAACGGCTTGAAGCAACGGTAGAAGACGATCCGGAAATGGAAGCCCCCACGCGCCAGCGGATCGAGGCTTTCATCCGGACTTTGCACCGTCGCGCCATCAGCCGCGTTGCAGGCTGGATCGGAATGCTGGATGCCCTTCAGACGCCCCCTGAGCCTGACCTGACACCCGTCCATATTGATTTCATCCGGACTGAACGTCTTCCCAGAACACGTGGGGCGCAGGGGGACCATAACGTGGGCCTCTATCGTCACTGGCTGGACCCGACAATTCCATTTGCATCGACCATTCAGACCCCGGCTCATGGCCTGCTTTTGACATCTGCCACATTGCGCGATCAGACCGGCTCAGAAGACGGAGAAGAGAGCTGGCACGCGGCAGAGCTGCGGCTTGGGGCCACGCATTTCATGAAGCCACCAATCCGCGCTTCACTCATGAGCCCGTTCGATTACGCCAAGCAGACGCGCGCTTACGTTGTAACCGACGTTTCTGTCGAAATCGCGTCTCTGGCCCATGCATTTCGGGCATTATTCGAAGCCGCGGGCGGAGGAGCTCTTGGGCTTTTCACGGCAATCCGTCGGCTACGCGAGGTCCATCGTCGTATTAACGAGCCGCTGGAGGCTCAGGGCTTTCCCGTATATGCCCAGCACGTTGATGCCATGGATAACGCGACACTCGTCGATGTCTTCCGTACGGAAACCCACAGCTGCTTATTGGGCACTGACGCCATGCGCGATGGGGTAGACGTGCCGGGGGAAGCCTTACGCATGGTGGTGTTTGAGAAGACCCCATGGCCCCGCCCGGATATTCTGCATCGTGAGCGACGCCGCCTTCTCTCAGAAGGAAGACCCGGTGATTATGACGATCGCATTACCAGAATGCGCTTAAGACAGGCTTTCGGCCGCCTGATCCGGAAGGGTGATGACAGGGGTGTCTTTGTGATGCTTGATCGCAGAATGCCCTCGCGTCTTCTCTCTGCCTTCCCCGCAGGTGTAGAAGTCCGGCGCCTCAGTCTGGCAGAGACCATCAGTGATATTGCGGAATTTCTAACTCCGTCCTGATCCGACCGTTTCGACGACAGTGAAGCATAAAAAAAAGGCGGTGGAGTTTCCACCGCCTTTTTCATGTTCCCGGAAAACCCGAGGATCAGAAGTTCACGCCTGCCTGCAGGAAGACGTAACGTCCCATGTAGAGGTTGCCGTACAGCGCGGCTGCACTGTTGTCTGTTGCGCTGGCAACAAACGGTGGCTTCTTGTCGAGAAGGTTGTTCACACCACCTTCGAAGTTCCAGCTCTTCCAGCGATAGGACACCGTCACATCATGAGAGAAGATGCCCGGGGTGCTGGTACGGCCATAACCGTTGGCACGCTTCAGATCTGTCGTGCCGTCGTTCCAGACCATGCCGCCCATGTACTGCATCATGTACGTCACGCCGAACGCACCGTGCTGCCAGCCAACCGTTGCGTAGTCACGAACACGAGGGTTGCCGGTGCCGCTTTGATACATCATGCGACCAGCATAGTTGTACCACTGACCACCTGCCTCATTCTGCTGCAGGTAGCTGACGAGTTGCTGGAAGTTGTTGGACAGCGTCAGAACATCGTGCTGCGTGACACGGATACGGTAGTCGAGGTCGAAGTCGATACCGCTCGTCTTCAGACCGCCAATGTTGTCATACATGGACGTCACAGCATTCAGCTGCCCGGTGCTTGCAACACGGGTAATACGATCACAGTAAGACGTGTTCGTGCCCGTATAGCACTGGTCCATGATGTACTGGCTGCTCAGGTACGTGATCATGTTCTTGAGCGTGTAGTGCCAGTATTCAACGGACGCAGACAGACCCGGGATCCAGCGCGGCGTGATCACCGTACCGATCGTGTAGGTCCGGCCCGTTTCAGGACGCAGCTTCGCGTTACCGCCATACAGCGTCGGTGCCTGTCCAGAGAAGTTGGACGAGAACGTGCTGCTGTTGATGCCCTGACGTGCACAGTTAGCTGCTACGACAGGAGACTGTGCACCGTAGGATGCGGCCTGCACGGAATCACACGGATCGGTCGCTGAAGCGTAACCCAGGGACTGACCACCATACAGCTCATACACGTTCGGCTGACGATAGGACGTGCCGAGTGTTGCGCGGAAGCGGATGTCCTGAATTGGTGCCCAGTTGATGGAGACCTTCCAGTTCTTCGTGCCACCAAACGTATTGTAGGCAGAGTAACGACCCTGACCGTCGATCGTCAGATCCTTGGCGAGGAAAGCGTTATGCAGCAGCGTTGCCTTACCTTCGATGTAGCCTTCGGAAACATTGAAGCCACCGCCGGTGTAAGACGCAGAGTTCGTCAGCGTCTGGCCGGATTCAACCAGTGCATCCGGGTGATAGGCAAGCTGCTCACCACGGTGTTCCATACCGAGCGCAAGACCCAGGTCGCCACCGTTGTTCCATGGCATGTGAACAACATGGTTGTTGTTGATGCGCAGGTTCAGGTCACGAAGCTGGTAGTAATAGTGATCATGCGACGTGTAGTTGGAATAAGCTGCGGCTTCCGGTGAAAGCTTGCCGAACGGGTTCGACAGAACGCAACCTGCAGCAGCATTACAAACAGATGGATTGTAGCTCAGCGTACTGTCGGAATCACCCGGAGTATCCTGCTGCAAGCCGTATGTCTGTAGAAGCTTGGCGTAGTTACCAACGCCAGACGTCTGGGACATGACCTGGTTCCAGCCGTAGGTGTAGGACAGATCGTAGTTCCAGCCGTGGGTGATTTCACCCTTTACGCCAGCAATACCCGTGTAAGTATCGGTGGCCGTTTCGCTGCGGCGGTTGCCCCACTCACCCATACGCTTGGACATGTAGGCGTCTTCACCCAGCGTATTTCCAGGATAGTTCTCCGGAACATACAGCGCGGTCGGCAGCGTGGAAGGATAGATGCTGCCGGCAACGGGGATCGGCGCCATCGTCGTGGATGAGTTACGATGGGCGTAGTTGAAGTTCAGGTACGGTGTGAAGTGACGGTTGATGTCATAATGGGCATCAAACGACAGCGTCCCGTTCGTCAGGGAGTTCGTCAGGTTCTGGTCAGCACCATAGTTATAACGATCAGCCTTCGTGTAGGAGTGCAGAGCGCCACTCTCACTACCGACATAGTTTCCAGTGCTGGTCTGGAAGAGACCACCCGTTGGATAGCCTGAACCAAAGGAAAGATTGGCCGGGTTGATCGGATCGTTACCCTGAACCGGGGTTGCCCAGGAGCGATTAGCCTGCTTGATGCCGCTTGAGGTCATGTAAGACCCGAAAAGCGTTACGTTGCCCTTGCCATGATCGAAGTTCCAGCCCTTGTAGCCGGAGATCATGCCTGTCTGGCCGTCGCCATGATCCGTTCCGATGCCGCCACGAACCGTGAGGTTTGCGTCATTGAGGTCATGACGGAGCTTGATGTTGATAACGCCGGAAACAGCGTCAGCACCATACAGCTCGGAACCTCCATCCTTCAGGATTTCAATGCTGGCAACCTGATGAACGTTAATCGTGTTCATGTCGAAGCAGCTGTTGTTGCCATTGATGGCAGCACGCTTGCCGTCGACCAGAACCAGAACGCGGTTCTGTCCAAGGTTACGCAGATCCATGCAGGATGAACCGCCCGTACCATTGGTCTGGCTGTTCGTTGTGCCCGAAGACCCCATGGACGGCAGACGCTGCAGGTAGTCACCAACCGTGGTGGCTCCTGTCTGTTCAATCTGCTTGCTGGTCACAATCTGGACCGGGTTAGCGTTGGAATTGTTCGACGTGCTCAGAGCCGAACCCGTTACCACAACGTTCTCGGACCGACCTGAGTCGATGGAACGCAGGGCACGTGTATTGCTGACCGCAACAGGCGCAGCATACTGCGGAGCGGCAACCTGACGAGTTGCAGCAACCGGAGCTGTCGTTGCAGGCGTCGCAGCAGAACGCACCGGACCGTGTGACACAGTCTTGTGGCGCACATGTGAGGACGTGGTTTTAGCGTGATCGGTTGTTGCGGCCTGTGCCGCGCCTGACAGCGCACCCACACCCATAACCGACGCGCAAAGTAGCATATTGCGACGCGATACGATCATAATAAGACGAAATCCTTCTAAAGGCAGTGACGTCCTTTAGACATTTCATTGCGAAAGTGTCACCCCAACTTCCAGCGAGTAAGATCGTTACGTGATGGTTTTGTGACAAGCGTTGCATAAGGGTCACATATGTGTCTGACGCATATCAAAACAAGTCAAAAAAAAGCCGCCCCACCCTGAGGTGAGACGGCTTTTTTGCAACTGTTCGACATATTCCCCAGCTTTTGAAAACTGGGGAATCTGAAGCGCTGGATTAGAAATCCATATCGCCCATGCCACCCATGCCACCCGGAGCAGCCGGAGCCTTCTTCTCGGGGCGTTCAGCAACCATAGCTTCCGTGGTGATCAGCAGACCACCAACCGAAGCGGCATCCTGCAGAGCCGTACGAACAACCTTCGTCGGATCGATGATACCTGCACCAACCAGGTCCTTGTACTCAGCGTTCTGAGCATCAAAGCCGAAGTTGTAGGTGTCGTTCTCAAGCACCTTGCCAGCGATCACGGCGCCGTCTTCACCAGCGTTCTCAGCGATCTGACGCAGCGGCGTCTGAAGCGCCTTGCGAACGATCTCGCCACCGATACGCTGATCGTCGTTATCGAAGGTCAGACCCTTCAGAGCAACGGAAGCGCGGGCAAGAGCCGTACCACCACCCGGGACGATGCCTTCTTCAACAGCTGCGCGGGTTGCGTGCAGAGCGTCGTCAACGCGATCCTTGCGCTCCTTCACCTCAACTTCACTGCTGCCACCGACGCGGATGACGGCAACGCCACCAGCCAGCTTTGCAAGACGCTCCTGGAGCTTCTCACGATCGTAGTCAGAGGTTGTTTCTTCAACCTGAGCACGGATCTGGTTGCAACGACCCTTGATGTCGTCGCTGTTGCCAGCGCCTTCAACGATCGTGGTGTTTTCCTTCTCGATGTGAACCTTCTTAGCGCGGCCCAGCATGTCGAGGGTAACGGATTCCAGCTTGATCCCAATATCTTCGGAGATGACCTGGCCACCCGTCAGGATCGCGATGTCTTCCAGCATGGCCTTGCGACGGTCACCGAAGCCCGGAGCCTTGACGGCAGCGATCTTCAGGCCACCACGCAGCTTGTTCACGACCAGCGTAGCAAGTGCTTCGCCATCGACGTCTTCAGCGATGATCATCAGCGGGCGGCCGGACTGTACGACGCTCTCGAGCAGCGGCAGCATAGGCTGAAGCGAAGATAGCTTCTTTTCATGGATCAGGATGTACGGCGCATCGAGATCGGCCGTCATCTTCTCCGGGTTCGTCACGAAATACGGGGAGATGTAGCCGCGGTCGAACTGCATGCCCTCGACAACGTCGAGTTCGGTGTGCAGGCCCTTGGCTTCTTCAACCGTGATGACGCCCTCGGAGCCGACCTTCTGCATGGCAGAGGAGATCATCTCACCGATTTCACGCTCACCGTTGGAAGAGATCGTACCGACCTGAGCGATTTCCTCCGGGGAGGTCATCTTCTTGCTGTTCTTCTTCAGCTCTTCAACAACGACGAGGACAGCCTTGTCGATGCCGCGCTTCAGGTCCATCGGGTTCATGCCAGCTGCAACAGCCTTGGCACCTTCGCGGATGATTGCCTGAGCAAGAACCGTGGACGTCGTCGTGCCGTCACCAGCCAGGTCGTTCGTACGGGACGCAACTTCGCGCACCATCTGAGCGCCCATGTTCTCGAACTTGTCAGCCAGTTCGATTTCCTTGGCGACAGACACACCGTCCTTGGTGATGCGCGGTGCGCCGAAGCTCTTGTCGAGAACAACGTTACGACCCTTCGGGCCCAGCGTTACCTTGACGGCATTTGCAAGAATATCAACGCCACGCAGCATACGGTCGCGGGCGTCGGCACCAAACTTAACTTCCTTGGCAGCCATGTTCTTAATCTCCTGTTGAGGTTTTTAACGAGAGGAAACGGGGATGGCTTTTCAGCCGATCACACCCATGATGTCGCTCTCTTTCATGATCAGCAGTTCTTCACCGTTGATCTTCACCTCGGTGCCGGACCACTTGCCGAACAGCACCTTGTCGCCTGCCTTGACGTCGAGAGCCACAATCTGGCCCTGCTCGTTCCGGGCGCCTGGGCCTACGGATACGATCTCGCCTTCGGTCGGCTTGTCCTTGGCGGTGTCAGGGATGATGATGCCGCCAGCGGTCTTTTCTTCACCGGTCAGGCGGCGGACTACAACGCGGTCATGCAGGGGACGAAATGTCGTCATGGATCGCTCCATTTTAGGCCGTGCCCTTCTACGAAGCGACGCGGCCGGGTTACGCGCTCAATTGCTGCAGCGCAGTTGGCACTCTCACATCGAGAGTGCCAAGAGAGGTAGTGCCACCACCCGTTTTCGTCAAGAACCATCGCCCTCGGCCGAAAAAATTTTCTTTCCGTCCAATAGGGCTTCAGAACGCCTTTTCTCCAGCATATCCGCCATTTTCTGACCTTTCGTCCTGCCATAAAGACGACGATTGGTCTCAGCTTCCTTCGCATCCTCTACGGACTTGCGGCGTTTGCGTTCCCGACGGAGATGGATGACGTCGCTCATGGCATCTGCCTTTCCGGCGTTACAGAGACTGGACAGAAATCAATGGACCACAAGCATTCCCAAGAAAAGACCGAGGGCCACATGATCCGCCTCACGGCGGCAGACGGCCACGAATTCGAGGCATGGGAGACGGGCTCCCCCGAGTCCACACGCTCCATTGTCGTAGTGCAGGAAATTTTTGGCCTGACCGGGCACATCAGGGACGTCTGCTCTGATCTGGCTCAGCAGGGCTTCCATGTTCTCGCCCCTGCCCTCTTTGACCGCGTCAAACCCCATACGGTTCTGGCGTACAACGAGGCTGGCCTGAAGGAAGGGCTGGAATTTCGAAGCGGCATTTCTCCAGATCTGATCCAGCAGGATCTGGAAGCCTGCGCTCAGAAAATGAGACAGGATGATGGTCACCGCCCAGTCGGGATTATCGGCTTCTGCTGGGGCGGCCTCATCGCGTGGCTTGCGGCAACACGCACGCACCACTTTAATGCCGCCGTCGGATGGTATGGCGGCGGTATTGCCAACCATTGTGACACAGCCCCGCACTGCCCGACGCAGCTCCATTTCGGCGGAGAAGATGCGTCCATTCCGCCAGGTGACGTTCAGAAAATTCGCGCAAGTCGGCCAGAAGTCGAGGTCTTCCTTTACGATCAGGCTGGACATGGCTTTGGATGCCCAGAACGTTCCAGCTTCAATCAGGACGCCCGAGATCTGGCCTGGAGCCGGAGCGTCGCGTTTCTGAAGCATCACATCAAGCGTACGTGAGGCCTGACATGGAAGGCATTGCAGGAAAAATTGTCCTCATCACAGGCGGCAGCAGCGGCCTCGGTGAAGCAACCGCGCGTTATCTCGCAGCACGAGGGGCTTACGTTGCTATCGCCGCCAGACGTCGGGACCGACTGGACGAAATTGTCTCCGAACTCGAAGCACTGGGCCAGACTGCACGGGCCTACACACTGGATGTCACGAACCGCCAGAACGTTGCGGACGTTGTAAAAGCCGTTGAGCAGGACTTCGGACGTCTTGATGTCCTCGTAAACAATGCCGGGCTGATGGCGATTGCCCCCATGAAACGACTGATGGTCGACGAGTGGGACCGGATGATCGACATCAACATCAAGGGCGTTCTGTACGGCATCGCCGCAGCACTACCGATCTTTGAGCGTCAGAAATCGGGACATGTCATCAACCTGTCCTCGGTTGCCGGGATCAAGGTCTTCGCCCCTGGAGGCAGCGTCTATTCAGGAACGAAGTTTGCCGTGCGGGCCATCAGTGATGGCCTTCGTCAGGAGGCTGGCAACGCGTTTCGCGTTACATCCATCGAGCCCGGCGCAGTGGAAAGCGAACTCAAAACGGGCAGCGGCGACAGTGAAAGTCGTCAGCATGTTGAAGCGTTCTACAAGATTGCAATTCCGGCGGAATCCGTGGCGAGGGCCATCGCTTTCGCCATCTCACAACCTGACGACGTGGACATCAACGAGATTGTCCTGCGCCCAACCCTTCAGGAGTTCTGATCATGAGCAACAACCCACTCGAAGCAGATCCAAAACGTGACGCAGCAATCCGCCGCGAGGCCAAGTTACTTTGGGAAGCTGACGGAAAGCCGGACGGCGGCCCTGAAGCCTATCTGGACAAAGCGACGGACCTGATTTCCATCAAGGGCGTTCCCGAGGGCACGCCTGTTGAGGATCTCCCGCCCCCAGAGTTGGCAGATGTTCAGATCGAAGATCCACGCTTACAGGAAAATCTTGGGGAATTCCCAGAGCGCAGCACGGACCAGGGCGATCACCGCCATTTTCCCGTCGCGGATCGAAAAGAAGAACGCGAACTGCTGGATGATCCCAGCACCGACGCCGGTCAGCCGGGGTACGCTCAAATCGACGAAAAACAGGAAGGGCACTGATCGCCCTCCCCTATTGCCGCCCGTTTTTTGCGCGGGCGGCGGGCTATTCAGGCTTTGTTCAAAACGCGACCTGCGATGGCATCCAGCTTGGCAACAAGAGCCGGATCGCGTTTCTCGGGTGCGGTGATAATCGCAAAGTCGAGTGCACGCTCGGCAGAAAGATCGAGCGGGCGCTTCTGACCCAGAACCGGGATCACAGCCTTCACGAGACGGCGGGCATTATCCGCATTCCCCTTCATGACCTTCACCACACCTTCAACCGTCACGCTGTCATGCTCGGTGTGCCAGCAGTCATAATCCGTGACCATGGCCACCGTTGCGTATGTCATCTCGGCTTCACGGGCGAGCTTGGCTTCCGGCATGTTGGTCATGCCAACCACCGAACAACCCCATGACCGATAGAGCTCGCTCTCGGCACGCGTAGAGAACTGTGGCCCTTCCATGACGATGTAGGTTCCACCACGTGTCACAGGAATATCGAGCTTACGGGATTCCGCTTCCAGCACATCCAGCAAACGAGCAGACACCGGGTCCGCCATGCCGACATGCGCCACACATCCCGTCTCAAAGAAGCTTTTTTCGCGCGCGAAGCTGCGATCGATAAACTGATCGACAAGCACGAAACGGCCCGGTGGTAGCTCTTCCTTTAAAGAGCCCACAGCTGAAAGCGACAGAATATCCGTTACGCCTGAGCGCTTAAGGGCGTCGATATTTGCGCGAAAATTGAGGCGTGATGGCGGGATCGGATGACCACGACCATGACGCGGCAGGAAGACGCATTTTACGCCCTCGAACGTCCCGAAAAGCAATTCGTCAGAAGTTTCGCCCCAAGGCGTTTCGACCCGACGCCATTCCTTGTTTTCCAGACCGTCAATATCATACAGACCGGAGCCGCCGATAACGCCGATAACCGGCTGAATTTCTGTTTCCGAAGACATGATTGTTCAGTCCGCCCCTGATGAATATGTTTGAGGACCGTTCAGGAACACGAGACAGAAGATTGGCGCAAGTCTCCGCTGATCCGTGTCCAAAAAAAATCACGCAAGCATTTACGAAGCGGCAAGATGCTCTCTGCCATCATCGCGCCACAGAGCGACAGCAGACATGCAGCCAGCCAACTGTTCGTCTTGAGCGCAATTTGCTACGACACTCCGCGTAACAAGAATTCGTCCTTAGGATGGTAGGGGAGAGAAAAATGGACCAGATCAGCCCCGATTTTGCTGAACTCGTTCGCCCGGATGTGCCTCATGATACGCTAAAGCGTGAGGCGAAGGCCTGGTTTGAATCTCTTCGGGACCGGATCTGCGCGTCCTACGAGCAACTTGAAGACGAAGCCGTTGAGGGTAGCTCGCAGGTTCTGCGAGACCGCACGGAAGCCGGTCGCTTCACTCGCACCGCCTGGAGCCGACCGGAAGGCGGCGGCGGTGTCATGTCCGTGATGCGCGGTCGCGTCTTTGAGAAGGTTGGCGTGAACGTCTCTACGGTCTGGGGCGAATTCTCTCCCGAATTTCGCAAAAACATTCCCGGTGCATCCGAGGATCCACGCTTCTTTGCGACAGGCGTCTCTCTCGTTGCTCACCCCTGCAATCCGCATGTCAGTGCCGCGCATTTCAATACGCGCATGATCATCACGACCAAGGGCTGGTTCGGCGGCGGTGGCGATATTACGCCAATGTTCCCAGACAGCGCCGAAGCCCGCAGTGACGCCGACTACTTCCACAAGATGTTCGAAGCAGCCTGCAACAAGCACGATCCAGAGCACTATCCGCGCTTCAAGGAATGGTGTGACCGGTACTTCCATCTGCATCACCGTGACGAACCCCGCGGTCTGGGTGGCATCTTCTACGACCAGTTTACAACAGGCGGTCTGGAAGGCGATTTTGCCTTCACGAAAGACGTCGGCATGGCTTTCCATGACGCCTATCCCGCCGTTGTCCGTCGCCGAATGTTCAACCCATGGACCGAAGCCGATCGTGAAGCACAACTCATCCGCCGTGGCCGATACGTGGAATTCAATCTGCTTCATGACCGCGGCACGCTATTTGGCCTAAAAACTGGCGGAAACACGGAAGCGATCCTGATGAGCATGCCTCCGGAAGTCCGCTGGCCGTGACGTTTTCTTCCCCGACCCGCCGTGACTGCCTGAAAGGGCTGGCCTTGCTCGGTGCCGGAAGCGCCATACCCTCTCTGCATGCCCGCGCTGCGGACATGCCTGACGCACATCTGCTCCTTGGTGGAACACTGGCATCTATCCAGGGGCAGTTCGGAGAACTCGCGGCGGGCGTTATCTCCCGCACGCTGGGACTGGACGCTCCCTTGGAGATCACTCCGGATATCGGTCAGGACGGAGTACGCGCTGCAAATCTTTTTGATGCCAATAGCGCCCCTGACGGAAGCACGGCCCTTATTGCACCGGGAAGCGCCCTGCTGGCCTCCCTGACCGGTGACTCTCGCGTCCACTATGATTTTGCACGGTGGATTCCCCTTCTGACGGCTCACACGACAACTGTCGTCATTGCGCGTGCAGAACTGCACAAAACGCTCCGAAGCCGCCTAAAGGGTTTCTTTCACGATCATCCGGTTCGACTGGCTGTTTCTCGCCCAACGGGAACGGAACTTGATGCCCTTCTTGGCCTGACGCTCCTTGGCCTGCGCCCTATTCCGGTGTCTGGGTTCAGCCGAACGGAAGACGCACTGGAAGCACTCGCGAACAATCAGGTCGATGCCGTTCAGCTGCTTCCTTACACGCTGGATGTGCCGGTAGAGACCATTCTCGCCAAGCTGCCGCCCGGTACCGCGCCGCTCTATCATACAGGCGACCTGTCAGACACAGGGTCAGATACGATCCCGAATTTTCTGGAGGCCTATCAGGAGGCTCGCCGCCGTCCGCCTGAAGGAGCACTATACAGAGCCTGGCAAGCAGTCTCCGCAAGTACCTACACAGCTCTGACGGTGGCACTCCCGATGCTCACCCCACCAGATATGGTCAAGAGCTGGAAGCAGGCCTGCTGGGACGCAGCGGTAGATCCGACCGTGCGCCACTGGGCGGAAAAGCACCATTTCATGCTGGCTGCGGGCGACAATGCAGCGCCATTTCTCTCTAGAGCAACGCCTGATATTGGCGCAATCCTTGCTCTGAGACGCTGGATTGCCATGAATACGCCGCGCTGGCGTATCGGCCAGGAAACACGGCCGCTCTGACCTTTTACCGGCGTTTTGTCCGCAGCAAAATTCGGACGGAGCCATGGTTGGCAGCATGAGGGTGGACAACGGCCAGCACCATGGGCCGGATGTCTGCTCTTTGGAGCCAGAGCGGCAGCTCCCTACGGATCAGTCCGCTCGTGGCGCCACTCCCCAGCCCTGTCACAACTTCAACGCAACGCCAGTTTCGTGCCTTGGCGCGATGCATGAAGTCCAGCAGGCGCTCAAAAGCGTCCTGCACAATATATCCATGCAGATCCAGCTTTGCATCGACCTTAAGCTCCCCGCGAGAGAGGCGCTTCCAGCTCGTGTCATCCAGACCCGGTGATCGAACACCGATCCGCAGATCCTGCGGTCTGGGTCGACGAAGAACTGGACGCGCCAAAAGAGCGCGGAATGACAGGTCCTGTTCAGCGGGCGGAGGCGGAACAAGCGAGACCCGAGCAGGCTTTACGGCTTCAACTTTTGGCGTTGGTACCGGAACGGGTTTGGATTTGGGTCTGGAAGGGTGCAGTGGCACGATGTCGCGCACGACCATGCGCCACAGGCTTTCCTCCTCCTCTTTCAGAACCCGTTTTGCCACCAAAGACCCCACCTGACCTGATTCAGTCTTGCATCCCGCAAATAACCTGCACTGCGTGTAACTGTTTCCATACCGATCGAACAATGGAAAAGACGTAATTTCAGACCTCTCGCAACTTTGGCATCAGGCTCTTCTTCCGAACGTTCGGCCCTACACCTCTATGACTGGCCACGGTGGCTCCGTCCTATCACGAGAGAGCCGAACATTTCAGGCGCACGATCACTCCGGAAAGAGGCCATTATTTTTGTCCGCGCTGCGCCTTGTAGAACTGTCAGCAGCGTTCCCAAGTCTTCTCATGAGGGAGACAGACCGTGAGCAAACTGACCAAAGCAGAGCGAGACAGCCTACCTGACGATGAATTCGGCCTTCCTGAAAAAAGAGCCTACCCCGTCGACACAAAAGCTCGGGCACGAAATGCAAAAGCGCGCGCAACGCAGGAGCTTGAACGCGGCCTTCTGACGCCGGAGGAGAGGAATGAAATTGATCAGGCGGCAGATCGCAAATTACAGGAAGAATAATCCAGAATCAGAAACGGCCCCGAATTTCTTCGGAGCCGCTCGCTGACGTCATTGGAATATTCAGTTGGCTTGCGCGCCCCGAAGCGGCGCATCTGCCGGAACATCCTTGAGCGGAATGCCCTGATACTTTCCTGTCAGAGTTTTCAGGAAGGCCACAATGTCCGTAACATCCTGCTCTGTGATGTCATGATCGGGCGTCTCATAACGGGCCATGGCACGAACCGCAGCATCCAGCGTCTTTGCTGATCCGTCATGGAACCACGGGCCTGTCAGCTCAACGTTTCGCAGGTTGGGGACCTTGAAGCGCTCACGATCAGACGGATTGTTCGTGAAGGCAAAGCGACCATCATCCACAGCCGTCAGCTTGGTGTGACGATCCTCGAAATACGGCCCTTCCAGACCCAGAATTTCGTAAGCGTCTCCACCGACTGCAACACCGCTATGGCAACCAGAGCAGCCAATTGCCTTGAAGCGTTCATAGCCGTGCTTTTCCTGAGCCGTAATCGCGTCTGCCTTACCCTTCAGGTACAGGTCAAAGCGGCTGTCTGGGGTGATCAGTGTTTTTTCATATTCAGCGATCGCGTCCGTCACCGTATTCTTGGTGATATCGTCCGAACCATAGATGGCCGTGAACTGATCAGCATATCCAGGCTCAGCACGCACACGATCGGCAACGGATGCCCAGTCATGGGATCCCATTTCCAGCGGGTTCATCACTGGGCCTGCAGCCTGCTCAGCCAGATCCTTGGCACGACCGTTCCAGAACTGACCGATATTGAAGACGGAGTTGTAAACCGTCGGTACGTTAATCGGGCCGGTCTGACCATTAATGCCGGTCGCCGTGGTCTGATTATCCACACCGCCCTTGTTCAGGCCATGGCAGCTCGCACAATTAAGCTGGCCATTGCCTGAAAGCTGCTTGTCGAAGAACAGGGTCCGGCCCAGTTCAGCCTTTTTCCAGTCTACGGCAATTGTTTCCGGGATCGGCTGAAGAACTTCGCCACGGAATTCTGGGGCCACGTCAGAGCTGGCATAATAGCGCTCACGCTGATCACGTACCCACTTCAGAATGTCTGCACGCTGTTTCTCGTCCAGATGAGCATGGGGATGCATCGTCAGGTAAGCAGCAGGCGGCATACGGTTCTGAACAATCACTTCCTCAATACGGGAAAGCTGTTCAACCGATGGGGGCTTGCCCTGCTGGAACGCTTCAATGATCGGCGCAAACTCAAAATGACGCTGCCCCTGCTCCAGATCACGGCTCATAATCTGATTGGCGAGCGGCAATTTAAAGTAAAATGGCAGATCGGCGTTGCGCGTGTGGCAGTAGTCACAACGGACTTCCTGAAACGCTGCAAACGCTGTCATGGCGATAGGGTCATGCCGTGTGGGGCTGCTCGCGGGAAGCTGCGGCGCACCAGCATGATCGAAATGCTCAAGATAGGTGACTGTTCCGCCCCAGGCGACAACGCCCAGTGCCACCAGACCGGCAATTCCTTTGGTAATTGTGCTGCGACGCACCGCAAATCTCCTCACTGTCACGAGAATGTGAGGTTTGGAGATTGTAACACAAGAAGTCAAAACGATTGATCCTGTCAGACCTACAGGTCTGACCGATCATTCGTCTTCCCAGTCTTCCTCCCGGGTCCCAATCGCAGCCCTGAGACGCTTACGGGCAATGTTGACGTAACGTGTGTCCTTTTCCACGCCAATGCCGGACAAGCCCTTGCGTTCCGCCGCAATCAGGCTGGTCCCCACTCCCATGAACGGGTCCAGCAGGACCCCGCCCGGCTTGGCGCCATGCAACCGCAGACAGGCTTCCGGCAACGCGATTGGAAACGTCCCCGGATGGCTGAATTTTTCTTTTCGGCTTCGCACGGTCTCATAGGGAATGAACCACGTGTCCCCACGGCATCGACGATCCATCTCATGCTGTCGGCGCGAGATATTGCTCTTGTCCGTAAATGGAACGCCAGCATCCAACCGGGCGACTTTGACGTCCCCCTTTTTCGTCAGATGAAAAATATGCTCGTGATTACGGTTAACAAAGCGGGGTGAATTCAGCGGCTTGAAATGCCCATAGGTAATTTCACCCACCGAAATCGACTTGATCCAGGTGATATGGTTCTGAAGCACAAAGAGCTTCCGCAACCGGGACATCAGTTCAAACGGCAGCCAGGGCTGTGAAGATGAGCCAGCGATATTCAGAAAGAACGATCCATCGTCCTTCATGATCCGTTTCACACTGGCGCAGACGTCTTCCATCCAGTCCAGATAGGCATCTTCCGGCAACTGGTCCTGATAGGTCCGATATTCAATCCCAAGATTATAGGGCGGAGACGTCACCACGACATCCACCGTCTGCGACGACATGCGCCGCAGAACTGTGGTGCAGTCTCCCCGGATCAGCGTATGGGCGCCGAGTGTTTCCCGGCGGCTCCGGATCATAGGGTGGGCGAATCCGCTGGAGGACGCGGCAACAGAATGACCATCCGGCCATTTTCATGCAGATTGCCGGCAACATACTGGGCAAAAGCACCCCATCCGGTGAACAGATCGGCACGTCCCGCCCCCTTGATATCGGTTCCAATATCCTGAGCGAACACGAGGTGCTGCCATGGCGCTGGCTGACCCTTTGCATCCGGCAGCTTTGTCTCAACCCAGAGCGGGGTCGCAAACGGCACGATCGATCGGTCAATCGCAACGGACCGCCCAGCAGTCAGCGGCACACCAAATGCTCCGGTAGCGCCCTGCGCCAGACTTCCCGTATCTTTGCGGAAGAAAACGTAATTCGGGTTACGCTCCATCATCGCCATCATGCGATCTGGATGCGCCTCCAGCCATGCACGGATGCTTTCCATACTGACAGCAGAGGGAGCCAGCTCGTTATCCTGAACCAGCACACGGCCAAGCGGGACATAAGGCTGGCCATTCTTGCCGTCATAACCAGCCCGGATCTGTGATCCATCTGGCAGGATCAGACGACCGGAGCCCTGAATTTGCAGAAAAAACAGGTCCACAGGGCTTTTTAGCCATGCGATTTCCAACCCGCGCCCCGCCAGAGCACCACCGTCAATCTGGGCACGATTGTAATACGGTTTGAACTGACCGTTCTCCCAACGTCCCGTGACCATCTGACCGTTGGTTGCTTTGGCACGAACCAAATCTGCCGGGCGCCCATAAAGAGGCGTTTGATATGGCCCCTCGCGCGTCAGGGATGCCTCAATCTGGGGTTCGAAATACCCAGTGTAAAACGCTTTGGTATCGGTCTCGTAGGGCTGGAACCATGTCTGCAGATAAGATTTGGCATCCGCAGCACTCTCAAGTCCGGCGCAGGCACCAGACCAGTCTCCAACCTGACGGCCATACGGAAGGGTCTCAGCCCCTCCAAGAGGCGTTTCAGGCGGCAATTGCGTCAGCCGATGACACTCCTGCCGCAGAACGGGCAGGAGCGAAGCGAAATCCTCCCGATCCCACCCCGCGAGTGCATCGAAGCCTACAGGCGTCAATGAAACAGAAGATGAGGGTTCATTCGACGTGGTGCACCCGGCCAACATGGCCAAGGCAGCCAGACTCAGCAGCTTTTTCATAATGAACGAACTATTTTCAGGCTGGGCGCGATGCCGCAAGACGCCACCGCGCGTCTGACGTCCCGAACTGACGTTCAAACAGCCACAGATCATGGAATTCCGTCACGGCATCCGTACCCTGCACCGGGTCTCCGTTGCGATCCGTCAGCATATTCACCTGACGGGACACAATCCGAACTTCGATTCGACCGATCTGGGCAGCTACATCGTCGGTGGGAAGCATCGCATCCAGAATGGCCATGCTTTCGATACCGCGCAGATCGCTGCGCTGTGTTTCACCGGCTTCGGCACGCGCGTTGATCGCGGAGAGAAAGGCGTCTTCAGTCTCCGGGGTCATCAGACCTGACAGAGCCGCTCGGTCCCCTGCAGCGAAAGCCGGAACAATCTGGCGGAACGTGTTTTCAGCATCCTTAAGAAAAGCCTGAGGCGTAAAACCCGCATCAAGCTGGGTCATACGACCCAGTACGCTGCCCACCCGGGTTGCCGGAGCAGGAATGTCGTATTCGACCTGCGCCACGACAGTTTCCTCACCCCGCTGGCTTGTACCAGGCAGCGGTGGAGGCGTCGGACGCGCGGAAGTCTGTCCACCAGCAGCGAAAACCGGCGGACGCTCCTGACGCACACCCTGCACGCCAATGCGACGCCCCAGCACGCGGTACAGGCGAAAGCCCAAGGCAATCGCCAGAATCGCCAGCACCACGATGTCCCATGGGAACGTGTGGCCGGAATGGCCAATCAGAGCAGAGGGAAGATGAATGTCGTCAGAAGACATGAAGATTATGTTTCACACAGATCGTTGGAATTTCCGTTGTCTTACAGATAGGGCGACAGCGGACCAATCTCAACCTTCCGCATGCAGGAACCCCGTCTTGGCGCGCATGACACATCATGCTACCGCCACTGTATCGCAATCGTTCCATCGCTATCCGCCTCGCGGATCCGGAGACCGTACATGTCCGAGAATACCACCGACAACACTGCACAGAACATGGAAGGCGCTCCGCCGCAGATGCCGCTTGCCGTCAATCTGCAGTACACGAAGGACCTGTCCTTTGAAGTCCCGGCTGGCGCTTCCATTTTTGCTACCCTGCGCGCTGCACCGCAGATCTCGGTGAACATCGATGTTCAGGCAAATCGCCTGGAAGAAGAGCAGCCGGTTTATGAAGTTGCCCTGGCCGTCCGCGCTGAAGCCGCAGAGCCGGCAGCTGAAGAGGGTGGCAAGGCTGGCCGCACGGTTTTCATTGCCGAACTGACCTATGCTGCCATCGTGACTCTCGGCAACGCTCCGCAGGAACTCGTCGAGCCGATCCTGCTGGTTGAAGTGCCGCGCCTGATCTTCCCGTATGTGCGTTCCATCATCAGCGACGTCACCCGTGACGGCGGCTTCCCGCCGGTGGTTCTGCAGCCGATCGACTTCGTTGCCCTGTGGCAGGCCAAGCGCGCCCAGCAGTTCCCTGAGCCAGCTGGCGAAGCCTGATCCTTCAGGTGACGAAAGGCCCGAGCCGTTCCAGCGGATCGGGCCACTCCACTGCACGCCAGTCCTTTTCGGTCAGGCGTGCAGCGATGGCCTCTGACAGACAGAGCGCCCTCACACCGGACAGAGCATTTCGCTCCGGCGCTCCCAAAGCCTCCATGAAGGCTTCAGCCGTTTTCCCGGAATAAAGAACAACCCCTTCGACACGGTCGCTCAACAAAGCGTCTCGCGCAGCATCCGTAAGAGCTTTCCTCTTCGTCACTGCGTATGCGTCGATGCGCCTGGCCCCCAACGCCACTGCCAGATCGAGGCCATAGCCCTTGCCACATGCCAGCATAAGGGACTGTCCCGTCAGGTTGTGACGACGGCAGAATTCCAAGAGAGCTTCAGCGTCGCCATCTGCGGCATGAACATTCGCGAAGCCCATGGCGCGGGCATGTTCAGCCGTCTTTGCTCCTACCGTGACCATCAAACGGTCTCGCGGCCAATTTTTGAGAGCGGCCAGCGCATTGGCGCTTGTCAAAGCTACAGCCGCGCAGTCAGTCAAGGCTATGGGTTCGTAGGTCTGAATTTCCAGCATCGGGCAGGCAATCGCCTCCCATCCCTGACGCTGAAGGGCCTCCGAGGTAGAAGCCAGACCCGGCTCGGGACGCGTGACCAGAACAGCGCGCCGCGGCATGATCAGGCGCGTGTCATCTCGGCAAAAATTGCAGCTGGCGTATTGCGGCGCAGTTCGTCTGCCAGTTCCGTTCCCATCCGGGCGGCCTCAAGTGGCGCACCAGTGATTTCACGGCGGATCAGGAACGTTCCGTCTTCGCTCGCAACCATACCTGTCAGTTTCAACACGCCAGCTTCAATTCTGGCATATCCGCCAATTGGTGTTCGGCAGGACCCATCAAGCTCGGCCAGCAAAGCACGCTCCGCAGTGGAAACAGCCCGGGCTTCCGGGTCTTCGATAGCAGACAGAAGCTCACGCAGCTCCGTGTCACTTTCGCGCACCGTTACGCCGACGATACCCTGCCCTGCGGCTGGAAGCATCTGGTCCGGCTCAAGAACGATATCGACACGGTCTTCCATCCCGAGACGCCGTAGTCCAGCAAGAGCCAGAAGCGTGGCATCACAAGCCCCCGCCTGTAGCTTGTCGAGACGCGTCTGAACATTGCCACGCAGCAGCCCAAACCGGAGATCCGGGCGACGGCTCAGCATCTGCGCCTGACGACGGACGGACGCACAACCGATCAAAGCGCCCTCTGGCAGGGACGCATACGGATCAGCCGGGTCAACTTTTGTGGACCGGTCACGCAGGATAATGGCATCGCGGGCGTCTTCACGCTTCAGCGTGCACGCAAGGACAAGGCCAGGAGGAAGATTGGTTTCGAGATCCTTGAGGCTATGAACTGCGAAGTCGATCCGGCCCGCTACAAGAGCTTCGTGGATTTCCTTGGCAAACAGGCCCTTGCCACCAATTTCCGCCAGACGCTGGCTGAGGTTCCGATCACCTTCAGTGCTGATCTGATGTTCCTGGAACGCTCCCATATCACGCAGGACCGGGCAAAAACGGGTCAGACGTGTCAGGAACGTCCGCGTTTGCCACAGCGCCAGCGGTGACGCGCGCGAGCCCACTCTGAGTGGGAGTTTGCGCTGGCCGGACGGGCTGGCGGCATGAGATCGGCGGACGGCTTCCGCCGCGACCTTTTGAAGGGCGTCGGAAGACAGGACGGAAGCATTCATGGACCGCACCTGTAGCCCATTCAGGCGGGGCTGTCATGATATGAGAGACTCGGTCATAATGCATGCCATGTCTGACCCTGCTGCATCCCGTCCCCTTCTGGCGATCGAAACGTCCTGCGACGATACCGCTTGCGCTATTCTGGCCTATGACGGCACCATTCTCGCCGAAGGTGTTCTTTCCCAGAACGATCATGCCATTCTTGGTGGTGTCGTACCGGAAATTGCAGCACGAGCTCATCTTGATGCCCTGCCTGCCCTTGTCCAGTCCGTTCTCGACAAGGCCGCCCTCACCTTGCAGGACATTGATACCTTCGCAGGAACGACTGGCCCGGGCCTGATTGGTGGGCTGATTGTGGGCAGTTCCTATGCAAAAGGGCTGGCTCTCGCGCTGGGCCGACCTTTTATCGCCGTCAACCACATTGAAGGGCACGTCCTGACGGCCCGCCTGCCGTCTCTTAAGGCCGATCTTCAGTTTCCCTTCCTGACGATGCTGGTCTCAGGCGGTCACTGCCAGTGCATTTCCGTGGAACAGACAGGCCAGTACGTGCGCCTTGGCGGCACCATTGATGACGCCGCCGGCGAGGCCTTCGACAAAGTTGCCAAAATGCTTGGTCTTGGCTGGCCGGGTGGGCCTGCTCTTGAAAAACTGGCACAGGAAGGCCGCGCTGATGCTTTCGCCCTTCCCCGCCCGCTTAAAGGGCGTGAAGGCTGCGACTTTTCTTTTTCCGGCCTAAAAACAGCCGTCAGCCGCCTGATCGAGCCCTGGGGATCAGGCGCTCTGCCGCGCCAGTTCGCTGCCGACGTCGCCGCATCCTTCCAGCAGGCCGTGGCAGATGTCATGGCAGACCGTGCGGAACACGCGCTTGCAATGGCGGTACACGCGACAGCGCTCGTCGTCGCAGGTGGCGTAGCTGCGAACCGGACACTTCGCGGTGCGCTGGAAACTGTCGCAGACCGCCACGGTATCCCATTTATCGCTCCTCCGCTTCGCCTCTGCACGGACAATGCTGTCATGATCGGCTGGGCAGCCCTTGAGCGCCTCCATGCGGGTGAGCATCCCAACGAAATAGATGTCGCAGCCCGCCCCCGCTGGCCTCTTGCGGAACGTCATCCTGCTCATAGCCCTTCCTGATTCCATAGCCGGAACCTGTCTCCCGTGAACTACAGACACGCCTACCACGCCGGAAATTTTGCGGATTGCATGAAACACGCGATCCTTCTGGTGCTTCTGAAGTCTCTCGCGCGCAAGCCTGCGGGATTTTGTGTTCTCGATACACATGCAGGCTGCGGACAGTATGACCTGTCTTCTGAAGAAGCCCAAAAAACCGGCGAATGGAAAAGCGGGATCGGCCGACTTCTGGACTCGGAAGATCCCGCTCTTCAGGATTATCTGTCCGCCGTGCGCGATCTCGGTCTTTATCCGGGATCACCGGCCCTCGCTCGCCATGCGCTGCGCCCCCAGGACCAGCTTGTGGCCTGCGAACTTCACCCAGAAGATGTTCGCCCGTTACGTCGCCTTTTCCGGGATGATCCGCAGGTCTCCATTCATCATCGCAACGGTTATGAAGCTCTGCGCGCGCTTCTCCCCCCGAAAGATCTGAAGCGTGGTCTGGTTCTGATTGATCCGCCATTTGAGAAGCTGGACGACTTTACGCAATGTGCTGAGGCGATCTCGCTGATCCGCAATCGCTTTCGCGCAGGCATTGTCGCGGTTTGGTATCCCATCAAGCACCGCACCCCGGTTCGGGCATTTTACAATGCCCTGAAGGATGCAGGCATTCGCGACATTCTGGCGTGTGAATTTCTTCTGCGCCCGGCGTTGGACCCGTTTCGCCTGAATGGATGCGGAATGCTGGTCGTGAATGCTCCTTTCGGATTTGAAGAGGATGCCGCTCGTGTCCTGAATGCGTTGAAGCTGGGGCTTGCGACGGATGACCCGGAAGACGACATGCAGGTGCATATCGAACGTCTGGTAGAGGAATGAACATGAACGGGCGCCATATCGCAGTCATCGGCGCAGGCGCCTGGGGAACGGCTCTCGCATGTGCCGCGGCCCGTACCGGAGCACGCGTTACACTCTGGATGCGAACTCCAGTTCTTGAGGGCGTCCGGGAGCTTCCTCGATTGCCCGGTATTCAGCTTCCTGATGCGGTTACCGTTACAGGCGTTTTCCCAACACATGCGGACGTTGTGCTTCTGGTTGTGCCTGTTCAGACTGCCCGATCCGTATCCGTCGCACTGGAAGGTGTTCTCGCGCCAGGTGTGCCGGTCGTGACGTGCTGTAAGGGCCTGGAACAGGCGACCTCGCTTCTGCCGCTTACAGTACTCGCCGAAACGATGCCTGATCGGCCAACTGCCGTTCTCTCCGGGCCAAACTTCGCCATTGAAATCGCAAAAGGCCTTCCGGCAGCAGCGACATTGGCCAGCACAGATCTGGCGCTGGCAAAAGATCTCACCAGTATCCTCAACTCGTCATCGCTTCGTCTCTATGCCAGTGATGACATTGCAGGTGTGCAGCTTGCCGGAGCAGCAAAAAACGTTGTGGCGATCGGCGCGGGTATCGTGATCGGAGCAGGCCTGGGTGAAAATGGCCGGGCAGCCCTTATCACCCGGGCTGTCGCCGAGATTGCGCGTCTGGCCGAAGCTCTGGGTGGACGTGCTGCCACTCTGGCGGGCCTATCTGGCGTTGGAGACCTGATCCTGACCTGTACCGGGCGAAGCTCACGGAACTACAGTCTTGGTATTGAGCTCGGAGAGGGTCGCCCCCTGTCAGAAATCCTCGCTTCCCGCACAACGGTTGCTGAGGGCGTTTTGACCGCGCCGGCGCTCGTGGCTCTCGCTCAAAAGATGGGCGTGCACGTCCCGATCCTAGAGACAATCACCCATCTGCTTTCAGAAAAACTTACACTGGAAGAAGCCAGAACGCTGCTGCTGGACCGGCCGCCGACGTTGGAATAATCGGTCTTTCAGACGAACAGCCCGGCGATCACGGCGCTCATGGCATTGGAAAGTGTACCGGCCACCACGGCGCGAACTGCCAGCTTCGATACATCCGTCCGCCTGCGCGGCTCCGCACTGCCAAACGCACCAATCAAAATGCCAATGGTAGAAATATTCGCAAATCCACACAGTGCGAAAGACAGGATCGTAATGGTTCTATGCGAAAGGACATGCGCATGAATCATGGGAGAAAGATTTACGTAGGCGACGAACTCGTTGAATGCGATTTTCTGACCGAGCAATCCACCTGCCACTACGCACTCAGACCACGGCACGCCCATGAGCCAAGCAAAAGGCGCAAAAACGTAACCGAGGATTTGCGCGAGAGATAGCCCGACCATCGCCAGAAGACCATCTGTCAGGGCAATAATGCCAACAAAGGCAATCAGAACTGCCCCGACTGCAACCGCGATTTTGGCACCATTCATGGCACCTTCGGCCAAGGCCTCAAACATGCTGTGATGGCCATGATCCGCCCCAGCAATCTCTGTGCTGACATGCCTCGGGCCGGGGAACAGAACACGTGAAAACAGCAGGCCACCCGGAATAGCCATTGCAGACGCAGCGAGCAGGTTCTCCATCGGAACCCCTAGCGACGCATAACCTGCCAGAACCGAGCCTGCGATGGATGACGTCCCGCTGCACAGAACAGTCGCCAATTCTCCAATAGAGAGCCCGGCCAAACAGGTCTGAAGGGCAATCGGCATTTCACTCTGGCCAAGGAAAATGGTCAGAACGGCTGAAAAGGATTCCAGCTGCGTGGTGCCGAGAATTTTCGCGAGAGCGCCACCGATGATGCGCGACAGGAACTGAAGCACACCCCAGTGCTGCATCAGCCCCAGAAGCGCCGCGACATACACGATTTCAGGCAGAACCTTGAGGGCGAAGATAAATCCTCCGTCCCCGAAAACCGTGTCCATTTTCGGCCCTACAAGACCACCGAAAAGGAAGGCACTTCCCTGATCCCCGTAAGACAGGACCTTCGTCACGGCCCCGGAAATCATGTGGAGCCCATGTGCCCCGGCGGGAATCCAGAGAATTACGGCTGCAATAGCCACCTGAAGGGCTAAGGCACGCGCAACCAGTTTCCAGTCGATCGCCCGCCAGTTCGTGGAAAATAACGCGCCAAGACAGAGAAGACCGGCCATACCGATCAGGACGCGCAGGATCACGAAGGCAAGCTCCCTTTCAAAAACAGAACGGTTGCACAACCTGTCTGCATGACAGCGCCATGTCCAGCCCTGCTCTCGCCTCTTTAGCAGTATGATATTACAGTAGATGAAAATGAGGGGGAGAAACCATGACCTGCGCCTATGATTTCCACCTGCCCGGGCTGTCTGGGGAAACAATTGATCTTTCCCAGTTCCGTGGTCGGCCACTCCTGATCGTCAACACAGCCTCGAAATGCGGCTTTACCCCCCAGTATGAAGGCTTGCAGCATCTGTGGTCCCTCTACGGGCGCGATTACCCGGATGGGATGACGGTTCTCGGCGTACCTTCGAATGATTTTGGCGAGCAGGAGCCGGGCTCGGCAGAAGAGATCAAGACATTCTGCCACCGCAATTACGGGGTCTCATTCCCTATGGCGGCCAGAGCCCATGTCAAAGGGCCAGATGCCATCCCGCTCTTCAAATGGTTGGGTAAAGAGGGCGGATTTTTATCTCGCCCCCGCTGGAATTTTTATAAGTACCTCGTGAACCGCGAAGGACATCTCGTGCGGTGGTTCACACCGCTCTCAAAACCGACGCCCGGACGGGTAGAAGAGGCCGTCCGCCGGATTCTTCTCGATCACTGAATTATATGGTGCCCCGGTTTCTGGCCGGGCCAGCGCCTCTTCAATCAGGCGGACATTGCGCATGTCGGCCTTGAACACGGTATCGAACAGGTCCCCCATTAGCGGAACAACACCAACTACCGCTTCGATGCCCACATTAAGCAGCATCTTGCGAACAGTTGCTGCCCCCACGCCCATCCGGTGGCCTTCCCAGACAATATAGAGGGACAGGAGCGTTCCAAGAGCCAGCCCTCCTCCGGGAATGAGCCCCAAGACCGTATCAACACCCGCTCTCAACCGAAGCCCGGGGATTCGGACAGCCGAGTTCAGAACCCAGGCCAGACGTTTGAGCCGCTCCAGCCTTCGTAAGAGTTCTGCGGTGTCTGACGGAGATGAGGAAAATGCGGTTTTGACCATGATACAAAATAACACGCAGACGGGATCGAGAGTTTCCTCTTTTTCCTTGACGCAGCGTATCAAAAAACGCGAGCCTCATGACAGGAATATGACAGGAGACTTCTCATGACAGCGTCTCTCCTTCGGCCCATTCTGCCGCTTCTGGTCGTTGCTGCCCTTGGCGCCTTCACGCCTTCTGTCGCACATCACGTCACGAGCTTTCTGGGCCTGCCCGGCATCTTCTGGGCAAGCGTCATGCTGACGCTGGAAATCGTTCTGCTTTGTATCGGCCTGGCTGCCGTTCGCCCTTCCATGACGCGTCCATCGGAAAAACTTTACGCTCGCGAGACTGTTCTTCGCTAAAAATCGTTCCTTCTGGCTTCAGGAGGATATGTTACCTGTCAGCGGGATACGCTAGAGACAGGAAATGCTTCGCAATTTCCTGACAGTTGGCAGCTGGACCATGCTTTCGCGTGTTCTGGGCCTGATTCGTGACCAGCTTCTCGCTGCCTTCCTTGGAGCCGGCCCTGCACAGGACGCCTATCTGGTGTCCCTGCGCCTGCCGAACATGTTCCGGCGACTGTTCGGAGAAGGCGCGTTCAACGCAGCCTTCGTGCCGATGTTCACCGCCAAGTATGAGACTGAGGGACGCACCGCAGCCCTGCGTTTTGCGGGGCAGGCCCTGTCCGCTCTGGTGGCATGGCTGGTGATCCTGACGATCATCTGTGAACTGTGCATGCCCCTCATCATTTCGATTCTTGCCCCCGGTTTTCAGGGCGAGCGTTTTGAGATGGCCCTGACGCTGACACAGATCACTTTCCCCTACATGGTCATGATCTGTGCGGCGGCTCTGGTTTCCGGTGTGCTGAATGGTCTGGGAAAATTCAGCGCTGCATCCGCCGCCTATCTGAGTTTCAACGTCATCGGCATCGCAGCGATCTTTCTGGGGGCCTATGTCTGGCACAGTGTTGCGCTGACCAGTGCATGGGGTGTCGTTATTTCGGGCATCGTTCAGCTGGGTGCTCTGTACTGGGCCGCTCATCGGGCCGGTGTCGCGCCGCATCTCGTCCGCCCCAGCTTTTCAAAAGACATCCGTGGTCTGATGCGCCGGATGGGACCGGGCCTCGTCGGATCGGGTGTCACACAGATGAACCTGATGGTGGACACGATCATCGCCACCAGACTTCCCGTTGGCTCCCCGTCGATTCTGTACTTCGCAGACCGGATCAACCAGCTCCCTCTTGGCGTTCTTGGTGCGGCGGCGGGTACAACCCTCTTGCCGCTTCTCACGCGACACGTGGCCAACAACGACCGCGCTTCCGTACATGCCAGCCTGAACCGGGCCCTCGATTACGCCCTGCTTTTGACGCTTCCCGCAACGATGGGCCTGATTGCACTGGCTCCCTCGATCATGGCTGGCCTGTTCAGCTACGGTCACTTTACGGTCGCAGATGCACTGAAGTCCGCCCAGTCCCTGCGGGCCTACGCCCTTGGGCTTCCAGCATTTGTACTCATCAAGGTCTTTTCGCCCGGCTTTTTCGCGGAAGGGGATACCAGCACTCCGGTCCGGATTGGTTTCTTTACCCTTGGATTAAATCTGGCGCTCAATCTGTTGCTCTACAAGCCACTGGCTCATGTAGGTCCTCCGTTAGCCAGCACGATTGCGGCGGTCGTGAACGTCGCCATTTTGGCCGTGCTGCTGCATCGCCGTGGCATTTTCCAGCCTGACCCACGGCTGAAAAGCCGCTCAGCCCGGATAATTGGCGCCTCTCTCATGATGGCCCTCTGGGTTGCCGCAGCACAGAAGTTCGCCGCTCCCGACCTGCCGAACTGGCACGGAATCTGGCGCCTTGGCATGCTGGGCGCACTGATCGTGTTCGGAGGCGTGGTCTACGCCATTTCTCTCGACGCCCTGAAGGTTCTGAAACTCAGTGAGGTGCTCGCAGCGTTGCAAACGCGCATCGCCAGAAGACGCACACGCTAAGACACTAATCCTGCCGGTTCACACACCGGCGGGGACACGGTAGTTTCCCCTCCCCTCCTCATATCTCACCACCGGAGACCGGACCCATCGGCACGTTCATGCCCCTGCCTTCTGCCGCCAATGCTACGCCTTCCATGGCGCAATGGTTCGCGCTCAAGCATCAGGAGCCAGATGCTCTTCTGTTTTTCCGAATGGGTGATTTCTACGAGCTATTCTTCGCAGATGCCCAGGCCGCCGCGATGGCACTCGATATCGCACTGACAGCACGGGGCAATCATAACGGCGAGCCGATTCCCATGTGCGGCGTTCCGGTTGCCGCGGCACCGGCCTATCTGTCTCGTCTGATCCGCCGAGGCTTTCGCGTCGCCGTTGCTGAGCAAACGCAGGCCCCTCAGAAAGGCCAGAAAGGCCCGCTTCCCCGTGCGATCGTCCGTGTCGTCACTCCGGGCACTCTGACGGAAGACGAACTGCTCGAAGCTGGCCGCGCCAATCTGCTTCTGGCTATTGCCCGCTCCGGAGACCGCCGCTCCAAAATGATTGGCGCAGCCTGGATCGATATTTCTACAGGCGCGTTCGAGACAACGTCCGTGCCTGAAGTCGCCCTTCCAGAGCTGATGGCCCGCCTGGACGCTGCGGAAGTTCTTTCCGATCCAGAGCTCATCCCGGCAGACCACGCCAGCCGGCTTGCACCAGTCGCTGTTCCGCCGTCTCTGGATAGCGCCCGCACTCTGATTTCCCGTGCCTATGGGGTGGCACAGATTGATGCGCTCGGAGACTTCCCGGACGAGCAGGCCATCGCCTGTGCCATGGCCCTTCACTACGTTCAGCGCAGTCAGGCCGGAGCGCTTCCCAGACTCTCGCGCCCGATGCCGCAGGGCATCAGCGGCGTGCTCGGGATCGACCCGGCAACCCGCGCCAGCCTCGATATTCTGCGCACCCGTGATGGGGAGACGAAATACAGCCTGTTCGGTGTGATCTCCCGCACCGTCACAGCAGCAGGCTCCCGCCTGCTCTCTCAGTGGATTTCTTCTCCACTCACTGACGCTATAACCATCACCGAGCGTCAGAACGCATGGCTGTGGCTTCAATCTGTCCCGGGTTTTACAGCCGCATTGGGCGATATTCTTAAACGCACACCCGACCCGGCTCGCGCCCTCGGCCGCCTGTCGGCAGGACGTGGCCAACCGCGCGATCTTGCATCCATTCGCGATACTCTGATTGCCGCTGACGACCTGACGGCTCTTTTCCAGCCGGCCTGTGACAAGAGCACACCGTCTCTGATCCGCACGTTGACGGCTGGCCTTTATGGCCGCGCCGATGCGCTGTTGGTCACGCTGAAAGCTGCGCTTGCGGAAGAATTGCCTGCACGCATCGAGGACGGTGGTTTCATCGCCGTCGGATTTGATGCCGAGCTGGATCGATACCGGACACTCCGGGATGAAAGTCGCCGGATCGTCGCAGCACTTCAGGGGCGCCTCTCCGAAGAGTACGGAATCGGCAATCTCAAGATCCGCCATCATGCCCAGCTGGGTTACGTCATCGAGGTCCCTGTTGCAGCCGGGGCGAAGCTGAAAGAGCGACCTGAGCTTTCTTTCCGACAGGGCACAGCGAGCCTCGCACGCTTCTCCACCGAAGAACTCGCTGCGCTGGACCGCGCCATTCTCGAAGCCGCAGACAAAGCGAGCACGCTTGAGCGCCGCCTTTTCACTGCCCTCTGCACCCGCATCCTCGAAACTCCAGCGCTCGACGAAGTCGCAGAATATCTTGCCCTGACAGACGTCTTACGATCCTGCGCAATTCTGGCAGAAGGAGGCTCGTGGTGCCGTCCAACTGTCACGGACGATACCGATTTCGAGCTTGTCGCTTGCCGACATCCTGTTGTCGAAGCCGCCCTCACAGAAACCGGCAGCGCGGACGCACGCTTTATTCCCAATGACTGCGCTCTTCCCCCAGAACACCGTGCCATGCTCCTCACCGGCCCGAATATGGCGGGTAAATCCACATTCCTCCGCCAGACTGCCCTTGCCGTGATCATGGCGCAGGCCGGGCTGCCGGTTCCGGCGAAACGCGCCCGTATTGGTGTTGTGGACCGGCTATTTTCCCGCGTCGGCGGTGCAGACGATCTGGCGCGTGGCCGCTCCACCTTCATGGTGGAAATGACTGAAACCGCTGCCATTCTCAATCAGGCTGGTCCCAAGTCTCTTGTCGTCGTCGACGAAATCGGGCGCGGGACAGCAACGCTAGACGGCCTCTCTATTGCCTGGGCTACGCTTGAGGCGCTTCACACCCAGCTTGGTTCACGCACGATTTTCGCCACGCATTTCCATGAGCTGGGCGCTCTGACCGAGTTCCTGCCGCGCCTGGCTCCGTACACTATGGCCGTCAAAGAGTGGCGCGGCGAAGTCATTTTCCAGCATGAAGTCCGCCCTGGCTCAGCCCGTAAGAGCTGGGGCCTTCATGTGGCCAAACTGGCCGGGATTCCGCAATCGGTGGTGAACCGTGCTTCCCGGCTTCTCAGCACATTCGAACGTGAACAGGCTGAAGCCCGCTCTTCTCTGCCATTGTTCGAAGCCGTTGCAGACGCATCAGAAGACGCCCCGGAGCCGCAGGTTCTGCACTCTCCGGCCCTCGATGCACTCACGACCATCAACCCTGATGATCTCTCTCCCCGAGAGGCGCTAGCCGCGCTATATGATCTTAAACGCCTCGCTACAGGAGACAGGACTTGAAAAGTGCTGGTTTCTGGGGCGAAAGTCTTCCTTCCCCTTTCGCTGACGATACGGATACGACCCTGTCTGACCGCAAAGCCATGACCCCGTCGCTGCAAACAGCTCTTCAGACTGCCGCCGCACAGGGACTGACGTCCCGAGATGACGTCCTCTCCATCCTTCGTCGTCATCTTGGCAATGGCCATGCAGATATCCGCATCAGGTTCGAAAAGCGCCTGATCTCCGGGATCGATGCGGCACGCGCGCTCGCGGCTCAGGCCGACAGCGTTGTCTGTGCGCTGGCTGATCTTTCTGCCGCCCAGGACAATGCGTCCTCCGAAGAGCCACTCTGTCTGTGTGCCACCGGCGGCTATGGAGCGGGCCTTCTCGCCCCCTTCAGCGATATCGACATCCTGTTTCTCATTCCGGAAGATGCATCTCCGGCCCTGACCACACGCATTGAGTTCATTCTCTATGCCCTCTGGGATCTTGGCCTCCGAGTCGGTCACGCGACGCGTTCCATCAGTGCCTGCATCAAGGACGTGGCCGAAGATCTGACCATCCGCACAGCCCTTCTGGACCTGCGCCCCCTTTATGGTGATCGGACGCTCGCCCGTAATCTCCGTTCTGCCCTCGGTGCAGACCTCCAGAACGACACGCTGTGCGATTTCGTCCGTGGCAAGATTGAAGAACGTGAGCTGCGCCATCGCCGTTTTGGCGACAACCCCTACATGGTTGAGCCGAACATCAAGGAAGGCCGCGGCGGCCTCCGTGATCTTCAAACGCTGAACTGGATGGGCCGTGCCGCTCTTGGCTGCGCCATTACAACCCCAGACCAGAGCACGGCCCCTGCCGAAGCCGTCCCGACACCATCTTTTATTTCCTTTGGCCTCCTGACCAACCGTGAAACCCACCGCGCCCGGCGTGCGTGGGATTTTTTCTGGACTGTCAGGCTGCACCTTCACTACATCACCGGCCGCGCGGAAGAGCGGCTCACCTTTGACGTGCAGCCCGTCATCGGTGGCCGGATGGGCTATGCCACGCACGGACGTCAGCGCGGTGTCGAGCGCTTCATGCGACACTACTTCCTAACGGCACGGGACGTCATGCGCCTGACGCATGTTCTTCAGCCGATCGTGCTGATGCGCCTGCAGGATCAGGCCAGCGACACTCATCCGGAAGCACTTCCGGGGCCAGAAGGCTTCGAGCGTATTGCCGGACGCCTCTGCCCTGTTGATCCCGTCACGTTTGCGAAAAACCCGCGTGACATGTTCCGAATGCTGGACTGCGCGCGCCGGCATGATCTGGAACTGCACCCACTTGCCATTCAGCAGTTGATCCGCAACGAACGGCACGCCGTTGAACTGCGGGATGATCCGGAAACAGCGCAGATCTTTCTTAATCTGCTCTGTGAACCGAGTGCGGATGAGACAAAGACCGTTCCGTTCTGGCTTCCCATTCTGAACGAAACCGGCCTGCTCGGTCGCCTGCTGCCGGACTGGTCACGCGTTGTCGGCCAAATGCAGTTCGACAGCTATCACATCTATACGGTGGACGAGCACATCATCGAAGCCGTCCGTATGATGGGCCAGATCGAAGCGGGTCATATGGCGGATGAGATCCCGCTGGCTTATGGGCTCGCCAAGGATCTGCGCTCACGCCGGGCCCTTTATGTCGCGGTTCTTCTCCATGACATTGCCAAGGGCCGTGGCGGCGATCATTCCGAGCTCGGGGCTGATCTGGCCCTCACCATCTGCCCGCAACTGGGTCTGGATCCTGAAGAGACAGAGACAGTTTCGTGGCTGGTTTTGCATCATCTGCTGCTGTCTCAGACAGCATTCACCCGAGACATTGATGATCCCCGGACGATCCTTGATCTTGCAGACACCATTCAGTCTCCGGAACGCCTGCGCCTTCTCCTCCTCCTGACAATCGCTGACATGCGCGCCGTCAGCCCCAAAGTCTGGAATGCATGGAAAGCCACGCTTCTACGTGAGCTGTTTTCCCGTGTAGCAGAAGTTCTGGAAGGCGGACTGGCCGCAACGGAGCAGGATGGCCGCGTTACGCATGCCCGTGAATTGGCCCGGGATGGTCTGAGTTCGCTACTGCCAGAAAGCAGTATCGAGCATTTTCTGGCTCTCGGATATCCCAGCTACTGGCTCGGTTTCGACACCGATACCCACATGCGCCATGCGCGCATGATCCACGATTCGGACCGATATCGCTCACCGGTCACGGTCGAGGCTTATCCAATCCCGGAACGCGGCGTGACAGAGCTGACCGTGCTTTGTGCTGACCATCCGGGGCTGTTCTCACAGATTGCTGGCGCCCTTGCTGTCGCAGGCGCATCCATCGTGGATGCCCGCATCCACACCCTCAGCGATGGCATGGCTCTGGATACTTTCTGGGTTCAGGACGCTGATGGATGTTCTTTTGAAGATCCTCACCAGCTTGGGCGTCTTAATCATCTGGTCGAGCAGGCCCTGTCTGGTCGCCTTGACCTGAAGAAAGGTATCGCGGAGGCGCGTCATCGCGGAGCTTCCCGCCGGATGCGCGCTATTCACGTTCCACCCCGTGTAGTGATCGATAATACCGCTTCGGACCGGCACACCGTCATCGAGATCAACGGTCGTGACAGATCTGGCCTGCTCCATGACATCACAACGACGCTGAGCGAGCAGTCGCTTCAGATTTCCTCTGCTCACATTACCACCTATGGAATGCGGGCTGTGGACGTTTTCTATGTTCGTGACCTTCTGGGCATGAAGATCACAGATCCCACTCGCCTGGCTCACATACGTGAGACACTCCTTGCTTCCCTGACGCCACAAACCGTCAAGAAAGCTGTTGCTGCACCCACGTCCTGAGGTTTTCGGCCACCTGTTCCACAACGGGTGGCCATGCTTCTGGCAGGAATTCTTCTGGCCTGAACTGCCGAATATTCTGGTACCAGGGAGTTGTTTTCCAGCGCCAGTCACCGCCTCGGCGATTCAACAGCCAAAGCGGGCGCCCCATGGCACCGGCCATGTGTGCAACCGCGGTATCCACACTAATAACAAGCGAGCACCGCCCTACGGCGTCCGTAAGCTCTTCGGGGGTTTCGAGAGAGACCTTTTCCATCCATTCCGGGCAATTTCCCTGTTGAAGGGATACAAAACGAATGCCCTCAACACGTTGCAACGGCTCCAGCCATTCCAGGTTTAGAGAGCGACGCCGATCAAACCTGTAAGACGGATTTCCCGCCCAGCAGAGTCCAACAACCCGCGGCTCCGCAATCGACGCGGACTCCAGATAGGGCGCTGTTCCTCCCTGGCCCGCCAGCCCCAGAACAAATGGTAAGCTCAGAAGACTGATTTCTCCTACGACGGGTCCTTCTGGTTCCAGAATCCGAGCATGGTCCATCGTAGGCATCCGGCTTACTAACGAAGCCACTGGAAAATGCAGTCGGAGAGGTCGTCTGGTGGTGGCTAAAGGCAGAAACCTCAAAAACTGGATGCTATCTCCCAGACCCTGCTCTGCCGTCACGGCAATCGGTAATTCCCCTTCGGAGCCATCCCACGCTGGAGAAGACTGCGGCGTCTTTAGAAGGCGATGTCGACTTTCAAATTCCTGCCAGCCTTCCGAAAACTCACCTTCTCCCAGCAAAATAGTCGCGTGATTGAAGCGAGCCTGGGCTTGCTCGTAATCAGACGTCCGACCAGCGATGACCGAAAAAAGCCGCTTGGCTGTCTCTTCCTCGCCCATCTCCATCAAAACCGTTCCAAGGTTATTAGCAATCCGAGCATCCTCGGGAGCAAAACCCAGTGCTTCTTCCAAGGCTCTGCGTGCTTCCGGCAAATTCCCAAGAGCCATCTGAACCAAACCAAGACTATTCAGGGTTGCTCCGGTTCGGGCTCCCAACTCACATGCCTTTTCCAAAGCTTGTAGGGCTGACTCTAAGAGCCTACTTTCAAAAAAAGCCGCGCCGAGATTTGCCCAGCCACGCCCATCGAACGGCACACGTTTCGTCACCCGGTCAAAATAAAAAAGTGCCTTATCCAGACGCCTATCCTGCAGATGGATTTCACCAAGCCTTGTGAGATATTCGACATCGTCCCGCGCAAGGGCACACGCTTCCTCCAGAGCTTCACAGGCCGCGTTACGCTGCCCCAGCAGCAAAAAGACTTCAGCACTCGCGGCATGGGCGCGCGGGTCAGCTGGCTGCAATGTTCGCGCTACGGAGAGAGCCGCACGTGCGGGTTCAAAGTGGCCCTCTGCAGCGAGTGCCAACCCCAATGTGATATGAACACGCGCTGATCTTGAAGCCAGAAGGCCACCAGACTGCAAAGCCCGCCCCGCCATCGCAATAGCTGTCGCATTCTGCCCGCGAGCACGAGCCAGACAGGCCATGCCGTGCCACGCATCAGGTTGCGCAGGGTCATGAGCCAGGATGTCACGAAAGGATTTTTCAGCGCTCGCGAGGTCGCCTCTGGCGAAGCAGTCAAAAGCAAAACGCGTTGGATCTGGCTTGTAGTGACCTGTCATCCGTCAGTGATGCGGCCAAATGCCCTGAAAATCCATTCCTTCGAGAAGATTTCGGCAAGACGCCCCAAAGAAACACCATGAGACGTTAACGAAATTTTCAGACTCTGGGCGTCATAACGTCTTGTAACAAGACTAGCCAGAGGCGTCTGACCATGCATCTTGAACAACGGACAGGCAGCGTTCCGGGCCTGGTTTATGCAACTGTGCGCCAAGGTATGACCACGCGCACGTTCCCTATTGAAATCAGACAGACTGCATCCGGTCATTACATTGCCAGGATGCCAGACCAACGCTGGTCCATTGAGTGTATGACTGTAGATGCGGCGTTGCTTATGCACGCAGCCGTGCTTTTCCCGGTTGAGCATGAACACGCCCCCTGGCTGTCCAACCCACGACCGGCACTGTCGCCCGTGCAACGTCATGCAGCCCGCATTCTTTCTTCAAAAACCCGAGAAGAAAAAACGGGGCGAGAAGCCACGCTGGATTATTAGTCCTGTTTGAGACTTGCCAAATTTTCTGGACGGGCCGATGTCTGGAAATATGAAAAGCCGGTTTTTATATTCCGTCGCGGGCGCCCTTCTGGGCGCTGCTGGTCTGTTCTCTTCACCTGCCTATGCAGACCATCCGTGGAAAGATGCTCCGCAGTCAGCACAGATTGTTGCTGATGCTGCGCTTGATCGTGTTCAGCTTGGCTCCCTGCTTCCACATGGCGCAGACACTTTCCTGGCTTTGAGTGAAGAGGGTCGCCCTGTTTTACTCGATTCCCAAAATCACACTCATCCGTTTCCGATTGATGCCGCTGAGCAGGGACAAATCCCACCCCTCGCATTTCTGACGCAGGCAGGATCGGATTACTGGGGCCTGGCAGTGTCGCCTCAGGCTCAGCTTGTTCATCTCTCTGTGGATGGAAAGCTCCTTGGAGAGGTGCCATTCGTCGGTGGAACGCTGAAAGGCAGCAATCTCACGGCACTTCAGGTCCATGGCAGCTTTGCCTATGTGACGGACGAAGGAAAACCGGCCCTGGTTGTCGTCTCCCTGAAGGACGGTAAAGCACAGCGCTTTCTGCCGTACGATCCATCCGTCACAGGACGCAGACCGTTCACGCGCAACGCACAAATTACCAACGGGCCAGACGGGCACCCTCTGACTGGCGGAAATGTTAGGTTTCTGGCGCTCGACGCAAAGGGACAATGGCTGTTTTACATGCCCGCCTGCGGCCCCCTGTATCGGATTGACGCTTCTCTCCTGACAGATCCGGCTTTCACGCCTGTTGAGCAGCTTGATGGCATCGTGGAATGGCGCGATACGCCGAGCCTCGGCGGCATCACCCTAAGCCCTGAAAACGTCTTCTACATGTCTGACCTTACGGATGGCGCCCTCCTTCAGTTCGGCAGCGAACGCAATCCTCTGATCCTCATCCGGGATACTCGCCTTCTCGAGGCTGGAGCACTGGCGGTTTCTGACAGTCATCAGGTTGCCGTTCTGACATTAGAAGATGGAAAACCGCACATTCTTCGCATCGCCTTGCCATAGAAGGTCATGATATAAACTTCCCATGCGCTACCGATCTACTCGCGGCGACCTGACCGCCGACGCACCCAACTTCTCCGACATCCTCCTTGCCGGCCTTGCTGGAGACGGTGGTCTCTACATGCCGGAGAGCTGGCCAAAAATCAGCGCCCAGACGTTCCGTGAATGGCGCACGCTCTCCTACGCGGACCTGACTGCCGAAGTCATTTCCCTGTTTTCCGAAGGCGCCATTGACCGCGATACTCTTCGCGACATGGCCCGGGATGCCTATGCGGGCTTTGATCACGCCGCCGTCGCGCCACTTTGCGAAGTGGAGCAGGACCTTTTCTCACTTGAACTGTTCCATGGTCCTACGCTCGCCTTCAAAGATATGGCGATGCAGATGCTCGGCCGCCTGTTCGATCATGTCCTGACGCAGCGGAACCAGAAAGTTACGATCGTCGGTGCAACATCCGGTGACACCGGCTCGGCTGCCATCGAAGCCTGCCGTGGCCGCGAGCGCCTGTCTGTCGTCATTCTTCACCCAAAAGGCCGGACGTCAGAAGTTCAGCGCCGCCAGATGACGACGGTTCCGGACGACAATATCCTGAACATTGCTGTCGAGGGTGACTTCGATACCTGTCAGGACATGGTAAAGGCCCTCTTCGCAGACACGACGTTCCGCGACGAAGTCTCTCTTTCCGCCGTCAACTCCATCAACTGGGCTCGTATCGCCGCCCAGATCCCGTATTACGTCCGGGCAGCACTGACATTGGGCGCACCGGACCGCGAAGTGTCTTTCTCCGTTCCGACCGGCAATTTCGGCAATGTGCTGGCAGCCTGGGCCGCACGCCAGATGGGCCTCCCCATCCGTCGCCTGTGCATTGGGTCGAACCGCAATGACATTCTCACGCGCTTCCTGATTGAAAACGATATGAGCGTCCGTACGGTGGAGCCAAGCCTCTCGCCGTCCATGGACATTCAGGTCTCGTCCAATTTCGAACGTCTGCTGTTCGAACTTCTGGACCGCAACCCGACGCGTTGCGCTGCGATCATGAAAGAATTCCGTGAAACTGGCCGAATGGCCGTACCACACGATGCGTGGACGCGCATGAAAGACGTCTTTGACGGCATGACGCTCAGTGATGAGCAGACCAGCGAAGCCATGCGTCACTTCTACAGCGAAAGCCTCTATCTGGCGGATCCCCATACGGCGATCGGCCTGGCGGTTGGCAAGCACTTTCAGGAGCCGGGCATTCCGATGGTCGCTGCAGCCACTGCGCATCCTGCCAAATTCCCGGATGCTGTTTTCGCGGCGACCGGGATCAAGGCTGCTCTGCCGCCTCACCTCGCTGATCTTTTCGAGCGCCCAGAGCGCTATGACACCATGAGCAGTCAGCTCGCCGGTATTCAGGATGCGGTTCGCACCCATATCCGCCGCCACTGACAGGCTTGTTCCTTCCTACAGGCTCCCCATCTCAGGGAGCCTGTCTTTTTATGATTTTACGGAAACTCATGCCCGATACGATTGAAGTCACCACGCTCGACAACGGTCTGACCATCATCACGGAACGCATGGAACGCGTTGAGACCGTATCCTTCGGCGCCTATGTTTCGATCGGCACACGCGACGAAACTGCCGAAAACAACGGCGTCTCCCACTTTCTAGAGCATATGGCCTTCAAAGGCACAGAAAGACGGTCCGCAGCCCGTATTGCCGAAGAAATCGAGAATGTCGGTGGTCATATCAATGCTTACACTGCGCGAGAAACAACCGCGTATTACGTCAAGCTCCTCAAGGAGGATCTGACGCTTGGTGTAGACATTATCGGGGACATTCTTACGCACAGCACGTTTCTGGATGCTGAAATCGAGCGTGAGCGTGGTGTCATCCTTCAAGAGATCGGTCAGGCCAACGATACACCAGATGACATCATTTTCGATCACTTCCAGGAATGCGCCTTTCCGGCCCAACCTATGGGCCGCCCGACGCTAGGAACGGAAGAGCTCGTTTCAGATATGACGCGTGAGACGCTGATGGGCTACATGCGTGAACATTACACCACGCATAACATCACGATCGCCGCAGCCGGCAACCTGCATCACCAGCAGGTCGTGGATCTCGTGAAAGAGCACTTCGCCGACCTTCCCACTCATCAGACTCTAACGCCCCGCAATGCGGACTATGCCGGGGGTGACATCCGCACCACGCGTGAGCTGGACCAGGCCCATCTGGTGATGGGCTTCCCGTCTGTCAGCTATCACCACCCTGATCATTACGCTGTCATGATCCTGTCCACCCTGTTGGGGGGCGGCATGTCTTCGCGGCTCTTTCAGGAAATTCGCGAACGCCGCGGACTGGTTTACAGCGTCTATTCGTTTGCCTCCCCATTCAGCGACAGTGGTCTGTTCGGACTTTATGCGGGAACGGGCGAAGCCGAGGTGGCTGAGCTGGTGCCGGTCATGATTGACGAACTCAAGCGCCTTCAGGACGGCCTGACCCCTGAAGAGCTTTCGCGTGCCCGTGCGCAGCTCAAATCATCCCTGCTGATGTCTCTGGAGAGCACGGGTAGCCGGTGTGAACAGCTGGCACGCCAGATTCAGGTTCATGGCCGCCCTGTTCCTGTCACGGAGACAGTCGGCAAAATTGATGCCGTAACGGAAGCTGACATCCTACGGGTTGCGAAGACCATCTTTGCGGGCACTCCAACTTTTACGGCTATCGGGCCAGTGAAGAATGTGCCTGCCATTGAAGACATCACTGCGAGGCTTGCTGCATGACCACTACGCCCATTGAGGCCCTCCTCGCCGCTGCCAAACGACATGGTGCCGATCACGCCGATGCCGTGTTCATCAGAAATGAATCCGAATCCGCGATGGTTCGGAAAGGCGTCCCTGAAGGCATAGAGCGCTCTGAAAGTGTCGCGCTTGGCCTCCGTGTTTTCCGGGGCCAAAAAGCCGCATCAGTGTCAACCAGCGTTCTGGATGAGGCCGAGTTTGATCGGCTGGCAGAACAGGCCTGTGCCATGGCGCTCGTCGTGCCAGAAGACCGCTTTGGCGGTCTTGCGCCTGACAGCATGGTTGGACATTTTGATGCGTCCGGTCTGGATCTGGAAGACACGGCAGCACCGCACATGGACGCGCTCTTGGCGCGCGCGCGGGAAGCGGAAGACGCTGCCTTGGCTGTATCTGGTGTTACCAACACGAACGGCGCTTCTGCCGGACATGGCCGCACAGTTATTGCGCTTGGCACGTCTGCGGGATTCATGGGGCGTTACAGCCGTACAGGGCACTCCATCAGCGCCAGCGTACTGGCCGGTGATGGCGCGCTGATGCAGCGGGACTATGCTCATCACGGCAGTGTCCATTTGGAAGATCTGGACGCGCCTGCGCTTATCGGCCGTGAGGCAGGAGAACGTGCTGTCTCGCGCGTGAACCCCTCTCGTCCGAAGACTGGCACATACAGCATCATTTATGATCCGCGGGTTTCCTCCAGCCTGTTGGGTCATCTGGCGAGTGCCATTAATGGCGCATCCGTTGCGAGAGGCACGTCATTCCTGAAAGAAGCCATGGGGACGCGTATTCTGTCCGCTGGCCTGACAGTTCGTGACGACCCTCGCCGTATTCGTGGTGCGGGCTCGCGCCCCTTCGACGGTGAAGGCTGCCCTGCGACAGCTCTGGATCTGATTTCGGACGGCGTTCTCACCACATGGCTGCTGGATTCCAGAAGCGCCCGTCAGCTTGACCTGCGGTCCAACGGGCGCGCAAGCAGAGGCGTTTCAGGTCCACCGAGCCCAAGTGTGACAAATCTTCATCTTGAACCAGGTGATCTTTCCGCAGGGGATCTGCGTTCCGATATAAAGGAAGGGATACTGGTCACGGAACTCATGGGATCATCCATCAATATGCTGACGGGTGATTACAGCCGAGGGGCTTCCGGCTTCATGATCCGTAACGGCGAGCTTGCTGAGCCCGTTGCGGAACTCACGATTGCCGGAAATCTTCGGGACATGTTCTCCCGTATGGTTCCAGCCAGCGATCTTTCCTTCCGGAGCAGCGTGAATGCGCCGAGCATCCGGATTGATGGCATGAGCATTGCAGGACTTTGATGCGTAATTTTCGTCTTTTCTCCGTCGCCTGTGCGCTGCTTTGCGTGCTGGGTTCCGCCGATGCCCGTCCGGGTGGCGGTGCCTCTATGGGGAGCCGTGGTTCACGCACCTGGAGTGCGCCTCCACGGACATCCATCACGCCGAGTTGGACACGCCCAATGGACCGGACAATGGCGCCACAGTCCAACTATGGCGCACAGACCGCTCCTCGTCCGATGGCGCCCATGACGCCGGGTTATCGCCCATCCTTTCCAAACCGTCATCCGTTCATGACAGGTTTTGCAGGAGGCCTGCTGGGCGCTGGTCTATTCGGAATGCTGAGTGGGCACGGGTTCTTTGGTGGCATGAACGGCGGCACGTCATTCCTTGGATTTTTGTTCCAGGTATTCGTGATTGGTGCCCTGATAATGTTCGTTCTTCGGCTGTTTAATCGTCGCAAGATGGCAGCAAACGGGATGTCTGGCAGCGCTCCGTTCAATGCAGCTGGAGGAAGCGCTCCCGTCACGTTGAGCAACGACGATTATACCAGCTTCCAGCGCCTCCTTCTTGATATCCAGGCAGCCTGGAGTGCACAGAACACACGTGCGCTTTCCAGCATGACCACACCGGAAATGGCTGGATACTTCAACGAACAGCTTTCTGATCTCGCCAGCCGTGGCGCACGTAACATTGTCTCCAATGTTCAGTTCCAGCGTGGCGATCTGTCTGAAGCCTGGCGTGAACGCAACCTGACCTATGCGACGGTTGCCATGCGTTATTCCATGACGGACGTCACAACCGACTCGTTTGGCAATGTGATTGATGGAAGCTCAACAGAGCCCGTCACCGTTACGGAACTCTGGACGTTTGTCCGCGCAGACGGGCGCGGGAACTGGATCCTTTCAGCCATCCAGCAGGCTGGCTGAAAGCCCGTTCTTAGAAACGGATCAGTGTAATCACATAGAAAATTGCAGCGAGGGTAATGACCCCTCCTGCAATTCCGACGATACGGCTCTGACGCCGTTTCGCTGCGAGATCAGGCATCGTTGTTTTCATGACAGCAGAACCCGATCCACCAGAAGACCACAAAATAGAAAAAACAGATAAGCCAGCGAGTATCGGAAAGCGAAGCGCGCTGGCTTGTCTTTTGTCAGGCTCACGCCCGTTGCATCCTGCTGGTCCATCAGCACACGCACGGCACACAGGATGAAGCCCAGATCCAGCAGGCTTGTCGTCACTGTGTAAAACATTCCGCATTCATGCGCGAAAGATGGCCACAGTGAGACGGCCGTGAGGATGAATGTATAAAGAAGGATCTGCCAGCGTGTGTGACGGGCGCCTTTGACGACCGGCAGCATCGGGATGCCCGCTTTGTCGTAATCCTTGCATGCGTAGAGCGACAAAGACCAGAAATGCGGAGGCGTCCAGAGGAACACAATGGCGAACATAGCAACAGGCAGAACTGCCATGGAATTCATGGTCGCTGCCCAGCCGATCATTGGAGGAAACGCCCCGGCGGCACCCCCGATCACGATGTTCTGCGGCGTACTCCGCTTGAGCCACATCGTGTACACAACGCTGTAGAAAAAGATCGAGAACGCCAGAATACCTGCGGCAAGCACATTTGTGGCAAGCCACAGCACGACAACCGACATTACGGACAGCGCGATACCATAAACCAGCGCACTATCCGCTGGCATTCTGCCATCAGGGATCGGGCGTACATTGGTTCGGCGCATGACTGCGTCGATATCGCGGTCGTACCACATATTGATCGCGCCAGCGGCGCCAGCACCGATACAGATGCACAGGATGGTAATGAGACCGATGGGAATGGACGGCCACTGTGGAGCCACAGCCATGCCCGCAGCGCCCGTAAACACAACAAGAGAAATAACCCGCGGCTTCAGCAGAGCCAGCCAGTCCTTGAGCGACGAGTCTCCTTTATCGCCCAGAACTGAAAAAAGCCCCGAAGGAGCTAGGGGTGTTGCGTCACTCATGCTTTGGCCCGGGCGCGGCCGGTCTCCTTGATCAGGAAAAGTCCGAGTATGCCGAATGTCAGCAGGCTGAGGCCCATCAGGCCTTCTCCGACCACCATCAGCGCTGGCGTCAGAGAGCAAAGAGCACCCACAAAGGTCAGGCCTGCATGCATACGGCTCAATGGAGACGGAATATGATCTGGGAGCACACGCATCATCCAGGCGTAGAAACCACCGCAGAGAGCCATGATGCCACCAAACGCCGCGGCTGAATGATCCGTTCCATGACCCGGCATGAACTCTGCAATCCAACCCGCTGAGAAAAGGATCACGCTACCCAACGCCCAAAGCGTCGTTCCGTCCAGTTCCTGTCGCTGCTTCCAGACGTCAATGCAAAGCGCAGTCACCAGCAGGACTGACGGTACAAGCTGCGTCAACACCACGAGGCTTCCCTGCACTGCCGCAGGCACACCATCGAAGAGGCCGTCCATCCAGAAGAGCGGACCAACGACAGCCATCACGCCAAAAGCATAGGGAGCCAGCTTGTCAGCCAGTCCTGGCTTATTCCGGCTCGACGACAGCAGATAGCAGACCAGCCCCAGAGCTGGCGTAAGCATCAGGGATGTTTCTGGAAGATGAAGCAGACTGACCAGTTCATGAGCAGCATTGGCCGGAGCCCCGTTGATCATCATCCGCGTCGTGATTGCAGCAAGAACAGGCGCAACAATCGTCACACCTGATGCCGTGGTAAGCATGGACCAGGCCAGTGGGGAAAGCTTCCGGAACTGAAGAACACGTCCTTCAAGAAAAGTCGTGATTACATCCAGAGCGACCGCGAAAACCCCGACAGCCCAGAGCGCGAGTGCAATGATTGGCTGGATCGGAAGAAACACAACGCCGGATGACAGAAAACAGAAGCCCGTCAGTGTCAGAGCTGGAAGGGTTGTTCTGTCTGTCCCAAGTTCAGCGGGGAGTAGCCACTGTCCGAATCCACCGAGCGCAGCCGGGCAGATTACAAAGAAAGCCATCAGAATGCCGTGGCAGAAAGCCTGCCCGGCAGTTGGATGAATCTGAAGGAATGGCAGAGCCAACAACCCACCCAGAAGACCAGCAAACAGTGCCAGTAAAATAAAGGATGCGCCGATCCGTCTATTGGAAAGAGCGGGGGTAGAGTCGAAGGCCTGATAAGTCATGATCGCGTAGTCGGTCCCTGCCAAGGAATACCGCAGCGAGCGTCGGAATACTCGGCGCCGGCTTAACCGGAGCCATACGCCGATCAGGCGACCAGGGCTGCGGCGTCGCTTTTACTCTCGCATTGCGGCAATGTCACGAGTGTAAACAGCCCGGCAGGCGGAACGGGCATCATAGTCGCGCGTTTCAGGTCTTCTGGTGGCAGAAGAGACTCGATTGCGAAGTCCGGATGCCAGCCGAGGGAACGCGAGGCACGGGCCATGCCGCGCTCTACCGTCAGCCGCAGGCCACCCGTTGCAAGAAAGTGGTTCACAAACAGGATGTGACCACCCGGACGAACAACGCGCTTCAGTTCGGCAAGAAGACGGTCGGGGTGTGGAACGACGGACGCGACGAACATTGCAACGGCAATATCAAAGCTGTTGTCTTCGAAAGTCGTGGCTTCCGCATCCATTTCCAGCAGATCGTCGACGTTGGTCAGACGGTCCTGAAGAACGCGCTGGCGGGCACGGTCAAGCATGTCTTCCGACAGATCAATGCCAGTAATGCGTTTATCCGGAGAATATGACGGCAGCGCGAGGCCTGTCCCAACGCCAACTTCAAGAACCCGCTCTCCTGGGAGAGCATTTACGGCTTCAACAGCCCTCTTGCGTCCATAGCCGGAGATACCACCAAAAACAGTATCGTAAACTCGCGCCCATCGACGATAGGCCGCCTTGACGGCCTCCGCATCCAGTGCAGAACGCGGGGAGAGGGTTGAAGACATAATATATGCGACCTTCTGTGTCCGCTCCCCATCAAGACTGGAGAGCTTGTCCGGAAACTTCGTTCAGTTGGGTCCTTCTTGCCCTTCCAGACATGCATCTGGCAAGACACGCGTTGCGGATGACGGGCGAGTTACCCCTTTTTCACCGTTTTGGAGGTCCCGGATGCTGAATTTCCTGCTGATCTTGCTCTGCCTCGTTACATGGGGCGGCGTCTATGCGTTTTATTTTCGGCTACAAATTACGGAATGGTGGGATAATCGCTTTGTAAAAGACAAAGCACCGGAAGCACAGGACGAGCCCGTGCCCGAGTTACAGCTTCCCCTCCGCTACGATGCAGCTTCAGCTGAGACAGAAAAAAAAGACGCCTGAGCTCTTACGCCCAAGCGTCTTTCCTTATTCTTTACTTCAAGACGGGTAGCGCCGCTCAATCGCGTCCCAAACCAGCCCGGCACTGTTGATGCCCTCGAACCGGTCCAACTCCTGGAGCCCGGTCGGGGATGTGACATTAATCTCCGTCAGCCAGTCCCCGATCACGTCAATACCAACGAAAATCAGGCCGTGATCTCGAAGGTACGGACCGATCGAATCACAGATCTCCCGATCGCGCTCCGTCAGTTCCACCCGTTCTGCACGCCCGCCAACATGCATGTTTGACCGCGCTTCACCCGTAGCAGGAACGCGGTTAATCGCACCGATTGGCGTACCATCCACGAGAATGATGCGCTTGTCTCCAAGGCGTACAGCGGGCTCATAGCGCTGGATCATCAACGGTTCGTTGGTGCGGGCAAAGTGCATTTCCAGCAGAGCCTTCAGATTTTCATCATCCGGCTTGATACGGAAAATTCCGGCGCCCCCATTGCCGTACAGCGGCTTGACGATGATGTCCTTGTGCTGCTCGCGGAATGCCAGAATATCCCGGCTATCCCATGCGACCAATGTCGGCGGCATAAGGTGCGGGAAATGCGTGACAAGCAGCTTTTCAGGCGCATTTCGGACGGCGACTGGATCGTTCACGACCAATGACAGCCCTTCGCCCACCCCATGAACGTGCTCAAGCATATGAGTCGCGGTGATGTACCCCATGTCAAACGGCGGGTCCTGCCGCATCAAGATCACATCGGTCTCGCCCAGCGGAAGAATTTCTTCTTCACCAAACGTCGCATGATCTCCACGAACACGGCGAACCTCAACCCGGCGCGCGCGCGCCTGAAGGCGGCCGCCCTTGCCCTGACCTTCAATCAGACTAAGCGTGGTTACAGGATAAACCCAGAGCTCGTGTCCACGCGCCTGCGCTTCAAGCATGAGGGCAAAAGTGGAGTCGCCATCGATATTGACCTGTTCTAACGGGTCCATCTGTACGGCGACCCGGAGTGAGCGGGACATGTCGGAAACTCCGGCTAAGGAAAAATAGGATTTTATTCTGTAGCGGCCAGAATGGCTTTTTCAAAGCCACTCACAGCTCGCTCTCAAAAGATGTCGGCCCGGCTACACAAAGCTGCCATAGCCTGCACTGTCGGTGTGGTCAGGGGAGAGGGAAGCTCGCCCAAAGGAAACCAGCCAAAATCACTAAGCTTTTCTGGCTCCATGAGCCTCGGCGTTCCGGTCAGTTTCGTCACCAGATAGACGGGGGCGATCCAATGCGTACCGCTCTCACGATCAGACTGCTCGACCAGACACAGCATGTCCCGAGCCTGGATCGTAATGCCCAGTTCTTCTGCAACTTCCCGTTCGACAGCATGCGAAACAGGCTCAAACAGATCTATTTTGCCGCCTGGCAGTCCCCAGTATCCAGCTTCTGGCGCCTTTTTGCGACGAATCAGCAGAAGCTTTCCATCCACGAGAATGGCAGCGCCACATCCAACACGCGGTTCAGATTGCACGACGCCCTCTTTCAACCCTGTGGCTCAGGATAAGTGATTTTGAGAATCTCGATTTCGACAGGGCCACGGGGCGTCTGCAACATGGCTACATCCCCGACACGGGTTCGCATCAGGGCTCGTGCAATGGGCGAAATGAGACTGACCTCCCCTCGCACCAGATCCGACTCGTCCACACCGAGGATCGTTACGGTGTGTTTGACATCGTCCTCATCGACATAGGTCACGGTCGCGCCAAAAAAGACCCGATCCCGCGTGGTCTGCGCCGCTGGATCAACGATCACGGCATTTTCCAGCCTTTTTCCTAGGAACCTCAGACGCCGGTCGATTTCTCGCAATCGGCGTTTGCCGTACTGATAATCGGCATTCTCAGATCGATCCCCATTGCCTGCGGCCCAGGAGACGATTTCGACAATGCGCGGACGCTCTTTCTGCGCCAGTTCCTTGAGTTCAGTTCGCATCACCTCCGCACCACGCGGGGAGAGATAATGAGAGAGGGGTGTTTTCTCAGACATCAGAGCGCCTGAACCCGAAAGCGCATCCGACCACCAATCCGTGTTTTCGGTTTGAGGAGATGCAGCCCGCTGGCGACAACATCAGTCTGATTAATGGCGTCCGTCATGTTCGTGACGGGTTCCACAGCGACAAACGGGCTATCCGGGGAGGTAAAGACGACCAGATGCTTGAAGATTGGGTCCGCCTCAACCGTCACTGCCAGCCCATCGTCCGGACGCTTCAAAACAACCCGCCCGCCAAAACCTGCAAAGCAGTTATCGATAAAACGATCATGAGCGGGCTTGGGCGTATGAAAAGACCACTCCCCGTCACAGGGAGCACCCTGCACAGGCAAACCATCCGGAGACGTCAGCCAGACCTTTTCAGCGTCAAATGAAAGCGTTGCGTTTTCATCTGCCGCGAGAAATGGATGAAAACCGAACCCGACTGGCTGTTCCACCTCACCCCGATTTTCAATGGCAATCTGCACGTCCAAACCTGCGTCTGTCAGTTGGTAAGACAGGGCAGCCCGATAGGCGAACGGCCACGCCTGATCATTCTCTTGCGGGACGTGATCCAGCGTCAGAACTGCGTGGCTTGCCCCCTGATGAGCAACAGTCCAAGGCTGCCCCCAGGCGTTGCCGTGAATCGTGTGCGGATGATCCGCCATGTTTGGAGCCAGATCATAACTCTGTCCGCCGAACGAAAAGCGGCCATTGGCAATACGATTTGAATACGGAATCAGAGGATACGCACCGACTGCTACTCCGTTCAGTGCGCGCAAAGCGTCATTCGGGGTTGGAAGAAAAATATCTTTTTCGTCCCGTTGCCAGAGGCCGACAGAGCCTCCTGTTTCGGGAAGAATAGTGAGCCGGCTCTTGCCGCAACTCAGTTCAATCATGACAGTCTGCAATCCTGATAATGGCGGTCGGTCATGGGCAACCCGGGGTCCTCATATAGCTGGATCAGCGACGCCCGCCACGTTTGCGGTTGTTGGGGTCATAACCGCCCCCGCCCGGCCCGAGGGGCGTTGGGCTTTTTGGCTTTTTCCCGCCCCCCGGTCGCCCAGCGGTAGACGTTGCCAGCGGCGGTGGCTCCAGGCCCATATCAATAGCCTCCAGACGCCGCACCTCATCACGCAGCCGGGCAGCCTGCTCGAAGTCCAGATTGGCGGCAGCTTCGCGCATCCGCTTTTCCAACTCCTGAATCGTAACAGGAAGAGACTTGCCAACGAATTCTTCCGTGTCGCCGGCGTCGTCAGGCGCAACGGTGACGTAGTCCTGCTCAAAGATAGACGACAGCGCATCACCAATTTTCGAACGCACCGTCATCGGCGTAATCCCATGAGCGTCGTTCCACTCGGTCTGTCTTGCGCGTCGCCGAGCGGTTTCCTCAATCGCGAATTTGAGGCTGTCCGTCATCTTATCCGCATACAGCAGAACTCGACCATCCACGTTACGGGCTGCACGGCCGATTGTCTGGATCAACGACGTCCGGGATCGCAGGAAGCCTTCCTTGTCTGCATCCAGAATGGCGACGAGGGCACATTCCGGAATGTCGAGCCCTTCTCGCAGCAGGTTGATCCCGACCAGAACATCAAAAGCACCCAGACGCAGATCACGAATAATCTCGATCCGCTCCAGCGTATCCACATCAGAATGCAGATAACGCACTTTGATCCCGGCTTCGCCCAGATAATCCGTCAGATCTTCAGCCATCCGCTTGGTCAGCGTTGTGACAAGAATGCGTCCACCCTTGGCAATCGTCTCACGCGCTTCGTGCAGCAGATCATCAACCTGACCTTCCACAGGCTTCACATCCGTGACTGGATCAATCAGACCTGTCGGACGAATGATCTGCTCGGCAAACACACCCCCCGTCTGTTCCATTTCCCACGGACCAGGCGTTGCCGAGACAAAGATACTTTGCGGCCGGAAAGCATTCCACTCACCAAAGGCGAGCGGGCGATTATCAATGCAAGAAGGCAGCCGGAATCCAAAGTCAGACAGCACGGACTTCCGCGCCCTGTCTCCGCGCTCCATGCCGCCAATCTGCGGCACTGTGACGTGGCTCTCATCTACAATCAGAAGAGCATCTTCCGGTAGATATTCGAACAACGTCGGCGGCGGATCACCAGGGCCACGGCCTGAAAGGTAACGGGAATAGTTCTCAATCCCTTTGCACGCCCCCGTCGTTTCGATCATTTCCAGATCAAACGTTGTCCGCTGCGACAGGCGCTCTGCCTCCAGCAACTTCCCTTCTTCGGTAAACTGCGCAAGCCGCTGCCGCAGCTCGTTCTTGATCCCGATCATCGCCTGATTCAGCGTTGGTCGCGGTGTCACATAATGGGAATTTGCGTAAACACTGATCTCAGCCAGATCAGCCGTTTTATTTCCCGTTAAAGGATCAAACTCGGTGATCTGATCAATTTCATCCCCGAACAGAGAGACACGCCAGGCGCGGTCTTCATTCTGCACGGGGAAAATGTCGATCTGTTCGCCACGTACGCGGAATGTCCCGCGCTCGAACCCGGCATCGTTCCGGCGATACTGAAGCTCGACAAGGGCCTTGATGAGCTTCTCGCGATCAATCTCGCCGCCCACCTCAAGCCGGACCACCATTTTCGAGTACGTCTCAACCGAACCGATACCATAAATGCAGGATACAGACGCAACGATGATGACGTCATTCCGCTCCAGCAGAGCCTGCGTTGCCGCATGGCGCATCCGGTCGATCTGTTCGTTGATCTGGCTGTCTTTCTCGATATACGTATCTGACCGTGGAACGTAGGCCTCCGGCTGATAGTAGTCGTAGTACGAGACGAAATATTCGACGGCATTATCGGGAAAAAACTGCCGCATCTCGCCGTAAAGCTGGGCCGCCAGCGTCTTGTTTGGCGCAAGGATCAAGGTAGGCTTTTGTGTCCGCTCAATGACCTTGGCCATGCTGAACGTCTTGCCCGACCCAGTCACACCAAGCAGAACCTGATCCCGCTCTCCGGCCTCTACACCTTGAACAAGTTCCCCGATTGCGGTGGGCTGATCCCCTGCGGGCTCATAGTCAGCCTTGACTACAAACTTCCGCGTTTTTGCCTTGGCAGGCTGCTTTTCAGGGATGAATGCCGTCAGGGGCATTTCGGTCGCATTGCGGAGCGCGGAAGGTTTTTTGGCCATAGGGTCCAAGATGGGAAAGAAACGGGAACATCACAAGAGCGTCTCACCGGGTCTATCGTTTTGTTCTTCGCAAAGAATTCTTGGAAGCCGCTACCAAGCTAATGCTGAACGAGAGGGGATGAACTTTCGTAAGCCTCCCCAAAAGCCTTTAAATTCGCGCCTGTGACAGAATCATGATCCATATCAGCACCTAGCCGCACATGAACGCGAACTCCGGGCCAGACCTGAACATCACGTTCCGTATGCCCATCAGAAAACTGACGCATCAATGGTTCTTGCACAGCAGGCCGCATTATCGACTTACGGCCCTGCACGTGAATGAACTCTCCTTTCACACCCTCCGGCTGTGATGTGGCGGAAAAAGACAAATCCTTTGCAGACAATCGCGGCATGCTCGCAATCGTGCTGACAGGCCAGGCTCGCGCCATAGCACTATGCAGGACAATTGCACTGAAGATACCCCAACCAACTGCCCTGCTCCGACGGGGTGAGCTCCTGCAGTCCCGCATTCTGACATCCGGAACAGCCGCATTTTCCCAGTAGGGCAAGTGATGAAATATCATTCATGACATAACATTTCTAAAAATGGATAGTGAAACTCGTTTTCCCGCGCTATGCAGGCCAGCATATTTCTGAAGGAAGACCGATCATGGACGTCCAGACGATCGAACAGACGTATAATCAGCTTCAGCAGCAGGCTCAGCAGTCTGCGCAGGCGCTCCAGGCGCTGGGAGCAAAGATGCAGACCGCGGCTCAAACCGGGGATATGCAGGCGCGCGAGTGGTCTTTGGACCTGCGGGAGTTGGCGCTCTCTTTTCAGGCTGAACAGCAACAGGTCACGAACCTGCTTCAGCAATTACACGCGGCACTCACAAATGCAGCGTCAAACCCGCAGCCAATGGCGACCGCGCAATCGCCATATGATGCTCAACCCCCTGTTCAGGTTGTTGGACAAGCGCAGGATAACGGATTTTTTTCGAATATCCTTAACTCAGGCTTTGCACGGTCCGTAGAAGCTGGTGCAGGCTTCAGCATCGGAAACGACCTGATTAAAGAGATTTTCTGAGTGTCTTCATTCTGCTGCGGCGCTTGAGGCGAGCTTTATATTCCTCCCCTCAATGGGGGCATACATTCGTGCTCCCATTAAATTGCCACCTTTGCCGAAGACACCAGGGTGCGCTCACGCATTGACCGTCTTGAGGCTGAAGCGCTAACCCACCACGAACTCATGCGGCCGGAAGACAGTCGCGGATCGGGACCGAAACCGGGATCAGGAAAACCATGACTACAGCGCTTATCACAGGAATCACCGGCCAGGACGGTGCATATCTCAGCCAGCTTCTGCTTAAAAAGGGCTACCGCGTTGTAGGTCTTCTGCGCCGCTCCGCCTCAGCAGATGTTGTCGGAGAAAGACTTCGCTGGCTCGGAATTATTGACGATGTTGAGCTGATCGATGGTAACCTAACGGATCTCTCTTCCCTGATCCGCATCATGGAAACCGTCCGACCGGACGAGATTTACAATCTAGCCGCCCAGAGTTTTGTTGCAGCGTCCTGGCAGCAACCGCTCCTCACGGGGAATGTGACGGGCATTGGCGCTGTCAACGTTCTGGAAGCAGCTCGTATTGTTCAGAGCAAAGCCAGATTTTATCAGGCGTCTTCATCTGAAATGTATGGCCTGATCCAGCAGCCGATTCAGAACGAAAACACCCCGTTCTATCCCCGTTCTCCCTATGCAGTTGCCAAGCTCTACGCTCACTGGATGACGGTGAATTATCGCGAAAGCTTCGGAATGCATGCATCGTCGGGCATCCTCTTCAACCATGAGAGTCCTCTTCGCGGCATTGAATTCGTAACCCGCAAAGTTACGGACGGCGTAGCGCGCATCAAGCTGGGGCTTGCGAAAGAACTTCCGCTTGGGAACCTGGACGCCACACGGGACTGGGGCCATGCCCGCGATTACGTTCGCGCCATGCATCTTATGCTGCAGCAGGACACCCCAGACGACTATGTCGTCGCGACCGGCCGCACGACGAGCATTCGTGACCTGTGCCGCATCGCGTTCTCTTACGCTGGGCTGAACTACGAAGACCATGTGGTCACAAACCCGGCTTTCCTGCGTCCTGCTGAGGTGGAAGTTCTCTTGGGGGATGCCGGCAAAGCCAAGCGCGTTCTTGGCTGGGAAGCTGAGACAACCCTTGAAAGCATGGTTGCCGAAATGGTCGATGCTGACCTGGCCCGCCATCGCAACCGAACGGCCATTTAAGGACGCTTCATGCGTATTCTTGTTACTGGCCAGCGGGGCTTTGTCGGGCAGCATTTAAAAAACCGACTGAAGGCTCGCTTTCCGCAAAGCGAGATCCTTCCGTCCAGTCCGGACATTCGGGATGCAAGAGCCGTCGATGCGGCTGTAGCAACCAGCAAACCAGATCACTGCATTCATCTGGCAGCCATCTCAAGCATTGGAAACGCCAGGCAGGACCCCGATCATGCCTGGCAGGTCAACCTGCAGGGCACGCTCCATGTTGCACGAAGCATGCAGCGTCATGCTCCGCAGGGCCGACTTTTGTTTGCGTCAACGGCTGAAGCCTATGGCTCCACCTTCCAGCGCGGAACTCCCGTCGCAGAAGAGGCAGCTCTTGCCCCTGGCAATACTTATGCCGCCACCAAGGCTGCCGCAGATCTGGCCCTGGGTGCTATGGCAAAGGAGGGCTTGAATGTCATCCGGATGCGACCGTTTAATCATACTGGCCCGAACCAGTCAGCTGATTTTGTCGTTCCGGCTTTTGCCTTGCAGATCGCCCGCATTGCCAAGGGGCTTCAGGCCCCAGAAATCCGCGTAGGCAACCTGGAAGCCCAACGTGACTTTCTGGACGTACGGGATGTCTGTGAGGCTTATCTTGACGCCCTGATGCCAGACAACGCTCTGGAACGCGGTACAATCCTCAACCTCTGTTCCGGACGGACACGCTCAATTCGTTCCATTCTGGATGATCTCATCGCCCTCAGCGGGGTCAAAGCCGACATTCTCACGGACCCAAACCGTTTGCGCCCTTCAGACACTCCCGTCGCCCGTGGTGATGGATCCTTAGCCAGACAGCTTCTCTCGTGGACACCTCGTATCCCCTGGGAACAAACGTTGAGTGATATTTACACAGACTGCTTGCAGCGCGTTGAAACTGACTAAACATATTCTACATTCACAGATTCTGCAGAACAGTGTTTCAAGTCGTACAACGTTCCTAAAGCAGACATCAGAAAAACACGCGCTTAAACTCTTCGGACCTTATCTGCGATCAAGCATAAGCGGACACCAATTGTGAGCCATTTTCCTGTCCGACAATGTGTGATTCTGCTCGAATTCAGAGAGCCGGACGTTGGAACAGATACACCTCCACACGCTCTCATGCAGTGTGGAGACAGACCGTTTCTGGCATGGCTCATGCGCGAAATGCAGCGTTTTGGAATAGACGATTTCCTACTGCTGGCGACAGAGCGGTCCGTACTGTACTTCGAAACTGCTGTTGAGTTGATCCGCTCACGCCTTCCAAAACCGGCAAACATTACTCTTCTAACAGTACCTCATCATGCGGGCAGTGGCGGCATGCTTCATCATGCGCGTCAGCACCTTCAGGAATGCTTCCTCTTTTGTTACGGAGAGGTTCTCTTTTCGGGCAATCTGGCACGGTTCCTGACGCATGCCGGACAAGGAAACTGGGCATTGCTGCGTGCGAACGACAGCGACGATCAAGAGAGTTTGGCTTGCTCGGGGGAAGACGACGAAAAGGTCGCTCCGTCTCTTTTAACAACACAGCACAGTTATCCAGCCGCCCCTGAAAAGAGCGGTATCTTTCTATTCGACCACTCCATATTCCAGTATCTGACGGCAGCATGCTCGCTAGAGCAAAACGTCCTGCCCGCTCTCGTTAAGAACGGTGTCCTGAGAGGTTTGTCGCTTCCCGGAGATGTTTGGGATGTGCGGCGACCAGAAGACCGAGCCAAAGCGAAGACGCACCTCCCGACCACACTCCTCCGTCCAGCGGTATTCCTCGATCGTGATGGCGTGATCAATCACGATCATGGTTGGGTTGGAACACGCGACCGCTTCGAATGGGAGCCGAATGTGCTGAAGACCATCGCGAAGATTACTGACAGCGGCCATCACGTTTTTATCGTGACAAACCAGTCTGGAATTGCCCGCGGGTTTTATACTGAGGACCACCTCGAACAGCTTATGAGTTGGGTGATCAACACAATTCGCGAACATGGTGGAACAGTCGATGACTGGCGATACTGCCCCATGCATCCGGAAGCCGTGGTGGACCGGTATCGTGGCCAAAGTCCGAACCGCAAGCCGTCGCCTGGTATGATACTCGACTTATCAAGCCGCTGGGAGTTAGACCCCGCGCGCTGCGTTATGTTTGGAGATCAGACTTCTGACATCCAAGCTGCCGAAGCCGCTGGAATGGAAGGCATTCGTGTTGGTCCGCTGCTTCTTTCGGAACTAGCCTCCCAGATAAGCGCATTTCAGTAACCAAAGAATTTTCTGGTGCTGTCAGATGCCTGCTTACTCAAATTTTCGCGGGCATTGGAGGTGGCCTAATAGAGCGAAGGCCGTGAAATCAGCTCTTCTTCGCGCAGAAGCCATTACCTTGGCACTACTGGTGCGTATCCGTCATAGTTGGACCTGATAACCTGCTCTCTGTCTTGTCTCTATATCCACAAATCCAACAATTGTGTCAGAATCAAAGTAATATCGAGAAATAAATAACAACTTCTCGATACCCAGGAAGTTAGACACGCGCCCTTGATCATCAGATGACACTTGTCATACAATCTTCGTTCAAAATAATTTGAATGAATGCCGTTCCTGTCGGCCAAACCGAAGCTAGCCTGGACCCATGAACAAAGATTACGTTATCTGGATCGACGTCGAAGACATCTTTCAGTACTTCGAAAATAATGCGCGTCCGAGTGGAATTCAGCGCGTTGTCTTTGAAATACTGCATGTCATCCGACAGCAGGCTGCCCAAAAACCTGGTATTGGTCGCATAGTTTTGACGCGACGCGGCAAAGAGGAAGCCTGCCTTCTCTCGTCAGTTACTTTTGAAGAACTGGAAGCGCTTTTCTCCGTCCGGTCGGAAGAAAAAATCACACTGCCCCGGACGACAACCGCCAAAAAAACGCGCCAGAACGCCCGCTCGCTCATGCGCAGCTTTCGTCACGCCGTTATCCGACGCCTGGAAAGTCTGCCGCCAGAGCTTGCCCGCCCACTCCTGAACATCGCTGTTAATCAGTTGCGCGCATTACAGCTCCTGAAACGCTACGCGCGTTCAAAGCTTCATCGTCCGGCATCAACTGCTGTACAGCCCACTCCTGTGGCTCAGCCCTCCTCCGCCTATATCGCTGCACACCCAGAGGCATCACCGAGCCCAGGGGATATTTTTCTGATCCTTGGTGCGGCATGGTCCGAGCCAGATTTTGGAGAGCGCCTGGCGCGCCTGCGCAAGGTTTTTGGTGTTAAGCCCGTTCTCCTTGTTTACGACCTTATTCCAGCCGTCAGGCCCGAATGGTGTGCTCTTTCGCTCATTTGCGATTTCCGTCACTGGCTGGACACAACGCTCCCGCAGTGCGGCCGCCTGTTAGCCATCAGTCATTCCACGGCTAGCAGCGTTGAGGAGTATGCACGCAAACAGCGCCTGACCTTGCAGGGTCCGGTTCAGACCATTCCGATTGGCAGTGGCTTTGGCCCTCCTCGACATGCTGAGGGCGAAAGACCCATGGGTCTTCCCGCGAAGGACAGCTATGTCCTTTTCGTCTCAACACTTGAAGCACGCAAAAACCATCTACTAGCGTTTCGGATCTGGCGGCGTATGGTCATTGACCTGCCACGAGATCAGGTACCAACACTCGTTTTTGCAGGACGCGTGGGTTGGCTGGTTTCCGACCTCATGCAGCAGCTTGAAAACACGGAGTGGCTGCGTGGGAAAATTCGCCTCCTGCGCGATCCAAGTGACGATGAACTGGCCCATCTTTATGACGGCTGCATGTTCACTCTTTTCCCATCGCTTTACGAAGGCTGGGGGCTACCAGTTACCGAAAGCCTCGTGAATGGCCGCCCCTGCGTAGCATCCAATTCAACCTCCATTCCCGAAGCTGGTGGCCCGCTGACGCGCTACTTTGACCCTGAAGACTTTGACGACGCCTATCGTGTTGTGCGCGGAGCAATCGAAGATCGGGCTGGTTTGAAGGCTTGGCAGGAACAGGTCAGAACCGAGTTCAAGCCCGTGCCATGGGAGGACAGCGCAGATGCAGTGTTGGATGCATGCCACGCCGCTTATCTGAGCGGAGGCCTGTCATGACCCTTTGGGTAGATATTGATGACCTGCTGTTCCATCTCCTGCATCATGGTCGTCCGAGCGGAATTCAGCGCGTCGTTTTTGAAATCTGCGCAGCCTTGCGGGAACTGCGTAGCCATGAAGTTCAGTTCGTCCGCCGTGGTGCAGACGCTGGGGACCCCCGTGGTTTTCGGACAGTAGACTGGTCTTCCATTGAAACTCTTTTCCGGCAAATCATGGAAGGCAGTAGTGCCCCGAAAGGGTCTTCCCGCTCAGCCGGTTCGTTCCCTGTTGCTCCGCCGATCGACAAAGTGGCATCGCAAGACGTTCTTTCCACTTTCCTGCGGGCAGAAAGCTGGGCGCTCAAAGAGCTTGTTACTGTCCCGCGCGCCCTCGGCCATTTTGCTCTGGAGCTCGGTCGGGCAAAAATGCAGGAGCGCCAGCAGGAAAAGCCAGCTGCCCAGTACGACGAGGGCACCAAACTCGCTGATGCGGCCCAATCAGGCGACGTTTTCCTAACTCTCGGCGCACCGTGGCATCATGCCAACTATGTTCAGAGTATTCGATGGATGCGCGACGAACTGCGCATGTCGTTTGGAATGCTCATGCATGATCTGGTTCCCGTTCGTCATCCCGAATGGTGCGATCGTGGCATCATCATCACGTTCAAGGCTTGGCACAGTGCAATCCTTCCTTTGGCAGATATGATTTTTGCCAACAGTGACGCAACTGCACGGGACGTTCAGTCTTATCTGGCGGAACAGGATGTGGGCACTCATGTCACGGTCCAGACCGTTCCACTCGGTACGGGCTTTGGCCTTGCCGATGCCCCCATGGCTCCTGAACAAATTATGCAGGAGCCATACGTTCTTTTCGTTTCCACCATTGAAGCACGCAAAAACCATGCCCTTCTTTTCCGGGTCTGGCGGAAAATGCTTGAGGAAATGCCCCTAGAAAACGTTCCCACGCTCGTCTTCGCAGGCCGCGAGGGTTGGCTGGTTTCCGACCTCATGCAGCAACTCGAAAATGCTGAGTGGCTGAATGGGAAGATCCGCTTCATCCAGAACCCTACAGATGCCGAGCTACGGCGCCTTTACGCTGATTGCAGTTTCACGATTTTCCCATCCTTTTTCGAAGGCTGGGGCCTGCCTGTAACGGAAAGCCTGTCCATGGGGCGCCCTTGTCTGGCATCAGGAACCACATCCATTCCGGAAGCCGGTGGCAAGCTGAGCCGCTATTTCAACCCCGACAATATCAATGAAGCCTACACGCTCATTCGTAAGACCATCGAAGACACCGAAGGCCTGAAAGCCTGGACGAAGCAGGTCCGCTCAGAATTCAAGCCAGTCTCATGGACTGAAAGCGCCAAAGCCATTCTCAAAGTTATAAACTGAGAAAATTGTCGATCATGGGCTTGGATAGAACTTAAAAAAAGGGCGTCTTCCATATGGAAGACGCCCTTTTTTATCAGAAGGACGACAGCGCGGGAGGTACCTTGGCTTTAGCCAAAGCTTCTTTCTGACGTGCCGCCAGAACATTCACGTCGAAACCGTCAATCAACTCCTGGAACATCTGATGCCAGTTCAGACGCGCGCCCAGACGGAGGAACGCACTTCCCAGGCCAATTGCCGAGCGATCCATCAGAACAAACTCACGAGGGAGCTTCACCCCTCCCGTTCGTTTTAACCCGTCATAGACCCTTTCCAGAACCTGCTTGGCTTCAGCTGGATCATTACTCTCCTGCATAGAGCAAACACGATCTGTCATCAGCGGCCGATAGAAGAAACGAGCCCACTCGTTCAGAACCTCAGCGGTCTCCCGCGACAGACCTTCGAAGCCCCACTTGCTATAGGCGTGGAAAGCTCTGTCTTCATCGTTATCCCGGAGCGCGGCAAACAGATCCACCACGCCCTCAACAAACCGAGGGGAGAAAATACGGACAGCGCCGAAATCCAGCAGGTTCAGACCGTAATCATCGCGCACAGTGAAATTGCCCATATGCGGGTCACCGTGAATGACACCATAGCGATAAACCGGTGTGTACCAAGCGCGGAACAACGCCCGAGCCATATCGTCCCTTTGTTCCTGCGTCGCTTCAGACGCCAGAACTGCCTTCATGCCACGACCAGACACCCAGTCCATCGTCAGAAGACGCCCGGTGGACAGTTCCTCAATGGGGGCCGGAACGGTCACAGTAGGGGTTTCGGACAGCATGTCCCGATACAGGCGCAGATGGCTGGCTTCCCGACGATAATCCAGCTCTTCCCGAAGGCGATCGGAGAGTTCGGTATAGACCTCGTCCTGACGGATCGTTGTCTCAAACCGCTTATACACGCCAAGAGCCGCACGGAACTGCCGTAGATCGGAATCTACCGCGCCCTGCATGTCCGGATACTGAAGTTTGCAGGCCACTTCGCGTCCATCAACCAGACGGGCCCGATGCACCTGCCCCAGAGACGCCGCCGCTACGGCTTCGTGACTAAAAGAGCGAAAGTTCTTTTCCCAGCCGGCACCCAGTTCCGCCGTCATCCGACGACGTACGAAGTTCCAGCCCATCGGGGGCGCATTGGCCTGAAGATGGGCCAGTTCCTCCGCATATTCGTCCGGCAAGGCACCGGGAATAGTAGAAAGAAGCTGAGCGGCCTTCATGAGCGGCCCCTTCAGATTGCCCAGCGATGATTTCAACCCCTCCGCGTGGACACCCTTGTCCGTCTTGATGCCAAGACGGTTTCCAGCCAGGCGCGCAGCGATGCCGCCGACTGCGCCAGATGTCCGAGCCATCCGGCGAAGTTCGCCCATCAAACCGGTATTATCGAGATCGCGCGCCATGTGCTCTCAGCCCTCCTGCTCGAGCTGATCAATCAGACCCGAGATTACATCCAGTCCTTTACGCCAGAAACCCGGATCCGTCGCATCAAGACCGAACGGTGCCAGCAATTCCTTGTGGCGAAGTGTCCCGCCGGCTTCGAGCATGGTCCGGTATTTGTTCGCAAAGCCGTCAGGCTGATCCTGATAGACGCCATACAGAGCATTCACCAGACAATCCCCGAACGCATAAGCGTACACATAGAACGGTGAGTGCACGAAGTGCGGGATGTAGGACCAATAAGCGTCATAATCCGGCGTGAAGTGGAACGCGGGACCCAGGCTTCGTTCCTGTACGTCGCGCCAGATGGAGCCAAGCTGCTCTGCTGACAGCTCACCCTTGGCCCGCTCATCATGCACGCGAACCTCAAACTGATAGAACGCGATCTGGCGGACTACCGTGTTCAGCATGTCCTCCACTTTCGCTGCCAGAAGATGACGGCGACGCTTTGGATCGGTTTCACGATCGAGCAAAGACTGGAAGGTCAGCATCTCACCAAAAACGGAGGCCGTTTCAGCCAGCGTCAGAGGTGTCGCCGAGTTCAGGTAGCCCTGCTTCTGGCCTGCAAGGATCTGGTGCACACCATGCCCAAGCTCGTGAGCCAGCGTCATCACATCGCGGGCACGACCATGATAGTTCATCAGAATATAGGGATGGACGGACGGTACGGTCGGATGGGCAAAAGCACCTGAAGACTTGCCCGGCGCAGCTTCCGCATCAATCCACGGATGCGTCAGGAAGCGGTCCACCAGTGTTCCAAGCGCGGGGTCGAAACCCGTATAGGCATTGAGAACGATCTCTTTGCCGCTCTCCCACGGAATAACCGTGTCAGCCACACCCGGCAGGGGCGCATTCCGGTCCCAGTGCTCCAACTTTTCTAGGCCGAGCCACTTGGCCTTCATTGCGTAATAACGATGGGACAGACGCGGGTAAGCCTCATCAACTGCGCTGACCAGCGCGTCCACAACTTCGTCCTCGACCATGTTGCCACGGTTCCGGCTGCTGGACGGACGCGGATAACCACGGAGCTTGTCCCCGATTGCCTTGTCCTTGGCGAGCGTGTTGGTAATCATCGTGAGCAGACGGGAATTGTCTGCCAGTACAGCGCTGATCTGCTCTGCGGCTGCGGCACGCCTGTCACGTTCAGCACTCGTCAGAGTGTTGAAAGCCGCACCGAGGGGCTTTGTCTCCCCATCAAGCGTGACGGTCAGGCTGGCCATGGTTTCATCGAACAGGCGGTTCCAGGCACTCCGTCCCGTTACGGACTTGTCCATCAGAACCTGCTCAACCTCATCCGAGAGCTGATAAGGACGGAATACCCGCAGATCCCGTAGGAACGGCTGCCATTTGGTCATTTCTGGCGCAGATGACACGTTGTCCAGAACATCGTCATCCAGACGGTTCAGTTCCAGCGAGAAAAAGAGCAGATCAGCGGAAATGTCTGTGACACGCTCCTGAATGCCCTGTGTGAAACGACCCCACACCGGATCTGTCGTATGAGCGGCAAAACCTAGCTGGGCAAAGGAACCGATGCGTCCCAGCCCTTCCTCGATCCGCTCATATTCTGCGAATGCCTTCGCCAAAGCAGTACCATCGGCCTGACCAAGCTTGCCTTTCCAGGTTTCGCTGAAAGCCCTGGCGGAGGATGTCAGAGTCGCGAAATCCTGTTCGATCGCCGGATCGTCCAACGACGCGTACAGATCGGACAGGTCCCAGCGCGGCGGAGCACCGTTCTCGGCCGAGGGGGCAGACGGGCCAGTGGCCGCTGAGAGATTTTGACTGTTCATATTTTGAATTTAGACGTCCCTGCCGCCGGGTCAAACGGGAGGTTGATGACAAATCGGTAGGAAATGCACGGACCCCATTCAGAGCAGTATTTAATGGGCCGACTGAACAGCAATCCTCAGATCTTCAATCGTGTCCTGACTGAAAACCTGAATCCCGTTCTGGCGGAGCAGCGCAGCCGTTACGCCAGCTCCGGCATGTTTCTGCCCGCTGAAACTGCCGTCATAAATCATCTGACTTCCGCAGGACGGGCTACCTTCCATAAGCAACGCGAACCCACATCCCTGTGCCTGCGCGACGTTCAGGGCAATCCGGGCTCCCGCTACGAACTCATCCGTCACATCTGCACCGGACGTGTCGGTCACACGCGCCTCGCCCAGAAGAACATCTTTGCCATCCTGCCGCGCCCCGATTTCCGCCGGGGGACGTGGAACGGGCATCCCACCTGCAAGCTCGGGACAGACCACAACCAGACGTCCCTCTTCCTGCCATTGCTGAAGCAGCGGGTGCAGAAGGGTCTTTGCCTTGCCATCATATCGGACTGGCTGACCCAGCAGACAGGCACTGACCAGAATTCGGTTCTTCACAAGCGGCAATATCCTGCTTTCGGAGCATCTGAGAATTCTGTTCTGATACCCTCATCTGCCTGAAAACAGAACGCCTTCTGGTTCTGCTTCAGTTCAGACCCGCCGGCATTGGCCCCAATATGAACGTCGCAAACCCATTTGGACGAATATAGCTTTTGAATGCCGCCTGAACGCTTTCAGGTGTCGCAGCCTGATAGGCTTTGGCGACATCGTTCAAATGCTCCCAGCCCAGCCCCTGTAATATCAGAACGTTATCAAGACCGCTTGGTGCAGTCATAATCGCATTTGAGAGAATCATATCGCGGATCAAATGAGCTTTGGCTCTGTTCAGTTCCTCAACAGGAACCGGCTTTGCCGCCATGATCTGCAACTCCTGCACAATATGCTGCCGCGCGACCTTCACAGATGCCGGGTCTGCCCCAAAAGCGAACACGTAATTTCCAAAATTCTTCTGCGAGGAGAGCTGTGACCCTACCGAATAAACATACCCTGTTCTGACCCGGAGATCCTGGTAAAGGCGGCTGTCAAACCCCTGGGTCAACATGACATCGGCCAGTCCCATGTCATAGCGCTGGGGGTCATTCCATCCACGCGCATTGATTTGCGCCATGATAACGGCATCCTGTGACCGAACAGGATCGCTCACGGACTGAGCGGCCGGTGTCGGATTAAAAGGAATTGCAGCCAGATCAACATCTGGCTTCGGCCCGATGGCCTTCCATTCGCCAAAGACCGCTGTGATCTTCCTGCGTGCCTCTTCTACAGAAATATCGCCAACAACTTCTATCGTCGTCATGTCCGGTCGATAAACAGACTGGTAATAGGAGAGCACGTCGTCACGCGTCAGACCCGAAAGACTCTTCACGCTCTGCACACGAAGCGCCGGAGAACCTGCCGGCATCATGGTCTTCATGATGCTTTGGTGGAAACGGTAACCAGGCGTCTGCTCAACACCCGCCTGCATGCGGATCATGTTCTGGCGCACAAGATCAAAAGCATACTGCGGAAACGCAGGGTGCAATTCGAGATCTGCCAGAATAGACAGAGCCGCGTCGAAATCCTGCGTCCGGCCACTGACGGAGAAATTCGTACCACCATGTGCATTGGCTGCCAGATCATCCAGACTTTTTTCCAGCGTCGCCCGATCCCGTGTGACTGACCCGAAAGAAAATAACTGACCTGTCAGAGAGCCAACACCCTCTTTTCCCGCTGGCGCCTGAATATCTGGGTTCGACCTGATACGTCCAAACAGAAAGACCGTTGGGCTGACATGCTTGGTCCGCACCACAATACGCAGACCGTTTGGAAGCGTGAAATCCGCATCCGGAGCTGCGTAAGCTGGAGGCGCGGGAACGTTATTAATCGGCTTGGCCCAGTCCGGAAGCGGCCCTGTCGCGCCGCCCTGACCGCCAAAGGATTCTGCGCCACCAAAGCCTTTCCCGGCAGGCGGTGTAGCGTGATCTGACGCCAGCATCGTCACCGCGACAGCGTGCTCCGGGTCCAGCAGCTTCCGAGCCAGCGCATTGACGTCCTCCACGGTTACTTTCGCAAAGCGATCAAAGGATGAATCAGGACTGTCAGTATTTTCCGCCGTTACAGCGCCAGACCAGAGACTGCCCAGTCCGGCAATGGAATTTTTCTCGAAGTCTTTCGATGCCAGCCACCGCTTCTTCATGCCCTCGACAACATCCGCCGAGACACCTTTGGTCCGGATATCCGCAAGTGTCGCCTTGAGAAGGGCCATGGCGGCTTTCGGATCACCGCCCCGGGGAATTGTCAGAGACGCCTCAACGGTTCCCGTATGAATGTCCCGGTCAACATCCAGTCCGGCCGCCAGCGCCTTATGTTGTAGAACCAGCGGATACATAGGACCACGATGGCTCGACAGAACAGCGTCCAGAAGAGCGACTGCGGGACCAGCGCTATCGCGAAGAGACGGCCCTCTCCAGAACAGAGCCACGATATCAACCGGATAGTTCGATTGCGCCTGAACCGACTGGGCCACAACTGGCGTAGCAGGAAGCGGAGGCCGGTCCGGAAGTGGTCGCGACGGAATAGAGCCAAAGATCCGTTCAACCTGCTTTAGGGTCGCCACGGGATCAACATCCCCGACAAGAACCAGAACCGCATTATTGGGAGCGTACCACCTGTCATAGAAATCCCGCAGAAGCGTGACATCGGTCGCTTCAAAAGAAGCACGCGTTCCAAGGGGTGAATGATCGTACGCGCTGTTCTCAAACAGAATGGGCCGTAACTGTTCTTTGACTTTGAAGCCCGGACTTGAAAGATCCCGCGAGACTTCCTGCTCAATGGCTCCCCTCTCCTTTGCCCACTGCCCCGCATCCAGTGAAAGATGCTGCATCCGGTCTGCTTCCATACGCAGGACAACATCCAGATCCTGCGCCGGAATCAGACAGTGGTAGCGGGTCAGGTCCGTCTCGGTGAAAGCATTGAACTGGCCTCCCAGCGTTCCCATCAGCGTTAAAAGCTGGTCTCCACTGAGAGACGGCGTTCCACGGAACATCATGTGCTCAAGCGCATGAGCTGTACCCGGAAAGCCTTTCGGAGCCTCGGCAGACCCTACCAGATAGGTCAATTGCACGCTGACGGCAGGGGCGATCGGATTGCGGACCACAACGACCCGCAAACCATTCGGCAAAGTTTCGCGCCCAATGTCTGCGCCATAGGCCGTTGAGCAGGCCAGACCCGTGAGCAGGGAAATCGCTAGAAATGTCTTTTGAAAAATATGCATCGACATGACTTCATAAGTGTATCGGTCAATGTAACGTAACAGTTACAGATCCCAAGTCATGTGGATATTTTGTGACCCCGCTCGGTGCGGGGATACCGCCCTTGTGAGACTACTGTTTCACAGGGGCAGCCATTTATTCAGTGACGAATAACTTCGTGGGTATTTTCGTCGTCTTCATCATCTTCGTCATCGTCTGGAGGACCAGCAATCTCGTCGTCATCCACGAGACGACGCGGATCAATAGCGCGCCAGTCGCGCTCCATGGGTGTCGCCCGATTGGCAACGAAGTCATCCAGTTCCGTGGAAGACTTCCAGCCATCATCTCCCGCATCAACAACTTCCGCGTTTTCACCAAAAGCCATCCAGCTTTCCAGCACTTCACGACTTGTCGCACCCGGAACACGGCAGCGCTCAATACTGTCTCGCACATAGGCGCGGGCGTAAGCATTGGCATGCATCAGGTCCATGAAGTCTTTTACAACTTCTACAGTGTCATCCTCGGATGCCCCGGAGAGATCGATGATCCTGACACTCCAGGACTGGCCCTGCCCGGCAGTTTCCGTTCCCGGGTTTTCGGCTTCGTCGCTCATGAGACCTCCTGTTCGGCTTTTGCCTTGTTCAGCAGAAATTCACGCCCAACCTTGACGCGAAGCGTGCCGTCATAGGCCACGATGTCTGCCGTTGCATAGGTCTCGGACCAACGATCCGGAATAAAAGAACCACTGCCAACAACGTCAATCGGCGCGTGAGCATCGCGCATGCTTGTGCACTTGGACACATTGAACCCTGACGACACCGTAATTTTCACTTTCGGAAAACCCGCCTCGTTCAGAGCTTCGCGCATCCTCCAGATCGCAGCAGCCGAAACACCCGTGCCAACCAGATCCCGCAGCTCTGCATCGGAGCGGTAGCGGCGGATCGTGCCTGGCGTGTAGCGTTCCAGCACGGCGTAAGACGACTGTGGGTCCAGCCCTTCCAGAAAGCGCCCACCATGCGTGTCGAGGCGGACACTCAACAGCCCGGCAGCAGCTTTTTCCGGGAAACGTCGGCAGACTTCCAGCGCATCCGTCACTTCCTGTCCGAAATAGTCCACCAAAATGGTCAGCGGATCATTCGGGTAGACTTCGGCATACATCTCGGCAGCCCGAAGCGTTGAACCTGCATACCCGATCAGGGCATGCGGCATGGTCCCAAGACCGCGCTCCTGACCAAAGAAGCCAGCTGTTGCATCATTGGCATTCCCAATGAATCCACGAGCCCCTTCCTTTTGAGCCGCACGGGAGCCGACGGCTGCCGCATAGCCCATTTGTTCCTGCATTTCGAAGCCAGCACAATGACGCGCTTCCATTGCCAGGAACGGGACTTCCGGCAAGGCCATCGCCATTTGATAGGCATTATGGGCAGCGACACAGGCAGCGCCAAGACGCTGAAGGAGCAGGGTTTCAAGAGGAGCAAGTTTTGTGAACGGGCCAGTCAGATACAGAAGCGGTTCGCCCGCGCCGACCCACTGCCCTTCTTCATAAACTTCGCGGATATGGAGATCGAAACTCTGGGCCTTGGCCACATTCCGCAGCCAGGTGACTGCTATGCCACAGGCTGCGATGACCGGGCGGCGGATAAAAACCGCATAGGTGACTTTCGCGTCACCAAAGTGTTCGACGATTTTTCGGGTTCGCCCGAAATAAGCATCGGTCCTGGATTCAATTGTTTGTTGATCCAGCGGGCCAATGGCACCGCTGGACTGTTCTAATGCGCTTTGAGAAACGGAAGAATTCATTCCTGCTTTCCTGCTCGTCGGCCTGTCAGTTCATGCGCAAGTAGAAACGCCATTTCAAGCGACTGTTCCGCATTAAGGCGTGGATCACAGAATGTTTCATACCGATCACCCAGATCGGCTTCCGTCAGACACTGGGCACCACCAATGCATTCGGTCACATCCTGACCTGTCATTTCAAGGTGGATACCACCCGGACGACGGCCTGCGGCTTCAAATACATCGAAGAAACCAAGCACTTCGCCCAGAATGCTCTCGAAGGAGCGCGTCTTGACCTTGCTGGACGTCGTAGTCGTGTTGCCATGCATCGGGTCACACAGCCATGTGACCGTACGCCCCGTCTTGATGACGGCGTCCAGAAGCGGCGGCAGATGCTCGCGCACCTTGTCCTTGCCCATACGCGAGATCAGCGTAATACGGCCGGCCTCGTCATCCGGGTTCAGGATCTCAAGCAGCTTTTCCAGATCGGCGACTGTGGTCGTCGGGCCAACCTTGATACCGATCGGGTTCTGAACGCCACGCAGGAACTCAACATGCGCGCCATCCGGCTGACGGGTGCGATCACCAATCCACAGGAAGTGCGCAGAGCAGTCATAGTAGTTACCGCTGGTGCTATCGATGCGCGTCAGAGCCTGCTCGTATGGCAGGAGAAGAGCTTCATGAGACGTATAGAATTCCGTCTCATCAATCTGGGATGCTGCACTGTCGAAGCCACAAGCCCGCATAAAGGACAACGTTTCGTCAATGCGATGGGCCAGATCCTGATAACGGGCCGCAAGCGGTGAGCGCTCTACGAAACCGAGGTTCCAGCTATGAACCTGATGCAGGTTTGCATAACCGCCGTTTGCGAACGCACGCAGGAGGTTCATCACACCGGCAGACTGGAAATACCCCGTTTCCATGCGGGCAGGATCAGGAATACGGGAAGCCGCCGTGAATTCCGGACCATTGATGATGTCACCGCGGTAGCACGGCAGCGTCACACCATCGATTGTTTCCGTATTGGACGAGCGCGGCTTGGCGTACTGACCCGCCATACGGCCAATCTTCACGACAGGCACCTTGGCGGCGAATGTCAGAACCACAGCCATCTGAAGCAGCACACGGAAAGTGTCGCGGACGATATCGGCCGTAAATTCGTCGAAGCTTTCCGCACAGGCCCCCCCCTGAAGCACAAAGGCTTCACCGCGGGATGCTGCGGCCAGACGCGTCTTCAGACGGCGGGCTTCACCCGCAAAAACCAGCGGGGGATATCGATGCAGACGAGCCTCGACAGCAGCAAGCGCAGCTTCGTCTTCATAAGACGGGGCCTGGACGATCGGACGGGAACGCCAGCTTGCAGGAGACCATGACATCGTGTTGTCGGACGTCTGGGTCTTGGTCGAGGGGTGCATTGAATGCCCTCCGGGGGTCGGGAAGTGAACAGAATTGCGGGGCGCTGTTTATGGCTGAAAAAGCGCCGGGTTGATAGCGCGAAAAGTTAGATTGTAACGCATGGCACCTGTCTGCTGATGGAATGTTTCACGCACGGGCGACACGCCGTGCCATGCCAGCCGAGACGGCCCGCCCCACACCACGACGTCTCCATGCCTCAGATCAAAGCGCCTGACCGGGTCTGTCTTCAGCAAGCCTCCAAACGCAAATCGGGCCGGAACCCCCAGAGAAACAGACACAATCGGAGACGCCAGGTCATCTTCATCCCGATCCTGATGAAGCCCCATCTTCGCGCCTGGCTCATAGCGGTTCACCAGACACGACCTTGGGGTGAAATCTGGAAATCCGACCTCCTGCGCGGCCGCGACCGCGATATGACGAAATATATCCGGCATATCCGGCCAGTGTTCGCCAGTCATCGGGTCGTGTCGAACGTACCGGTATCCACGGTTGTCAGTATGCCAGCCGCAGGCCCCACAACTGGTCATGGCAACAGACATTGAGCGACCACCCGGCGTCATCATGAAGCGGAAGGGAGAAATCTGGGAGAGAGAGTGGATATGCTGCAAAAGCTGGTCCGCAACGGAGTCGACAAAGCCTGGAAGCCAGACCGCGCCTGTCCCGAGCTCTGTGCGAACCCGCATTTCCGTAAAGAGATCCTCCACTGCTTCCTCCTGCTCCCGCCATTCAAGATGAAAAGAACTCTTGAACCTCAGCCCAAGCGGACCGATTATAAAAAAATATGCGGTTCTGCTTTCCATATGGTGATGGGGCCGTTGATTTCCATGATTGGTTCAGGACCAGATCCCATGCTGCCCTCTTCCCGCTTTTTCTGCCATGCCCTGCTGGCGACCGCTCTGCTGGGAGGGGTGGCTCAGGCTCAGAGCACGACTTTCGGTCAGCCCTACGAAACAGCCCCCCAGCAAAACAGCACCCAGTCTCAAGTGCCGGGCGCTGAACAAAAGGCCAATGGCGGAGAGCATTTCCGTGCCCGTGGCCACCGGTCTCTGCCACCTGGCTATCAGGATGCTCCGAGCACAGAATTCGAGCACGGGCCTGATCCGGACCATGAAGCCGGTGTGGAGCGTGATAGCGTAACTGGCGCTAATCTTTCCAAATTCGGGTCAGCCTATCAGGGCAGCAACAACACTCAGTCTGGCCAGCTCGGTGATGCTACCGGCAACGGTTATGTCGCACCACGCGGCAACGGCTGGTAAAAGAAACCAATCTCCAGCGCAGGGGTTCTGCTCTTCAGGATGCGGCTGGTATTATCCAGCCAGATCGTATGAGGAGCAGACTCCATGCCGTATATTACTGCTACTGACGGAACGAGCCTTCATGTGAAGGATATGGGCGTCGGACGCCCGGTTGTTCTGATCCACGGCTGGCCGCTGACCGGTGACATGTGGGAAAAACAGACCCTCGCACTTGTCGAAGCTGGCTATCGCGTCATTACCTATGACCGGCGCGGCTTCGGTCTCTCAGGCCACCCCATCAACTGCTACAATTATGACGTTCTGGCCGATGACCTTGCGGTCATTCTGGAACAGCTTGACCTGTGGGATGCAACCCTCGTGGGCTTCTCCATGGGCGGCGGCGAAGTTGCCCGCTATCTGACACGTCATGGTCGCTCAAGAATTTCAAAAGCTGTGCTTCTGGCCTCCATCGTCCCATTCCTTCTGAAAACTGCGGACAATCCGGAAGGCGTGGATATTTCTGTTTTCGATGGTATCAAACAGGAAATTCGACAGGATCGCTTTGGCTTCCTGAAGAGTTTTCTGCCGGGCTTTTATGGCACGACCATGCTGCACCACCCTGTCAGTGAGGGCGTGCTGGACTGGTCTTTCACACTGGCCAGCATGGCAAGCCCGATGGCAACGCTCGACTGTGTGGACGCTTGGGGAAAAACCGATTTCCGCAGTGACCTTCAGTCTTTCACCATTCCCACCCTCATCATCCATGGAACGGCTGATTCAGCGGTTCCGGCTGATATCGCTGGCCGGCGTGCCGCCGATCTGATTCCGGGATCGATTTTCCGGGAATACGACGGTGCTCCGCATGGGTTGTTCTTCACCCATGCCGAACAGGTCAATGCAGACCTGCTGGAATTCCTGGCGTCCTGACTTTGAAACTCAGGTTGTTGCCCTGAGAAACGCCCTGCTGGTCGGCAATTCTGATTGCACGATTAGCAGGGAGCCAATCGCTAATACAAGATCATGACGTATGGACGGATCCTGAGACTCACGCTCAAGAGCGTAAAGCTCCGCCAACGTCGGTTCAATCGTCGCGGCTGTGTGGGTGAGCGGCAACTTACGACGCAGAAGGTTTCGGATCAGCCCATCCACTGCAGCTACAGCAGTGTCTGGCAGGGCGCCATGCTGCGCCAGCTTACGCAGCATCAGAACGTTTCGCCCAACCGTCATGACCGACAGCGTTCCACGCAGCATTTCTTCGGCACGGTCACTCTCCAGAGATCCTGCAAAACGAACCGCACGCTCCATGCTCTGCGTGCCGTCATTGATCCAGACATATTCATCCATCACAACACCCGGCAACGCCAAGCGCCGCAGGCTGCGCTTGAGCTGATAGCGGAGCACTTCTGCTGCCCGACGCGGCGTAAATGGCAGAACCGCACGGAAGATGACCACGCCGGCCCCGAGGCCAAGCAGCAGCGCAATGGTCGTATTGAGCCATGACAGCTCATCCATACGCCCCTGATTGTCCATGCCTAGCAGGAAAGGAAAAAACGTACCGTACGACGCGGCCATGACTGCCGTGCCCGGATTACGGGTCGCAAGACCACCGAGCATCATGAAGAAGCCCACTGTCAGACAGAAAAACGCATAACTGGCTGTAACCGGCATCACGACAAAGACAGGAATGACGCTTGCCAGTGCCGCGAAAACTGCTCCGTAGAAAAACGCCGCGCTGAGCAGGACGGTATTTTCGAAAGTCGCAAAGCGGGCACAGACCACCGCAATAAAGGTCAAAAAGACGCTTCCCTGAGGCCACGCCGTCACTTCCCAGACATACGCCCCGAAAAGAAGCGCAGCCATGGTCCGAACCCCGTTTCGTGCAGCCGCGCGCCAGTCTGTGTTCCGGGTCAGGCGGTGACGCTCAGAAATCGGAGCACCATCTACGCTGGCACGATAGGAGCGCAGTGTTTCACAGAGGTCCGAAATCATGACCTCCACGCCGGTCAGAATAATGCCTTCATTTAGGGAATCTTCGTCGTCACGTGGCAAAACCGCCTGCATTCGACCTCGACATTCGGCCAGTAAGGCTTCTGTCTGAACAAGAGCTGCAATGCCGCGACGGTCGCTTTCCAGACGTGCTGGCAGCCCTTCAAGGGCAACCCCCATGTCGTGAAGAAACGGGAGAAGTGCTTCCGGAATATGAGACACAGACGTCATACGCGTCTTAAGCCCTAGTCCGCGCGACAGAACACGCGCCACGAGGCCCAGCGTCACATAGGCATGTTCGACCTCGTTGCCCTGACTGCGAATTTCGATCCGGGAGAACTCGATCTGATCGCTTGATGCCTGAAGCGATCCCATGAGGGCACAGAGCGTATCTGTGGCGTTGGCTTTCTGGTTCAGAACATCCGTCAGAGCACCGCTGGCTTTTGTAAGAATAGCCTGCAGCCGCTTCCGCAGTTCTTCGCGGGCCCGGTCTGCCACATTGGGAACGAACACCATTCCCATGACCGTCTCGCAGATCACGCCCAGAAAAATGTATGTTCCACGCGCCATGGCAATGTTGAACACATTGTCCGGCTCTTTGACGGCGCCAAGAGCAATGATCGTGCAGGTGTAGCCGGCAAGAACGAGTGCATAGCCTCGAAAGTTATGCGTCAGTGTGGCGAACCCGGCGCAAAGTCCGACCCAGATCGCCAAGGCAGGAAGAAAGAGCCAGGGATACTGCGGAAACATGCCCATCAGGGCGATGGCGGCAACCATACCGGCAACCGTGCCAACAAGACGCCAGCGGCCCTTGGATATACTTTCTCCGCGGGAATTTTGCGCGACAATCCAGACCGTCATGGCGGCCCATTGCGGCTCACCAAGTTCCATCCACAGAGCGATGGCCAGAGCCAGTAGCGAAGCAATTGTCGTACGCAGGGCGAACATCACAGAGGTGATGGACGGCGCAAACAGCCAGCCGAGTTTCACGCCTGCACCTGCCCTGCTGTATAATGGCTCATGATCTTCAGAGGCGGCAAAGGATCGTCATGAGCCATCGGAATATCAGTTCTGTTTGTCGGAAGAAGGAGGAACATGGCGCGTTGGCGTCCGCATGGTCACGAACTCCTCCGCACTTGTGGGGTGAAGGCCGATCGTGCGGTCCAGATCGCGCTTGGTCAGACCTGCCGTGACGGCAATGGCCAGCCCTTGGATGATTTCCGGTGAATCCGGACCAATCATATGGGCACCCAGCACGACCTGGCTTTTTGAATCCACAACCAGCTTCATGAACGCCTTGCCCTTACGACCAGACAGCGACTGACGCATCGGTGTGAAGGACGACGTATAGATATCGAGCGTGTGGTGTTCCGCAGCCTCTTCTTCTGTCAGCCCAACCGAAGCGAGAGGCTGACTGAAGAAAACAGCTTTTGGGGTCGTTCCGAAAGACCATTCACGGCCCGTCTCGCCGAACAGACGCTCGGCCAGAAGATGACCTTCGGCAATGGCGGTCGGCGTGAGGTTGTAAGTGTCGGTGACATCCCCGATGGCATAAATGCCCGGAACATTCGTCTTTGCATCTTCAATGCGCGTCACGATGCGACCGTCTGTGACCTCGACCCCGGCCAGATCCAGCCGCAGGGATGTCAGGTTCGGATGGCGGCCCGTCGCCATGAAGACGCAGTCGGAGTCGATGACCTTTCCGCCCTTCAGATGGAGGCGATACCCTTCAGAAGTCTTCTCAATCTGCTCCGGCGTACTGCCGGGATGAGACGTAATACCATTCAGTGGCACTAGCTCTGCGATATGGCGACGCATTTCCTCGTCAAAGCCACGCAGCGGCAGGTCCTGCCGATAAACGAAGTCCACCTGCGAACCGAGACCCGCAAAAATTCCTGCGAATTCAATTCCGATATAGCCGCTGCCAATTATGGCAACGCGCTCGGGCCGGTTCTCCAGATGAAACGCATCATCCGAAACAATCGCGTGCTCCGCACCGGGAATATCGAGGCGCGTCGGTGCACCCCCCGTCGCAATGACAATGTTCTTGGCACGAACGGTCTGAACCGCAGCATCCGGAGCAAGCTCAGACGGACCGATTTCAACCGTATTCGCATCCACAAAGCGTGCATCGCCCGTGAAAAGCTCAACGCCAGCCTTCTTCAGCATTGAGACGTAAATGCCATTCAGGCGCTCGATCTCGCGGTCCTTGGCATCAATCAGCGTGCGCCAGTCATGCGCTCCCGGAGTTACATCCCAGCCATAAGCGCGGGCATCGTCGATCTCGCGGCCATACTCCGCCGCATAAACCATCAGCTTCTTCGGCACGCAGCCGAGATTAACGCAGGTTCCGCCCCAGTGACGACGCTCCGCAATCGCGACGCGCGCGCCGTTCTGGGCAGCAATACGCGCACAGCGTACACCGCCCGATCCGGCTCCGATGACGAAAAGATCGAATTCCTGCATAAATCCCGGCCTTCCGTGCCTGTGGTCTCAGCGCTCTGCGAACGCCTTCTCGACAACATACGAACCCTGACGGCTCATGTTGCCTTCTTCGAAGCCCATACGCTCCAGAAGTGCTTCCGTATCCGCAAGCATTTCCGGCGAACCACAGATCATGACGCGATCATGCTCAGGGTCGAGCTTATCGATGCCCAGATCCTCGAAGATCTTGCCGCTTTCGATCAGCTTCGTGATGCGATCCGTGACAGCATAGTCTTCACGCGTCACAGCCGGGTAGTACTTCAGCTTCTCAGCAACGAACTCACCCAGGAACTCATGCTCCGGCAGTTCATGACGGATGTGGTTTTCATAAGCCAGTTCGCCAGAGATACGGACCGTGTGGCTGAGGATCACATTCTCATAACGCTCGTAGGCTTCCGGGTCCTTGATGAGGCTCATGAACGGCGCGAGGCCTGTGCCTGTGGACAGGAAGTACAGGTTACGACCCGGCTTCAGGTTATCAAGAAGCAGCGTCCCCACCGGTTTACGACCGATCAGAACCGTATCGCCCACTTTCACATGACGCAGACGGGACGTCAGCGGCCCCTCCGGCACGGCAATGGAGAGGAACTCCATGTGGTCTTCATAATTGGCCGATGCGATAGAGTAAGCGCGCAGAAGCGGCTTGCCCTCGACCTCAATGCCAATCATTGCAAACTGGCCGTTCTCGAACCGCAGTCCCGGGTCACGCGTTGTGGTGAAGCTGAAAAGACGGTCCGTCCAGTGATGAACGGTCAGAACCTTTGCAGGATACAGATGAGCGTATTCCTTGCTGGGTTCAGCCAGACGATACTGTTTCGGATGGCCTTCATACGGCGTCAGGCCCGTAATGGGTTCGTCGATCTCAGGAGTCGGGGCGGCAAAACTCGGGGTGGACATATCGGTTTCTGTCTCCGGTGTGGCACGGATAACAGGTCTCGGACCTGATAAGAGCCGGACCTTTTAGCGCAATCATCACGTTTCGGAAAACCCATCTGCGTTGAACCCGATAGCCGAATGACGCAAAAGTCTTTTCATGACAGACGACTCCGTGAGCGACGCCCCCCTCTCTCCCGCCGAACGGGCCCTGAACCAGGCTGAAGCCGATTTTGGGACACCACTGGACATCACCCCCCGTGAGCGGCCAGCGCTGCTTCGGCAGGTCGCCCGGCGGCTTGAGGGTAATGAAGCTACCCTCCCCCACGAGGCCTTGATCGACGCGCTCTGCGTCGTTCGGCGTAAGACATGGGCGTCCCAGCTCATGAATGTCGCCCGCCGTGCCGGTGAAGTCTGGGTCACCAAGGCAGACACACAGGAAGCTGCCGCCCGCACGCACGACCCCCGTGCCGACATTGCGGCTCTGCGCCTCACGCTAGAGGATGTTCTGGTCTCACGCTGGCAGGATCTGGGAGACTCGCCACGCAGCGTTCTGGAAGAGGTTCGTGCAGATCTCGCAGATGCTGGCCTGATCCTGTCTGGCGGCCAGCTTGAAAAGCTTTCCCGCAGTATTGCGAGCGCATTCGGAAGCGTTGACCTCGGCTTCGAAGACGATCTCCGCCTGGCGGAAGAGCGCCGTGCCCGCGAACAGGCTGACATTCAGGCCCGTGCAGAACGCCGCCGGGAGCGTGAGCTCGAACGCCTGAAAGAATGGGAAGCCAATCTTGCCGGGTTTGAAGAAGTCCCGGGCATTCTCCATTGTTCCCGGCGTGAAGCGTTGCGGTGGGTGGCGGAAAACCGTCTTCCCATTGCCAAACGCGAAACACGTGACGACGGCATCGAGCTGTTCTTCTTCGATCCAGACGAACTGAAGAAGCTTCGTGCACGCCTTCCCGAGTGGCGCAGCGGCACACCGGATCGTCCGGAGAAGCTGGAGCGTGGCACCAAGGTCGGCAATGCTGCCATTGCCCGCGTCGCAGCGCTGGATCGTTTTGCGGCTCATTTCCGCACGGCGCGTTCTCTCAAGCGCCGCATTACGCTCGTTACGGGCCCGACCAATTCGGGAAAGTCGTACACAGCGCTCAATGCTCTCGCCAATGCAGAGAGCGGCCTGGCCCTCGCCCCTCTTCGTCTGCTGGCGCATGAATTCCGGGAAGCTCTGCTGACCCGAGGTGTTCCCGCATCGCTGGCCACAGGCGAAGAACGCATTGAAATGCCCGGTGCCCGCCACTTGGCAGCAACGGTCGAAATGTGCCCGTTCCATAAGCCGGTGGACGTCGCCATCATTGATGAGGCCCAGATGCTGGCGGACCCGGATCGGGGCGCAGCATGGACAGCCGCGATCATGGGTGTGCCGGCTCGGCATGTGTACATTCTTGGCGCTGCGGACTGTATCCCGCTCGTCAAACGGATTGCCGAACTCTGTGACGACCCAGTGGACGAGATCCATCTCGAACGGAAAAGTCCGCTCAAAGCTGGCGGAACGGTTCATCTCAGCGAATTGACGGTCGGAGATGCCGTCATTGCGTTCTCACGGCGTGAAGTTCTGGACATGCGGGCCGAACTTATGGCCCGTGGACGCCGGGTGGCCGTTGTTTATGGCGCCCTCAGCCCGGAAGTGCGCCGCGCGGAAGCCGCCCGTTTCAACAATGGCGATGCAGATATTCTGATTGCGACAGACGCTATCGGAATGGGATTGAACCTCTCCATCCGCCGCGTTGTCTTCAGTGCCCTGCGCAAGTTTGATGGGCGTCAGACCCGCGATCTGATCTCGCAGGAGGTCAAACAGATCGGTGGGCGTGCTGGCCGCTACGGCAAGCATGAGGAAGGCCTTGTCTGCGTTCTTGCAGAATCTGGAAGCCCGACTTTCGTTCGCCACATGCTGGCGGCTCCTCCAGAACCTGTGACGGAACTGCGTCCACTGGTTCAGCCCGACTCAGACATCGTGCGCGCCGTTGCTGAAGAAATCGGCAGCGACAGCCTCTATGGCGTTCTGACACGCATCAAACACGCTGTTTTGCGGCCGGATGATCCAAACTACCGCCTGGCGGACATGGAACAGTCTCTCGAGATTGCGGCAGCCCTGGAAGGCGTCGAAAACCTCGATCTGACCACACGCTGGACGTACGCCATGTGCCCGATTGATGAGCGGGACAATGGAATTCAGCGCTTGGTAAGCTGGGCCGCGGATCACGCTGCTGGTCGCCCGGTTCCGCCACCGGGAACGGGTCGCCTGCCCCATCCGGAGCAGGCAGGCCGTGAAGAGCTGGAACGGGCCGAAAAGCGCCATAAGCGCCTCGTCGCCTGGCGCTGGCTCGCGTTGCGCTTCCCGGAAGCCTATCCCGCGCAGCAGAATGCTGAGATCAACACGTCGATCCTGAATGACTGGATTGAGCAGGTTCTGCGTACCCAGAGCCGGATGCGCGAAAGCCAGAAGCAGCAGCGCGGCGGGTTCACGCCGAGAGGCCGCAGTGACAAGCCTTTTGCCGGAAAATCAGGCCATCCTGCCAAGCCGGGCTTCAAGAAAAAAGGGAAGCCTGGTGGCTTCCCTCGGAAACGAAGCTGAAAAGCTGTTCCGAAGGGCAGGAAACATCCTGCCCTTCGAAGCACCCTAACCTTCTGCGGCGTCTTCAGCCTGCCGAACGCGCCGTTCTACCCATTTCTGGGCCTGCAGCTTGATAAGCGGGCTGAGCTGCCGATAAAGGTTCAGGAACATGCTTTCATCGGGAGTCAGTGTTTCCTGAATCTCCTTGTACGCCATGCCGGTCAGGAGCACTTCAGCGTCCACCCCAAGGGCCTCAGCCAGTGCGCCCAGATGTTTACCGACGTGGCCGGAGCGCCCGGTTTCCCAGAAAGCCACGGCAGACCGCGAAATTCCAACCCGATCTGCAAGCTGCTGCTGATTCAGTCCAACCATTTCCCGAAGAAGGCGGATACGGCGTCCAAGCTCCAGCCCCGGTGAGAGCCGCTCTGGCCCATTTTCTTCCGTAGGTTGAGTCATTTTTTTCATCCCAAGCATCACCGTACCTTCAAGCACCTGAAACGCACGCTCTTCAGATTGAGAAGGTATCAACAAGACCGCAGCTATCGGAAAAACTTCATCAATTTGCAAATAATTTTTGTCACAGGGTAAAGTTAAAAATAATCTGACGCAGCTTTGCGCGTCACCATTACTTCACATCAGGCGAAAATTAAGCGAACCTCGGTTGCAATCATAATTTTTGACTATCAATATTAGACGAAGTCAAAACAATCATGGCAATCCCAGATTGTGAATTCAAAGTGAGTTCGCCTCTCTGACCGATAGACCAGGAGCGCACATCTTCCAGATTTTTGACGAAATGACTTTCGATCCCCATCCCAGAGCCAATACAGGCCATCCGGGTCATCGCCATCGGGGCGAACCGTATTGTGTTCCCTTTAATTACGGCATGACCCATCAGCCTGTTACAGCCACCAAACCCCGAAACGCGACCGTTTTGATTGAGCGTTAATACAGGCTTTCTGGCCGTCGGCTCCAAAGGCTTGCCGTCCAAGGCCTGCACGCTCCATGTTCCGTAAGGGGATGATGCAGCGGGCGCAGAAACGCGATGAACAAGAATGTTCGGCTGATCGGGCCCATGAAAATCTTCCGTGGTGAACAGCAAGGTATCACCCACACGAATTTCTGCACGCAGCGCGTAGCGAAACCCGCTTTTCAATGCAGGGTAGCGCAATGTGTAAGCAATCGGGCCCGGACGGAGAATATCCTGGCGGCTCTCGGCCAGAGTAATCGCGGGGGCGTCTGCGCGGGAAATGTCTTCAAGCTGAACTGTGAGAACAGCTCCAGCCGGGAGCGCCATACGCTCCCGGTACGTCACCGTCCCGCTCAGAGTTTCCAGAGGCTCGGCTTTTGCCATCTGGACAAAGGCACTTCCTGCCACAAGGGAAAGAGCGAAACGGCGTGTTATCATCTTAGCAATAGTCCTTAGCCAATACGGGTTAGCCCACCCATATAGGAACGCAGAACTTCAGGAATGGTTATGCTGCCATCTTCGTTCTGGTAGGTTTCCATCACGGCAATCATGGTTCGCCCCACAGCTAGACCGGAACCGTTCAGCGTATTCACGAAGGCCGGACCATTGTCGGAGCGATACCGGGCTTTCATGCGCCGAGCCTGAAATGCGCGGGTGTTGGAGCAGGATGAAATCTCGCGCCAGGCCTGCTGGCCAGGGATCCATGCTTCCAGATCGAAGGTCTTGGCCGCACCAAAACCCGTATCGCCAGCACACAGCAGAATACGGCGGAACGTGATGCCAAGGCGCTCCAGAATGGTTTCGGCAGCCTGCGTCATGCGCTCATGTTCGGCATCGCTGTCTTCGGGCTTCACGATGGAAACAAGTTCGCACTTCGTGAACTGATGCTGGCGCAACATACCGCGCACATCACGGCCCGCAGAGCCTGCTTCAGAACGGAAACACTGGGACAACGCCGTCAAACGGATCGGCAGCGCATCGGCGGGCAGAATATCGCCCATGACAGAGGCCGTCAGTGGAACTTCTGCTGTCGGGATGAGCCAGCGGCCATCTTCCGTCCGGAAGGAATCCTCAGCAAACTTCGGCAGCTTGTCGGTGCCGTACATCGCCGCATCATTCACCAGCAGTGGAACGCTGGTTTCGCTGTAACCAAACTCGGTCGTATGCGTATCCAGCATGAACTGACCCAGCGCACGCTCCAGACGGGCCAGTGCACCACGCAAAACGACAAAGCGCGTCCCGGACAGCTTGGCCGCCGTCGGGAAGTCCATCAGGCCAAGAGCTTCACCCAGCTCGAAATGCTGCTTCGGCTCAAATGTGAATTCGCGCTTCTCGCCACGATAGTGAACGACGACGTTCTCATCCTCGCTCTTCCCATCCGGCACGGACGGGTCAAGCTGGTTCGGCAGGGAGGCCAGAACATCGTCGATGCTCTTTTCGATGATGGCCGCACGCTCTTCCAGACCCGTAATCCGGTCACGCAGTTCGACTGCCTGCGCTTCCAGAGCCGACGTATCGGCGCCAGTGCGCTTGCCCTGCCCAATTTCCTTGGCCAGCGTTTTGCGGGTCGCCTGAGCCTCCTGCAGCGCCGCCAGAGCGGCGCGGCGCTCTTCATCTTCCGAGACGATTTTCTGCCCCACGGGTGACAGGCCCCGACGCTCAAGAGCAGCGTCAAATGCGGCCGGATCGGCGCGCAGGGCTTTCAGGTCATGCATGGTTCAGGGCTCCGTCAGTCTTCTTCGTCAGTCACGGGCTTCGGCTCAACCAGCCGCGCCACAAGAATGGATACCTCGTACAGCGCCACAAGCGGAATGGCGAGGCTCAGCATGGTAATGGCATCAGGCGGGGCAATCACGGCCGCAACGGCGAAGGACGCCACCACCGCATAACGGCGGAATTTCTTAAGCTGTGCCGTTCCGATCAGCCCCACACGCACCAGCAAGGTCAGGATCACCGGAAGCTCGAAGCAGATTCCGAATGCCAGGATCATCTTCGTCACGAGCGTCAGATATTCAGACACCTTGGCCTGAAGCTCGATGTCCATTCCGCCATTGCCCGATGTCTGGAACGATAGGAAGAACTTCCAGGCGAACGGGAACACGACGTAATAGGCCAACGCGGCGCCAACGGTGAACATGACAGGCGTTGCGACGAGGAATGGTGCGAACGCCTTCTTCTCACTGCGATACAGGCCGGGCGCGATAAAAATCCACGCCTGAATGGCAATCATCGGAAAAGACAGGCACGTCGCGCCAAACACCGCCACACGAATATACGTGAAGAACGCCTCATAAAGCGCCGTATAGATCAGGTGTGGCTGCTCACCCTTCTCGCGCATGATATTGCCGAGAGGCGCCGCAAGAAACCGGTAGATATCGCCCGCATAGTGATAGCAGATCGCAAAGGCGATCACGAACGTTGCAATGGACCAGATCAGCCGACGTCGAAGCTCGACAATATGGTCGAGCAACGGCATCGGGGTGTCCTGAATCGTATCGGAGTCCGTCATGCGTCTTTCTCCGCGCTCGAAATGGCAACGCGCCGGCCATGATGAATCGCACGGACAGGCGGTAGAATATCGGGCGCCCGCCACCGGGCGCGCTCATGCATCAGGCGCCGTGCTGTGGCGGGTGGAAGGATGGATGGCGCGTCCACAATGTCATCATTGAGCTCTTCTTCCGCCTGATCCTGAACCATCGCGTTGTAGGGACGGCTCTCACCCCCGCCAAAAGAAGATGGAGGCATCGGTGGAGGAGCCGGGACCCGTGGCAGATCATTAACACTGGAAGACGACACTGCTGCGCCGCTGGTATCAATGTCCAGGCTACGGCGAATGGAATTATCGCTATCGATCGCCTTCGTGACGCGGTCCCGCAGATTGAAGTTCTTCAGATCCCGGAACTGATCCCGCGCTTCAGACAGGTCCGCTTCCCGTACCATATCGTCAATATGAGACTGGAATTCACCAGCCATCCGGCGCATCGCCTTGATACCGTTCGAGAGTGTACGAATGGCAACCGGCAGATCTTTTGGCCGAATAAAAACCATTGCCACGACGACAAAAAGAGCAATTTCAGAGAAACTGAAGTCAAACATGCAACAATCCTAGCCCTTCCCGTCAGTCTCGCCTACGGGTGAAGGCGCATCCGGTGCTGCTTCAGTGGGAGCCCTGTCCAGCAGGAAGTCTTCACGCTTCGGCAATGACCCGAGATCGGGCAGTCCGAAACTTTCCAGAAATATGGGTGTCGTTCCCCAGAGAACCGGACGCCCGGGCACTTCCTTTCGGCCTTTCGGCGCAATCAGACTATCTTCCAGCAGTGCATCCAGAATAGCCTGCCCCAGGGATACACCACGGATCGCTTCAATTTCTGCCCGTGTGCACGGCTGGTGATACGCAATAATTGCCAGCGTTTCCATCGCCCCCCGGCTAAGCCGACGGGGCTTTTCCACGATCTTGGTCAGGGCAGACGCATATTCAGCGCGCGTCCGGAACTGCCAACCTCCCGCCACTTCAACAAGCTCTATAGCATGGGTCGCATAACGCTCTCCCACGGCGTCCAGAGCTTCCGCGGCCGCGATTTTCAGGCCCTGTGTATTCAGCAGGTCCGCAATGATGGAAAGGCGCACCGGCTCAGGGCTGGCAAAAACAAGAGCCTCCACCAGCAGGCAGGCGCGCTCCATATCGGAAGACATCACGAAACTGCCCGCCATTCAATTTCAGCAAAAGCCTCTGGCTGTCGGAGTTCCACCGCACCGCCCTTAGCCATTTCCAGTCCGGCAAGTAGCGTTCCTGCAAGAGCTGCATTGCGATCATACGGACCGGCTTCCAGCCCTTCCCCCAAATGTTCGGGCAGAAGGGACGTCAGCGTCTGCCAGTCCGCCACGGCATCTGTGCCCAGCATGCGGCGCAGACGGGCTAAGGCATCCTGCACGCTCCAGTACCTGCGGGTGCGTGGCGTATAGACACGTTTGCGGTTCGTACGCCTGCGGGCAGAAAGATAAGCCGTAATCAGCGTTGACAGGTCCACTCGCAGACCCGAACGGTCAATCTCGGTGTGGTCTTCCCCTTCACCGCGACGGAACACATCCATACCCAGCCTTGGTTGTTTCATGAGCCAGACTGCGGCCGCACGCATACGTTCCAGTTCGAACAGACGCTCCTGAAGCTGCTCCACCGCTTCTTCGGCATCTTCTCCATTATTTTCTGCGGGAAGAAGCAGTTTGGACTTCAACCAGGCGAGCCACGCTGCCATCACCAACCAGTCTGCTGCCAGTTCAAGCCGCAGTGCCCTTGCTTCCACGCGGGCCTGCTCCACAACGGACAGATACTGCTCGACAAGCTGAAGAATGGAGATTTTTGCGAGGTCCACCTTCTGGGACCGGGCGAGGTCAAGGAGCAGATCCAGCGGCCCCTCGAACCCGTCCAGCGTCAGATGCAAAACCTCGCTCAAGCCCGGTCTCTCAGAACTGTGCCGGAGTGCAGGCGATGGACTGTGCGTGCAGCTTCACGCAATACGCCCGGGCAGCCTTCAGATCCGCGAAACCACCGATACGCAGCCGCACAAACGTCTTGTCACCATGAGCAGTCTTCTCAAAGAGCGGTGAATGACCTGCGAACAGTCCGGGTGCCTGATGGCGCAGTGTGTCCCACTCCTTGCGCGCAGCGGCTTCACTGTCGAGCGCGGCAAGCTGAACTTCGCGTGCACCACCAGCCTCAGCCTTCGGAGCACCAGCAGCCGCTTTCTGCTGAGGAACAGCATTTTCTGGCTCAGCCACAGGCGCCGGAAGCGGCTTCTGCACTGGCTTTGGCGGAACAGCCTTGTGAACAGGCGCATCAGGGGCCTTAGGCTGCGGCTTAACGGCTGGAACCGGCTTTGGTGCTGGAGCGCCTTCAGGCGTCTCGGCGTCCGCAGGCGCTGAAGAGGCATCTTTGCTTTCAGGAGCTACGGGAGGCACAGCCGACGGTTCAGCGGCAACCTTGTCCTTGCCTGCTGCAGCATCTGGAGCTGCCGGAGCCGCGCCATCAGGAGGCGTAGCGTCAGCGGGCGCTGCTGGCTTGTCCGGCTGAGTCGCAGGAGGCGTCCCGGGTTGCACACCATACTGACGAGCCAGCGCCTTCGCGTCCGGCTGTTCCGGTCCCGGAGCCAGATGCGCTTCCCCGTTGCCTGTCAGATCCGTATCGCCACTATCACTCCCCATGATCTGCATTCCTCCCGGATCGGTTGGAACGTCTTTCACAGGGCCTGGCGGTGGGCCGATAATGGGAATTCCGCCGTGATGGCCTCCCGTCAGAGACCATCCCCCGACAGCAAGCAACAACACAGCGCCGATGCCGATGGCGCCACCAACAAGCTTGCGCGTCGCCGGATCACTGCCAAGAAGGGATGCAAGGCCACCGGCGCGGCTCGCAGTCTCCGGCGCTGCCGCCGCACGACGACGCGGTGGGGCGTCATCGTCGTAGTTGTTGCTCAGGCGCTCACGCTCCGCACGCGGGGCAGACGAAGGGCGGGGAGAAGAAGGTCCCGCGCCGTAATCACCCGGATCCCGGAAATCGCGATCATTCTCGCTGTCAGGGCTCATCGCATTTCCTCCACTGGCACAACGCCAAGAATGGTCAGTGCGCAACGCAGGGTCCCGGCAATCGCAGAAACAAGCGCCAGTTTTGCCAGGCTCGTCTTACGATCGTTCTCATGCAGAAAGCGCAGGGTCGTGTCTTCGCGTCCACGATTCCACAATGTGTGGAAATCAGACGCCAGATCAATGCAATACGTTGCAATCCGATGCGGTTCACGCGCTGCAGCAGCCGCTTCGACAGAACGTGGGAAAGACGCGATACGGTGCAGAACGGCCAGTTCCACGTCTGACAACAGACCGGAAAGATCAACAGTTGCCAGCGTTTCAGGCGTCACGGACGCGGCACCAAACATCGCTTCTGCTGAACGCAGAACCGAGCGGCAGCGGGCGTGAGCATACTGAACGTAAAACACCGGGTTATCACGCGTCTGGGCGACAACGGCATCCAGATCGAATTCCATCTGCGCATCGGCCTTACGGGTCAGCATCGTGAAGCGCACAGCATCACGTCCGACTTCATCCAGCAGATCGCGCAGCGTCACGAACGTGCCAGCACGCTTGGACATCCGGACAGGTTCGCCGTTCTTCACAACGCGCACAATCTGGCACATCACGACTTCAAAGCCGGTCTTGCCATCCGTCAGCGCCGAAATTGCAGCGCGCATGCGGGAGACGTAACCGCCGTGATCCGCACCGAGCACATCGATCAGAACGTCTGAGTTCTCGGCCTTCTGAGCGTGATATCCGATGTCATTGGCGAAATAAGTGTTGGTGCCGTCAGATTTGCGAAGCGCACGATCCTGATCGTCCCCGCAATCTGTAGAACGGAACAGGGTTTGCGGACGCGGCTCCCAGTCTTCGGGGGTCTTGCCCTTAGGTGGCTCAAGCACGCCTTCGTAAAGCAGGCCCTTGCTTTCCAGCTTGGCAATCGCGGCATCAACCCGTCCGCTCGCCAGCGTTTCCGCTTCACTGGCGAAAACTTCATGGGAGATGCCCAACCCTTCCAGATCTTCGCGGATTGCGGCCATCATCTGCACCAGCGTTTCAGCGCGAATGATATCGAACCAGACAGACGGATCAGCCGGGCTGCCATCATCATTGGCGAGAGCGCGACCATGCTTTTCAGCAATGCTCTCTGCAACCGGGATCAGATAGTCACCCTGATACTGCAAACCATTCGGCGTCAGCGGGCTGAACGTGTCAGCATCAATGTCCGTGCCAATAACCTGCAGATAACGCCAGTAAGTTGCCCATGTCAGGGCGACAACCTGCGTCCCGGCGTCATTGATGTAATATTCGCGCGTGACCTTGTAGCCTGCCGCCTGCATCAGGTTTGCAAGTGCATCCCCCACCACAGCGCCACGACAATGACCCACGTGCATCGGGCCAGTCGGATTGGCGGATACATATTCAACATTGACGCGCGTTCCCTGCCCGATCGAGGAACGACCGAAGGCTTCACCGGCCTCCAGAACAGCCTTCGCCACACCCTGCAATACATATGGCTTCAGCGTCATGTTCACGAAGCCAGGACCGGCGGCTTCAGCATGATCTATGTCTGGCAGGTCGGCGAGCTTTTGTACCAGTTCTGCCGCAATCTCCGCTGGCTTGCGCTTGGCAGGCTTTGCGGCCAGCAAAGCAGCATTGGTCGCCATATGGCCATGGGACGGGTCACGCGGCGGCGTCACTTCAACGCGCTGCACCACCTCTTCCGGCAGGCCGGGGACAACGGACCGCAGCGCCTCGCACACCTGGTCTCTGGCGCGGGCAAAAAGGCAGTCAGTCGTATGGGCAGTGGGTGCAGCGACCATTTCAGCTCGATTCCTGTAACCTGTATCGTCTTGGAGGGGCTTTATCAGCCCAGCACGGAGAGGTCCGTCAACCGTCGATGTTCTTCCATCGCGAAACGATCGGTCATTCCGGCGATATAATTGGCCACCAGACGCCGACGTTCCATATCATCTGCGGCCTTGGCACGATCTTTGAGCGGGTCTGGCAGAAGGCCGGGCTCTTCTGAAAGGATCGTAAAGATTTCAGCCAGCGCGATCTTCGCTTTACGCGCCATGCGATTGACTCGCCAGTGGCGATACATGCGGGCATAAAGAAATTTGCGGATCGCCTTGTTCTTTTCCCGCATCTCGGGACTGAACGCCACAACCGCATGATCGGCATGGCGGATGTCATCCGCGGACTGCGGATCAAGAGCCTCAAGATTGCGGCGCGTCTGATCCGTCAAATCCGTCGCAAGGGCGTTGATCACCACGCGGATTGTCTCATGACGGACACGCTGTGCCTGATCCATCGCTTCGCGACCCGTGCGACGCTCCATCTCACGCGACGCGCGAAGCGCATCACCCACCAGGGGAAGATCTTCAATATCATCGAACGTCAGAAGACCGGCCCGTAGCCCGTCATCCAGATCGTGCCCATGATAGGCAATATCATCCGACATGGCCGCGACCTGCGCTTCGGCTGACGCGTAGCTGCTGAGATCAAGATGATGGCGCGCATCATATTCAGCCAGATACGGCGTTGGGCGCTTTACCGGGCCATTGTGCTTCGCCAGCCCTTCCAGCGTTTCCCATGTCAGGTTCAGGCCATCGAAAGCATGATAGCGCGTCTCAAGCGACGTCACGAGGCGAAGGGATTGCGTGTTGTGATCGAAACCACCCCAATCCTGCATGGCAAGGGCCAGAGCATCTTCTCCGGCATGGCCAAACGGCGTGTGACCCATGTCATGGGCTAGCGCGAGCGCTTCTGTCAGATCCTCATTCAGGTCGAGGCTTCGGGCAATCGAACGGGCAATCTGGGCAACTTCCAGGGAATGGGTCAGACGGGTGCGAAAGAAATCACCTTCATGATTGATAAACACCTGCGTCTTGTACTGAAGCGTCCGGAAGCCGGCGGAATGCAGGACGCGATCCCGATCCCGCTGCCATGGAGAACGGACAGGGCTTTCTGCCTCCGGGTAGAGTCGGCCTCGCGCACCTTTTTCCTGAACCGCATAGATGGCAGGCATCAACACACTCCCCTGATGATCCTTAGGCGCGGAAAGCACTCTAATTGCTGGATCAAACGCGTCATTCTACGACAGGCTCCCTTCAGCGCAACTCTACCCCTTTGCCCCTGAGCCCAGTCTGACCATATAATCAGGACCAGAACCGTCCTGCCTTTCAGCAGACCTCCAGAAACCGGGAACGAGCAATGTCCGAAACCCCTTCCTTCACCATGTCTGCCAGTGCGGCAGCACGGATTGTGGAAATCATTTCCGCCCAGCCGGAACCCGAAGGGCTGGCTTTGCGCGTCGCTGTTCTGGCGGGAGGCTGCAATGGCTTCCAATACCAGTTCAAGCTGGATCGTACGAAGAACGATGATGACGTTCTGATCCAACGCGATGGCGCAACTGTCTATGTCGATGAAACCAGCCTCGATCTGCTTGAAGGCGCCGAGCTGGAATTCGTGGACAAGCTGATGGGCGCGCACTTCACGGTCACGAACCCCAATGCCGCTTCAGCCTGCGGCTGCGGTACAAGCTTCTCGCTGGCCTGATCGAATGTCCTTTACCTTCGCAAGCTGGAACATCAATTCCATCCGCGCCCGCGCACATCTCGTTCAGGACTGGCTGGAGCGTCATCCGGAGTGCGACCTGCTCTGCCTTCAGGAAATCAAATGTGAGGACAGCCAGTTCCCAGCGGTTTTCAAGGACGCAGGCTATCACGTCGCTACAACAGGCCAGAAAGCTTACAACGGCGTAGCGTTCATTGGCCGCCGCCCATTTGACGTTACAACGCATACTCTGCCCGGCTTCGATGACCCCACGGCTCGTTATATTGAATGTGAGCTTGATGGTCTGACGATTGGTAACCTCTACCTTCCCAACGGAAACTCCGGCGGAGAAGACGGCTACAGCAAAAAACTTGCATTCTTTGAGGCTCTTGCGGTCCGCGGGAAAGAGTTTCTGGAAAGCGAAAAGTCATTCGCCTTCATCGGAGATTATAACGTCTGCCCCACAGATGAAGATCTCGCGCCCAAGGCTCTGTCGCCTAATGATGCGCTGGTGCGACCGGAAACCCGCGCAGCCTTCCACCGCCTGCAATGGCTTGGCCTGACAGACGCTCTACGCGCTATTCACCCAACGGGTCGTCACTACACATTCTGGGACTATCAGGGTGCCGCATTCCAACGGAACTCCGGCCTGCGCATTGACCACGCCCTGCTCTCCCCACGCGTCACCGAACGGCTTGTCTCGTTCACGATCGACCGTGACGAGCGTTCGGCTGAAAAAGCTTCAGACCATGTCCCGGTAATTGTAACCCTCCGATAAGCCACAAAAGAAGCCGCTCCCTTTCAAGGAGCGGCTTCTCCGTTTTAACCCCGCGGTGAGTATGGCGGCGGCCTATGGGCTTGCACCCGGGCCAAATGGCCTGGCACCCACTGATAGCCATTTCCGACCCATTTCCACTGCCCTGGGATCCACTGCATCGTCCGTGCATGCGGTGGAATTCTCTCATTGGGGGGATGTGGCGGAGGGGGCGGCGTCTGGCGATATGGCCCTTGATAAGGAACGAACTGGGCATGGGCCGTGCCACTGATAGGTGGCAGAGCCATAGCTCCGACAAAAAGCGCCGACACGGCGAGCAAGCCCGACAGATGTTTCAACATAACGTCTCACTCCTTTTACAACAGGCGCTGCGTAGGAGTGCACCCTGCTGCCGTCACAAGGCAGTGATCAGGCGGAGTTGTGGCGGAAAAAAGATTCTCTGCTGCGCTCTGTAACAATTTTCTCGCGGCACGGAGATCAGGGCTCAACCTTCTGAAGACCGTCAACAATTTCAGTCACAAAATCTGCCATGGCTCGCACTTTGGCACTGACCATCCGTCCCGCAGGAAATAACAGCCAGAGCTCTACCGCCTCCAAAGACCAGTCAGGCAGACACCGTTGCACTTGTCCGGCTGCCAGTTCCGGTGCGAACATCCAGTCTGCCGCAATGGTCATGCCCTGCCCCGAAAGAACAGCAGCCCGAATTCCCTCCGCTGCACTCAGACGAAGCCCGGACCGTAGCGAAACCTCCTGACTGTCATTGTCCCTTGTAAAAGCGGCTCGGAGCTGTCGGCCCTGTGCATACAGAACCATCTGATGGTTTTCCAAATCTGCCGGGGCTGATGGTGCAGCGACTTTTTCCAGATATGCAGGACTTGCCATTACGGATCGGCGTCCCCGCGCCAGACATCGACCAATCACGGCTGTATCTTCAGGGCGGCCAATCCTGACGGCCATGTCGATCCCTTCCGAAATCAGGTCTACGCGCCTGTCATCCATTTGAACGTCAAGCTCGAGCCCGGGATATCGTGCGGTGAACTCCCCAAGCTGTGGCACCAGATGGATACGCCCGAATGTGGTGGGAATAGCGATCCTCAAGCGCCCTGACAGTTCCTTGCCGCTCCCCCGCGCCAGACTGTCCGCTTCCCTGGCATCCTCGATAATTCTGGCTGCACGCTCGTAGTAACGCTGCCCGGCATCCGTTGGGGTGAGACCGTGCGTGGACCTTAAGAGAAGCGCCGTGCCCAAATGAGCTTCAAGCTGTGCAATGACTTTGGAAACCGATGGCTGACCGACGTTCAGAAGGCGCGCAGCCCCTGAAAAAGATCCGACCTCCACTACCTTTACGAACACCGTCATGGCCTGAAGACGATCCATATTTATTCCCTTTGAGAATAATAAATATCTGAAAAACCAATCTACTCATATTATTAGAGAATAACCATTCTGGCTGTCACAGGACGCATCCATACCGGACATCCTTTTGAGACAACGGAACACCATCAGCATGACGACGCTTCTCTTCACACCACGCTTCGTCGGTCCCACACGACTAAGCCATCGGGTTGTTATGGCACCACTCACCCGTATGCGGTCCAGTGAGGGTAACCTGCCGAATGATCTGATGCGCACCTATTACAGCCAGCGCGCAACGGAAGGCGGCCTGCTGATTTCGGAGGCGTCCCCCGTCTCCCTCACCGGATATGGCTTTGAACGCGCGGCCGGAATTTACGATGACAGCCAGATCCCGGGATGGAAGCACATCACGGATGCTGTTCATGCCAAGGGTGGCAGAATGGTTCTTCAGCTCTGGCACGTTGGCCGTCAGTCCGCACGCATCCTTCAGCCGGGTGGTGTTGCTCCCGTTGCCCCTTCAGCCATTCGCGCCAATGGAGAGGCATGGACGCTCACGGGGACGGTACCCTACGACATGCCACGCGCGCTTGATCGGGATGAAATTCCCGGGATCATCAAGGATTACGAACAGGCTGCCGAACGCGCACTGAAAGCCGGCTTTGATGGCGTGGAAATCCATGGTGCGAATGGATATCTGCCGGATCAGTTCCTTCAGGATGGCAGCAACACGCGCACAGACGATTACGGCGGCTCGCTCGAAAATCGCGCCCGTTTCCTGCTGGAGGTGACTCAGGCTGCAATGACCGTATGGGGGCCGGACCGGGTTGGCGTACGAGTAACTCCAAGCGGGCGCTATGGGTCCATGGCAGACAGCAACCGCCCTGCAACGTTCCGCTATGTGGCTTCTGAACTGGATCGTCTGGGCGCTGGGTATCTCCATGTTGTGCAACCTCGCATCGGAGGCGATGCAGAGCTGGATCCTGTGGATGCCGGGACGCTTCGGCAGGTTTTTTCCCGCACCATCATTGCCGCGGGCGGATTTGAACGATCAAGCGCCGAAGCCCTGCTGGCTTCTGGACAGGCGGATCTGATCGCCTTTGGTCGCTCATTCCTTGCAAACCCGGATCTGGTCGAGCGTATGCGTCAGAACTGGCCGCTGAATTCCTATGATCGCTCTACATTCTATGACGGCGATGCACGGGGATATACGGACTATCCATTTTACGCTGACGCAGCACAGCATTGAGCAAAAAAAAGACTCCGGCCTGTGTCTGGCCGGGGTCTTTCTGATCAGGATTGCAGAAAAGACAGCAGATCCGCGTTCAGTTGATCTCCATGGGTGACCGCAAAACCGTGCGGCGCACCGGCATAGACCTTGAGAACCGCTCCCGGAACCAGTTTTACCGGCAGGGCACCTGTGGCCTCAAAAGGCACGATCTGGTCATCATCTCCATGAATAATCAGGGTCGGGACGGTGATCTGCTTAATGTCTTCCCGATAATCCAGCCTGGAGAATGCCTTGACGCACTCGATCGTGCTCCGCAAGGACGCCTGAAGAGCAATCTGCTGCGTCTGCCCCAGTCCTTGAAATAAATCTCTGCCCCGTCGGATGTCGTAAATCTGGCCATGAGTGTGCTCCGTTAAGAGGTCAGGAAAGCAGCAGCTCCCCCTGAAACCTTGCTCTTACGATAAGCTCTGCTCGTCATGCTCAATATAGACATCGTGGAATAGTAAGATTTCCATTCATCACTGATGCCAGGCCGCACCTGTGTAGAAAAACCGCCCTAACCCCACAGTGAAAATGAGACATCCGTACAGGCTATGTTCAAAGCAGGTCAGGGTGAGCGAACGATGCCGACTGTAATCGCTCGCAAACAGCGCTCCCCCTATAAGCGTCATGCCCACGGCAATCCAGTTCAGAAACAGAATATGCGCAAAGCCGAATGCCACGGCACTGGCCGCAATCGTCACTGGCGCGATACGGAACAAAGAATCGTATCGGGAGAACAGAAACGCCCGGTACAGAACCTCCTGCGGCCAGACGGACAGAATGGGATAGAGCACCATGACCAGCAGCCAGAACAGCGGCTTTTGCCTCGGCAGGCTCAGGAATACGTCTGGCCAGACCCACCATGTCAGCAGCACGATCAGTGGAGCGAGAGCTGTGAAACGCAGTAAGATTCTGCGTGCTTCTCCCGGAAAATCATGGACCTCTGACTTCTGGTGCCTGAGCGAGACGAAAGCCAGAAGCGCTGCAACCCAGAGCAGGCCGAACAACAACCCGGCCCGGCGAAGGGACAGAATGAGCAAAGGGCCGCCGCCGTATAGCGCTAGGAACTCCGCTCCCAGATACAGGCGCCTGCCAAGAGAGTCAGTCGGGCGAACGGGCATAGACAACAGACCTTCCGAAGTTCAGCCGGACGGGCAGACTATCATGATGCTCTTGAGTTTTTTGGAGTGCAGACAAAAGAAAAGCCGATACCCCTTCAGGAGTACCGGCTTTTTCAGACGTCAGGCTCGAATACATTACTTCGTGACAGCAGGCTTTGGCTTCGGCAGATCCAGCGCCAGATGCAGTTCCTTTAGGCGGGCTGGCTCGACCGGGGCCGGCGCTTCCATCATCAGGTCTTCGCCGCTCTGGTTCAGCGGGAAAAGAATGACCTCACGGATGTTCGGCTCATCAGCCAGCAGCATCACGATACGGTCCACCCCCGGAGCAGCACCACCATGCGGCGGAGCGCCGTAACGGAAGGCGTTCAGCATGCCACCAAAGCGCTCTTCCACGACTTCCGGGCCATAACCTGCGATCTCGAAGGCGCGCAGCATGACTTCCGGCAGATGGTTCCGGATTGCGCCGGACGACAGCTCTACACCGTTGCAGACGATGTCGTACTGGTAAGCGTTGATTGTCAGCGGGTCCTGCGTATTCAGCGCGTCCAGACCTCCCTGCGGCATGGAGAACGGGTTGTGGGAGAAGTCCACCTTGCCCGTTTCTTCGTTGAGCTCGAACATCGGGAAGTCCACAACCCAGCAGAAACGGAACGCGTTCTTCTCGATCAGGTCCAGCTCTGTCGCTACCTTGGTGCGAACAACGCCGGAGAACTTGGCAACTTCGTCACCCTTGCCAGCAGCAAAGAAGACAGCATCACCAGCCTTCAGGCCGCAGATCTCGCGGATGCTCTCAACGCGCTCAGCTTCAAGGTTCTTGGCAATCGGGCCCTTGCCACCTTCTGCCTCGAAAATGATGTAGCCCAGACCACCTGCGCCGCTCTCACGCGCCCAGGTGTTCAGTTTATCGAAGAAACCACGCGGACGATCGCCCGCACCCGGTGCCGGGATTGCACGGATCTGACCGCCGGAAGCTGCGATCTTGGCAAACAGACCAAAACCGGAGTCCCGGAAAGCATCCGTCACGTCCTTGATGATCAGCGGGTTCCGCAGATCTGGTTTGTCGGAGCCGTAGTCGCGCATGGCGTCAGCATACGGAATACGCGGGAATGCGCCGTCCGTGATCTTCCAGCCTTCCGGCGTGAATTCGTTGAACACGCCAGCCAAAACCGGCTCCAGAACCGTGAAGACATCTTCCTGCGTAACGAAGGACATCTCGAAGTCGAGCTGATAGAACTCGCCAGGGCTACGATCAGCGCGTGAGGCTTCATCGCGGAAGCACGGAGCAATCTGGAAGTAACGGTCGAAACCCGCCACCATCGCAAGCTGCTTGAACTGCTGCGGGGCCTGCGGAAGCGCATAGAACTTGCCCGGATGCAGACGCGCCGGCACGAGGAAGTCACGCGCACCTTCCGGGGAAGACGCCGTCAGGATCGGGGTCTGGAACTCGGTGAAGCCCTGCTCGATCATGCGCTGACGCAGGCTGGTGATGACACGGCTACGCAGCATGATGTTCTGATGCATCTTCTCGCGACGGAGGTCGATGTAGCGGTATTTCAGGCGCAGTTCTTCAGGGTAGTTTTCCTGACCTGCCACCTGGAATGGCAGAACAGCCGCGTTGGACCGGACTTCCAGCTCTTCTGCAAGAACTTCAATGTCACCCGTCGGCAGGTTCGGGTTCCGCTGAGAGCCCTGACGGACCACAACCTTGCCGGTGACGGTAATGACGCTCTCAACGCGAAGGCGCTCGGCCTTTTCCAGCAGGTCTGTGCCAGCCGGAATAACAACCTGTGTTACGCCATAATGGTCACGCAGATCGATGAACAGCAGGCCACCATGGTCGCGCTTGCTGTGCACCCAGCCGGACAGGCGGACGGTCTGTCCGGCGTCCTGTTCACGCAGGGCGCTACAGTCATGGGTGCGGTATGGATGCATGTCGGGCCTCTTCAACGTCCTGGCGGATAAGTGGGCGCAGGAAGCCGGGACGGCCCGCTCATGTCAAGCTTCGTGCGCGGTTCAGACCTTTTCCTGCACAAAACCTTCGAAATCGACGGCGGCTCTGGCCATGTCATACGCATGACCCGAGCCCGCCAGCGCAACCGGCTTTCCGTCCTTGAGATATGTTGCAAGGAAGCTGAAGCCCTTGATATCCCCTTCAAGGCTGACGTTATCGAAGCTCTCGCCCCAACCTAACAGCTCGATCTTCTTGCCAAACTGCTGCGTCCAGAACCATGGCGTCGGCATATGGCTGGTCTCGTGTCCCATCATGGCCATTGCGGCGATCCGTCCCTGCACCTGCGCATGACGCCAATGCTCGATTCGCCGTAGTTTCCCCTCATGCAGGATCGCGGACGCATCCCCTGCTGCGTAAACACTTGGCGCTGCCCGCATCAGATGATCGACAACGATGGCGCCGTCCTCATCCCGGTCCAGACCTTGCACAAATCCGGTTGCAGGCGTCACGCCGATGCCGGCCAGAATGAAGGATGCTGGCAGCTTCATGCCATCTTCCAACTCCACGCCTTCGGCCTTTTTCTCTCCGTAAATTTTCACGACTTTTGCGTCGGAAATGAACGCCACACCATTTTCTTCGTGTAACTGGCGCAGACGCGTTCCAATCTCTCGACCAAAGTGTTTTTCCATCGGAACGTCCGTGGAGGCGATGACAGTCACTCCCACACCGCGCTGTCGCAGGCAGGAAGCCACTTCCAGGCCTATGAAACTCGCACCGATGATCGTTACGGCCTGATCCGGGTCAATAACCCGGGCAATGTCTTCCGCATCCTGCTCCCTGTGCAGCGTAAAGACGCGCTTCAGATCTGCGCCAGGAATGTCCAGGCGCTTGGACCGCGCGCCCGTTGCGATCAGAACATGATCGCCAGCCACGCTCGTTCCGTCTGATAATTCAGCCGTCTTGGTAGCAGGATCGAAGGTCTGGATGGTTGCATGCTTCAGACCAATACGGTGCTGGCCATAAAAAGATTCGCTTCGCAGCGAAGGAGCGTGCGCTTTCTCCGGCTCGCTCAGCAATACGGTCTTACTCAGCGCGGTCCGGTCATATGGACGATGCTTTTCTTCCGTCACCATCGTGATTTTCCCGGCAAACCCCTCCTGACGGAGTGTCACCGCAGCCATCAGGCCTGCTGCACCGGCGCCAAGGATCAGGACGGTTTCATCCTCCTGACGCGCTGCTGGCACATCCCGCTTCATGGGGCTGGTACCGACCAACACACGGCCGTCAACAATTTCCACCGGATACCGTGGCAGGGGCTCAAGAGCGAGCGGCTCTACGAGACTGCCATCAACGGCATCGAAAACCGCCTTATGCCAAGGACAGACCAATACACTGCCTTTTTCAGTCTTGCAGAACGCGCCCTGCTCCATCGGCGCTTCCTTATGGGGGCACTTGCCACCCAAGGCATGCACTTCCTCGCCGTCCTTCACCAGAACGACCGAAGTCCCCTCAATGGAAAAAGAGGCAATCTGTCCCTCTTCCAGATCCTTGAAGGCCACTAGGTCGCGAAAATCATTGGTGCTCATCGGACAGCCCCTGAAAATAGTGGAAAATCTCGTTACAGAAACAAACGCAGCATAGGCATTTGGGTTGGCAAACAGCAAAAAACCCGCCGGGACAACGCCCGGCGGGTTTTCTGGATAGAAGCTCTATCAGGCGTAACACGCTGCGCCTTCAGAACATGTCGTCGAAGCCACCACCGTCTCCGCCACCGCCGAAGTCTCCTCCGCCGCCGCCAAAATCGGAATCCGTGAAGCCGCCGCCTGCATCCGTGCCTGCACCACCGAACGGATCGGAGCCAGCATCACCATAGTTGTTGTTGATGATGGTTTCTCCGCCGCCACCAAAAGCACCGGCGTCCCCACCGGAATGATGATCGCTGAACAGACCTTCAAGCGCGTTCGCTGCCATCATGCCGCCAGCTACACCCGCAGCCGTCGTCAGAGCGGAGCCGAGGAAGCCCGATCCACCGCGCTGGAACATGCCAGGCTGATATCCTGGCGGATAACCATACTGCTGCTGCGGCTGGAAGTTTGGCGGAGGCATGGCGCCACCTTGCGCTCCCCAGCCCGGAGGCGGAGCAGAAGCCTGCTGGCGGTTGTTATTGCCACCGCCGAACAGACCACCGAACAGTCCGCCACTTCCGGAAGGACGGCTCTGCTGGGCCTGCTGAAGCTGCTGTTGTGCCTGCTGAAGCTGAAATTCCAGCTGACGGATACGGTTCTGTGCCTGAGCAAGCGCTGCTTCCTGCACAACCGCCATCTGCGTCACGCGATAACGGGCTTCCGGATATTTCTGGAAGTTATCAGCAATGAAGCGATCAGCTTCAGGGTCGATCGGCGGAAGAGCTGGCATCTGCTGCTGGCTGAAGCCACCTCCCTGCTGCGCACCGCCAACACGGCCGATAAAGCGGGAAATGACTTCGCGTTCTTCGTTGTTCATCGTCTTTGATCCTTCCAGACGAAGAAGTTACGTTCTCCCCCATCATATGAGGCACCAGCGCTCAATCGACAAGGGATCGACCTGCAGCTCCATCAGGCGCGCCCTGAAAATTCAGATCATCAGGGTCTGACAGGTCAAGGGGCCGAACAGCCGGGGTATCGTACCGTCAAACACCGCACCCGATCTTTGGTTTCATGGCTGTGTTCAGCGTTCAGCCTGTCGCGTCAAACCGCCTGCGGTATTCATTTGGCGCCACCCCGCTCAGACGTCGAAACTGTTTTCTGAAACCAGCCTCTGACTGAAAGCCGCTCAGACGCGTAATTTCCGCGATGGGACTACGCGTCGTCTCCAGCAGGTCCCGAGCCAAAGCGATTCGCTCATTCAGCAACCAGACCAGTGGCGTCACTCCTGTTGCTTGACGCATGTGGCGATGCAATCCCCGCGCACTCATCCCCGCTTCCAATGCCATCCGCTCGACCGGCCAGCTCTCATCCAGCCTGGTGCGCACCACATCGAACAGAGCACCCAGACGACGACCGGGCCGTTTTGGCACCGGCCGGGGAAGAAACTGGGCCTGCCCCCCATCCCGATGCGCGGGGATGACCAGCCTGCGCGCCACTTGATTGGCAATCCTGGCCCCAAAATCCTGCCGCACGACATGCAAACAGAGATCCAGTCCCGCAGCACTGCCTGCGGATGTCAGCAGGCTCCCATCTTCCGTATAAAGCACGTCGGGCTGCACACGAATATTCGGGTATTTCCGGGCCAGATGCTGCGTATGGTGCCAGTGGGTCGTGGCCCGACGTCCATCGAGCAGACGTGTAGCCGCAAGAACAAATACGCCTGAACAGATCGAAACGAGCCGCGCGCCCCGTGCATGAGCCCGCTGCAAGGCGAACACCAGTTCCGTCGGCACAACCGTATCCACACCACGCCAACCGGGGACAATGATCGTATCCGCCTGCTCCAGAAGCGACAGATCGCCATCGGGCATGACGCTCAGTCGCGGTCCCGCCCGAAGTGGCCCCTCTTCCACACCCGCTACGACACACCGATACCAGTATGCACCGACTTCCGGTCTGCTCAGACCAAACACCTCTATGGCGCAGCCAAATTCAAAGGCACACAGCCCGTCATAAGCAAGAATGGCAACAAGAGGACAGGCACGCACAGGCAAGAGCACTCTGGCAGGATTGGATCGGAAATGACCGTTCCTGACACTTACATCACCCGCCCTATAGCGGGAAGATAACGGCTCCACGTCCCACGGAGCCAAAGCCATGAAACTGATTGGAAAGCTGGACTCACCTTACGTCCGGCGCGTCGCCATCTCCCTGACACTGATGGATATTCCGTTCGAGCATCTTTCTCTTTCCGTGTTTCGGGACAAGGCCGCCTTTGCCGCCATCAATCCCCTGCTAAAGGCCCCCACCTTCGTGACGCAGGACGGGACAGTTCTCATGGAGTCAACACTCATCCTCGATCATCTCGAACACGGATTACCCTCCGAGAAGCGCCTGATGCCCGAAGACCCAAATGAGCGGACACGCGCGCTTTACATACTGGGCCTGGCTCTCACAGCCGCAGACAAATCGGTTCAGCTTGTCTACGAAACAAAGCTTCGCCCGGAAGAGAGCCAGTATGAGCCATGGGTGGAACGCGTTACCGCACAGGCCCGCACTGCCTTCGCCGCGCTTGAGAAAAGCTACGCCTTGCGGGAGAGTAACTGGCTGTCGGGCCCACTCTCGCAGGCGGACATCACAACCGCGATTGCCTGGACGTTCGCGCAAAATGAGATCCCAGACGTCCTTGACGCCGAAGCCCATCCGGCCCTCATCCGCCTTGCCGCCGAGACAGAAAAGCTGCCTGCGTTCCAGAAGTGGCAACCGGAATAGAAACCAGTTCGACATCATTCCATCCGGGTCGGCAGAGATTTTCCGAAGATCTGCCAGTCCATTTATTCCGCTCACTTCCGGTTATGGACCTCAGGCTGTAAGGTAACCGCCAATTTTGCCAACCGGAGCCTATTGAATTGTCTGCGACCCGGCCGCTCAGCTTTCAGGACCTGATCCTGCGCCTTCATCAATTCTGGTCTGAGAAGGGCTGCGCCATTTTGCAGCCCTATGACACAGAAGTCGGAGCCGGAACGCTCTCCCCTCATACGACCCTGCGCGCCCTGGGCTCGAAGCCATGGGCTGCGGCCTATGTGCAGCCCTGCCGCCGCCCATCGGACGGTCGTTACGGCCAGAACCCGAACCGCCTCCAGCACTATTACCAGTATCAGGTGCTGCTGAAGCCAACCCCGGAAGAGAGCCAGAATCTGCTTCTGGAGAGCTATCGCGCCATCGGGATTGATCCCGAAAAGCACGATATTCGATTCGTGGAAGACGACTGGGAAAATCCGACGATCGGCGCCTGGGGTCTGGGTTGGGAAGTCTGGTGTGACGGCATGGAAGTCACGCAGTTCACGTATTTCCAGCAGGTTGGCGGTATCCCGACCGTCATGCCCTCCACCGAACTGACTTACGGTCTGGAACGGCTAGCCATGTATGTTCAGGGCGTCGAGAACGTTTACGACCTGGACTTTAACGGCAAGGGCCTGAAGTACGGTGACGTCTTCCTGCGGGCCGAGCGTGACTATTCCCGTCACAACTTCGAACTGGCCGACACGCAGATGCTGCTCACACATTTCAACGATGCGGAAAAAGAGTCCATCCGCCTGGCAGAAGCCGGCGTCGCACAGCCTGCATTCGACCAGTGCCTGAAGGCTTCCCACTATTTCAATCTTCTGGATGCCCGCGGCGTGATTTCCGTCTCTGAACGCGCATCCTATATCGGACGCGTCCGGACGCTGGCGAAAGCCTCCTGTGAAGCGTGGCTTTCTGGCGAGGAGGAGACGTCCAATGGCTGAACTGTTGCTTGAACTGTTCTGCGAGGAAATCCCGGCAGGCATGCAGCCCAAGGCTGCGAGCGAACTCGGTGCCCTTCTCACCAAAGCGCTCGATGGCCTTAACCCGTCCGATGTTCAGACGTTTTACGGCACCCGCCGCATTGCGACCGTTTTGAACGTCGACGCCGAAATCCCGGCTCGTACCGTCTCCGAGCGCGGCCCCCGCGAAGGCGCTCCGGTAAAGGCCCTTGAAGGCTTTACCCGCAAGCATGGCGTCACAGTTGATGAACTGACGCTGGAAAACGGCTTCTGGGTTCTGAACAAGCAGCTTGATCCCGTGAGCGCGGAAAGCCGCGTGGCTGAAGCCGTGCCAGACCTTCTATGGAAGTTCCCCTGGGCCAAATCCATGCGCTGGGGTGCTGGCTCAAACTTTTCATGGGTCCGCCCGCTTCGCCGCATCACCTGCCTACTTGATGGCAAGGTCGTTCCCTTCTCGCTGGCCCGCGATGGTGACGATGCTCACGGCCTGAAGTCCTCCAACCTGTCCGAAGGCCATCGCTTTCTGGCGCCCGGCGGGTTTGAAGTCCGTTCAGCAGACCAATGGCTGGAAGAACTGGAAACACGCTCTGTCATCGTTGACGCGGACAAGCGCCGCGACATGGTCCGTACCGGTGTTCACCGTCTGGCTGAACAGCAGGGCATTACGGTTGTTGAAGACGAAGGACTGGTCGATGAAGTCGCCGGTCTGGTCGAATATCCGGTTCCGCTTCTGGGCCGCATCGACGACGCATTCATGGACCTGCCTGCCGAAGTCATGCAGGTCTCGATGCGCATCAATCAGCGCTATTTCGCCCTGCGCAATGCAGACGGCAAGGCCGCACCGTTCTTCGCTTTCGTCGCCAACTTGCCGTTCAAGGACGGTGGCAAGCTGACGATCGCCGGAAACGAGCGTGTTCTGCGCGCCCGTTTCGCCGATGCTCGCCACTTCTGGGATCTGGATCGCAAGACAAAGCTCGCGGACCGCGTGGCAGCCCTCGATGCCGTGACGTTCCATGCCAAGCTGGGAACGCAGGGTGAGCGCGCCAAGCGGATTTCCGACCTCGCCGGAACTGTCGCTTCTGCCATGGGCCTGAGCGCAGAGCAGATCGCACAGGCAAAGCGCGCAGGTCTGCTTTCAAAAGCCGATCTGACGACCGGCATGGTCGGCGAATTCCCGGAACTTCAGGGCATCATGGGCGGCTATTATGCGGCACATGATGGCGAAGGCGACGCCGTTTCAAGGGCTGTGGCCGAGCATTACATGCCGCGCGGCCAGTCCGACGATACGGCAAAAGCACCTGTCTCCGTTGCCGTGGCCCTTGCGGACCGCCTGGATCTGCTGTCTGGCTTCTTTGCCATGGGCGAGACACCGACCGGCTCCGGAGATCCGTACGGCCTGCGTCGTGCGGCACTGGGTGTGATCCGCACCATTCGTGACAACGGCCTGCGCTTGGATCTGACGGACCTCTTTGCCAAGGCGGCAAATGGTCGCACCGGCGGAGAACTCGCCAAACTGCCGGACTTCATGGCAGACCGTCTGCGCGTTCAGCTCCGCAGCGAAGGCGAACGTCATGACGTTCTGGCCGCCACACTGGCAGGCGGTCTGGATGGCGATCTTGTGCGCCTTCTGGCCCGCACTTCGGCGCTGTCTGACATGATCCAGACGGAAGACGGCAAGAACCTTCTCGCCGCGGCCAAGCGTGCCGCCAACATTCTGCGCATCGAAGACAAGAAGGACGGTCCCCACAAGGGAACGCCGGATGCGTCTCTCTACGCGCAGGACGAAGAACGCGCTCTGGCAGACGGCCTGAGCAGCGCTGTGCCCACAATCGAGACGACCCTAAAAGACGAGCGTTTCACCGATGCCATGCAGGCTATTGCAGCCCTCCGACCGACGCTGGACAGCTTCTTCGACGCAGTAACCGTCAACGCACCAGAAGCAGACATTCGCGCCAATCGTCTGAAGCTTCTGGCGACCTTCCGCGCCACAACAGCCCTGATCGCCGATTTCGGTCAGATCGAGGGCTGAGCCTAATGGGAGCGTGGTGGTCCGGCCCAGTCGCCACGTTCCTCAACACGGACCCGGATCGTATTAGAGAGCGCCTCGCCCATGAAGCCGGGCGCAGGCGCTTCTCCAGCGAGCCTCAACAACTCCGTGCCTAGGCCACCCAACTTGATCTTCTCCGCACCACGCTAACCGCTCTGCCGCAAACGGCAGGCTGGCAAATCCTGTTCGAATTCCCCATTCCCCGCCTAGGCGGCCGGATCGACACTGTCCTCATTTCCCCGGATGCGACGTTTGTTCTGGAATTCAAGGTTGGTGCGTCTCAATTTGACGCCGCGGCTCTCGCCCAGACCGAAGGTTACGCGCTGGACCTTCAGGACTTTCACGCGGGCAGCAACCATCACCCAATCATTCCCGTTCTGATTGCGACAGAAGCCGCACAACCGCCTCAAACATCGCCGCTCCTTTTAGGATCTGGCGTTACGCCAGTTCTGAAGTGCAATGCACCAAACCTGACGGGGCTATTATCGGACCTCGCGCGCCGGACATTGCACTCCGTAGCACCATGCGACCGGATGAGTGGGAACAGGCCCCCTACAATCCCGTCCCAAGTATCGTTGAAGCGGCTCGCCTCATCTATTCCACACACAGCGTCACAGATATTCACACGGCGAGAGCAGACGCGACCAATCTGACCCTAACGTCTGACCGTATTACGGAACTCCTTGAAGCCGCCCGGAGACAGCACCGGAAAACAATCATTTTTGTCTCTGGCATTCCTGGTGCCGGGAAAACGCTTTGCGGCCTGAAGGCTGCGTTCGGCACGACAGAGCCCGATAACTCCGCGACATTCCTCACCGGCAACCCAACGCTCGTCCACGTTCTGCGTGAAGCCCTGACTCGTGACGCCGTGGCACAGGGTCAGAAACGCGCAGCCGTAGAACAGCGCATGGAATCCACCATCCAGTCCCTGACCAAGTTCCGGGATTATTATGTTGGACAGTCAGTCGAATGTCCGCCAGAACGGATCATGGTCATCGACGAAGCCCAGCGTTCCTGGAACGCCGATCAGGCCATTCGCAAAAGCGCACAGCGGCCAGTTAAGCTAATGCAGTCTGAACCTGCGCATCTTCTCGACATCATGCACCGGCATGCCGGATTTGCGGCTATCATCTGCCTTATCGGACAAGGCCAGGAAATTCATGATGGCGAAGGCGGAATGGCTTGCTGGGGAGACGCTTTGGCGAGCCGCCTTGAATGGCAGATCCACGCATCACCGGATGTCGTCAGTTCTACCCCTAGCCTCACCACTCTGCCTCCGTCCTTGCCGGTTCAGAAAGACCCCTCTCTGCACCTCACTGTGCCGGTTCGCTCTCTACGGGACACTGCAACGCCCAAATGGGTAAATGCCGTACTGGAGGGAAATGTCTCTCTCGCCCGCAATATTGCGGAGAACGCCAGTCTTCCATTCAGCCTAACGCGAAGACTTCCGGAGCTCCGCAAAGCCCTGCGAGAACGAAGTCGCCTGACCTATCGCTGCGGTCTGATTGCCAGCTCTCAGGCAAAACGATTGCGCGCAGAGGGCCTAGGAGCAGAACTGGCTCACATGGACTCCAACGCGGTCGCTCAATGGTTTTTGAACCGCTGGGTTCCTGACAAGGACGTTCGGGCCTCTGACGCGCGGGAAACTGTTGCCACTCAATTTGCCATCCAGGGACTGGAGCTGGATTTTGTCGGTCTTTGCTGGGATGGAGACCTCATTCGTACTGGGTATCCACAACGGTGGCAGTCCCGGCGCTTTAGCGGAACAACATGGCAGACCGTTAAATCTTCTGAAAAAGCCCTCTGGTCCCTCAATACCTATCGCGTGCTGCTGACCCGTGCACGCTATGAGACCATCATCTGGGTGCCGGAAGGTAATCCCGATGATCCAACACGCTGTCCGGAGACACTGAATGGCATTGCTGACTTCCTTCTGGACTGTGGCATTGAACCTTTAAAAAATGCGGAAACTCTTCAAGCAGTCGACAGATTCCTTCTGGATGTATGAGAGAATAATTAAGCGACCCGCTTCGCCCAAACGTGACTGCCTTTAGCGCACAAGATCGGCCATATCTGAGTAACGTTATTCACGCTGCTCAGATGAAAGAGGCACAGCCATGCCCGGCCTTTCCGCCCCTCAGACGACCGAAGCCCTGGTTATTCATGAAAAAGGTGATCTGCGTTTAGAGACTGTTACCGTCCCGTCCCTCAAGGCGGGCCAGGTGCTGGTACGTCCAGCCTGGGGCGGGATATGCGGGTCGGACATGCATTATTTCCTGCATGGCGGCGCAGGAGCTTCCGTACTGCGTGAGCCTATGATTCTTGGTCACGAGGTTTCAGGAGTTGTAGAGGCTGTCAGCCCGGACGAGACGCGTTTCAGGATCGGGGACGCTGTTGCCATCCATCCGGCTCGCCCGTGTGGGCACTGCCCTGAATGCGAGCGAGGCGCGAAGCACCTGTGCCGGAACATGCGCTTTTTTGGCAGTGCCGCGTTTCTTCCCCATACGGATGGCGGTTTCCGGCGGGATATGGTCGTCGACACATCCCAGCTTTATCCCCTGCCATCAGGTCTGGATGTAAAGAGGGCCAGCCTTGCCGAACCTTTCTCAGTCGCGCTCCATGCCATCTCTCGCGCTGGCGACGTTAAGGGAAAGCGGATTATGATCCAAGGAGCAGGCCCGATTGGCGCCCTGATTGTCGCGGGCCTCAAGGTCGCAGGAGCTTCAGAGATCGTCGCAACTGATCTTCAGGACTTTGCGCTTGATGTTGCTCGAAAACTGGGCGCGACCACGACCATCAACACCGGCCGTGACAGTCATGATGAAGAGTACGAAATCGTTTTTGAGGCCACCGGGGTCATACCTGCCCTATCAACCGCAATCGCCAAGACGCAAAAGGGCGGAATTCTCGTACAAGTCGGGATTTTCCCACCAGGCGATGTACCAGCCCCGCTAGGACAGATCATCGCGCGGGAAATCGACTATCGCGGGACGTTCCGCTTCGATGAAGAGTTTGCAAAGGCACTGAAAATCCTTGCGGATAATCCATGGATTGCGGATGGCCTCATCACCCACAGCTTTCCGCTAGCTCAGTACAAAGACGCTTTCGACGCCTCGCTGGACCGCAAAAGCTCCTCCAAGGTTCTCCTGGAACTGTAAGAGATCAGTCGTCTTCGTCCTCAAAGCCTGGATCGCGCTCATTGCGATGGACCCAGGCGGACATCAGAAGCCCAAAGCCGAACATCATCGTCAGCATGGCTGAGCCGCCATAGGAAATCAGCGGGAGCGGCACACCACCGACCGGAATAGCACCCATCACCATCGACAGATTGACGGCACAATACAGGAAGAAATCCATTGCGATGCCGAGCCCAAGCAACCGCCCAAATTGATTCCGGCTCCGCATGGCAATGAGCATTCCTCCCAATGTGAGAGTGGTCAGCAATCCAATGACTGCAATGCCCCCTGCAAAACCCCATTCTTCGCCGATCATGGTGAAAATGAAGTCTGTCTGTTTTTCCGGAAGAAAGTTCAGCTGCCCCTGGCTGCCATGCAGATATCCTTCCCCCCACATTCCGCCCGAGCCAAGTGCAATCTTGGACTGGATGATGTTGTAGCCGGCCCCTAAAGGATCATGCTCCGGGTGCAGGAAGGTATCGATCCGGGCCTTCTGATAGTCATGCAAATGGCCGTAAATGAATTTTCCAAGGAACGGAATTGGCGCGACGAGAAGGATGATTTGCCATAGCCGCATGCCTGCAGCGAAAAACAGCGTTGCACCAATAACGCCAATAATCGTCGCAGTCCCAAGATTGGGCTCCTTGAGCACCAGGACGACCGGCAGAAGCGTCAAGATGGCAGGCATTATCAGACGCAGCGGGTTCCCCATCCGCTCGTTACCAATCCGGTGAAACCACGTAGCAAGCATCAGGATCAGGCCAATTTTGGCAAACTCTGAAGGCTGGAACTGCATTCCTGCCAGATTGATCCAGCGTTCGGCCCCCTTACCCACATGCCCCATTCGCAGCACGAGCCCGAGCAGCAGAATGGACAAAAAATAGACGGGAACAGCCATGATGCGCAGAATGCGTGGGCTGACCAGCGCCACTGCAATCATCATGACCAATCCAAAACCGAACCGAACCATTTGCGGCCCAGCGAAAGGTTTGGCTGATCCGCCACCGGCCGAATACAGCGCCACATACCCAACACCCGCCAGCAAACAGACCAACAGCACATACAGCCAGTTGACCTGAAGCAGCCGGGCCATAGGGCGGAAATCAGGTTCAGCACGCAAGAGCCGCTTATCAGATTTCAGAAATCCAAATGTATTCATGATACCGCCCCTCACCCTTGCTCCGGTTCTGCCTGCGCCACAGTCTGCCCGGGAGGCCTGGATTGATTGGAGGGATCGCGGAGCAAAGTATCTGTCATGATCTGCTTGGCCAGTGGCGCAGCTTCATCTGCGCCTGCATTGCCGTGTTCCACCACAACCGACACTGCATATCGGGGGTCATCATATGGGGCGAAACAAATGAACAGAGCATGAGGACGATACTCCCATGGCAAGCTCATGGAATTAAAATGCCCTGACTCACGCAAAGCCCGGGACACGCGTCGCACCTGCGCTGACCCGGTTTTCCCCGCCATCTGGACATCAGGCAGATCCAAACGGGCTTTCGGGGCCGTACCATGCTGCTCATTCACGACCGCAAACATACCGGCGCGAACAACATTCAAATGTTCCTGCGGGATATCCACTGCCGGAGCGGCATCCAAAGACGCCAGTCCGGAAATTTGGTCATTCGTTGCGCGGATCAGATGCGGTTGAACATTTCGACCTGAAGCAATCCGGGACACGTAGGTTGCAAGCGCCAAGGGCGTGACCTGCACAAAGCCCTGACCAATACCCGCATTCACCGTATCACCGCCATTCCAGTGAAAGCCGTGCTGCTGTCGCCATTCCGGCGTCGGGATGACACCTGCGCGGACATGCGGCAGCTCAATATCGAGTTTCACACCCAGCCCCATGGCGTTCCCGACGGCCTTGATCGGGTCCATGCCACAGCGGCGGGCTACTTCGTAAAAATAAACGTCACAGGAAAATTTGAGGGCTTCACGCATGTTGATCATGCCGTGCCCCCATTTGTTCCAGCAGTGGAACCGCACGCCACCCATGTCGAAATAACCGGGGCAATTGAAGCGGTCCTGCGGCGTCACGGCACCAGCTTTCAGGGCGCCCATCGCCACTGCGGGCTTGAAGGTAGACCCAGGCGGATACAGCCCGGAAACAGCCTTGTCTACGAGTGGCGTCCGCGGATCATTCGCCCACTCATTCCACTGGGCATGGCTGACACCAGAATCAAACAGAGAGGGATCGAAAGACGGGGTACTGACCATCGCCAGCACTTCACCATTCCGGCAGTCCATGACCACGGAGCTGGCGACGCGATCACCCAGCCGCTCTAAGACCTTTGACTGGAGGCCGACATCCAGAGTCAGGCGAACATCCTCTCCCTGCTGGCCTTCCACACGGTCAATCTCGCCAATCACACGCCCCAGCGCGTTGACTTCCATTTCAACAGACCCCGGATCTCCACGAAGAACCGATTCCTGCGTCTGCTCTATGCCAGCGCGCCCCACGCGCATTCCTGGCAGGGACAACGTCGTGTCCTTGGCCACATCGTCTTCATTCGGCGGAGCGACGTAACCGACAATATGCGCCGTCAGGTCCTGAAATGGATAAAGCCGGGTGGACCCGACATCGACGAGAACACCTGGCAAGGAAGGCGCATTCAGCTCAATCCGCGCCATGTCATCCCATGACAGGAACTCATGGAGCGTGACCGGAACATATTTATGAACGTGCTTCAGATCGCGCTCAATACGTGCCCGATCATGCTCATCAAGCGGCACAATCTGTGCAAACCGTTCGATGACAGAGGCGATGTCTGTCGTTTCTTCCGGCATCAGGAGCGCGCGCCAGCTGACCTTGTTATCAGCAAGGGCCACACCAAAGCGGTCATGGACGGTTCCACGCGCGGGGGCCAGCAGACGCTTGCTTGTACGGTTACGCTCCGCAAGCTGGCGGAGATGATCGCCCTCAACGGTCTGAATATTATAAAGCCGTCGACCCAAAGCCCCCAGAACACCCGCCTGGACCGCCATCACCACGAGGGCACGGCGCGTGAAGACGCCACGCCCTGAACGAACAGGCGCATCCTGGCTTCGCGAGCGCAGCAGGGTCCGAAAAGGGCGTTTTCTGGAAAACATCAGGTCAGGCGTTCAAGTCCGGAAAAGAAAGCGGCGATTTGCGCGGAGAGCGCGAAAATGCGCCGTCAGGCCTGATCGGGATTGGCAAACGTGCGGCGGCCCCAGACAAACAGCGCGGTAAGACTGGGATAGATACCGATTGTTAGCGCAGCCTGAAAGAGGCCCGGCGCGGGCGATAATAGCGCAAATGCATGCAGACAGACGAGAGCCCACTGAAAAAAGGATGCCAGCGCCGCCAGAAAGCTGAAAATCAGCCAGCAGGCTACGAATCCTAGACGGGACAATCCATAGCGCCAGTGATGGGCCACTCCGTAAATCACAAGCAGTGACAGAAGGATGGCACCCGGCGGACCAAAACTGAACAGTTCCAGAACGAGTCCACACACAAAGACTGCCAGGGCCGGCATGGAACGTGGGCGACTAAAGGCCCAGAACCAGACTGTACACATGGCGATGCCAAACTGTAGTTCTGCCTGCCCGGGGATTCCAAAAGGCGCAGACAGCAGAACTGCAACCAGAATGATGAACAGCGACGGCATGGCCGCACGAACAAACATGTCCAGCCGTCGGCGGAGCGTCTGTTTCGGCTCAACAGCAGAATGCAAATGGGGGGTGGAGTTTTCGGCAACCATCCGATTATTGCCCTCCCTTCCCCAGAGGTTCAGACATTCCCGGCAATTTGGGAAACGACAATCCGCCCGGCAACGCAGGTTCTGAAGGAGGACGCCGGATCTTGACGCGCCCTGGCGCATCAGGGGCTTGGCCGCCATCGTCACCGTAGTCAAAGACGCGCACGATATCCAGACGGCGCAAGTCAGCGTCCGGCATTACAACCGGCCGGTTGGGAGCGAGGTAATGAACCGTTCCAATCGGAAGGCCTGCAGGCATTGCGCTCTGCCCGCGCGTCTCCACACGTTCCCCTTCAATGGGATGGTGGTCCTGCGGGTAATAAATCAGTCGGGGTGTATCCGTGTCATCCCCGGCCATAATGGCATCTCCATGAGATGCCGCCAGCGTAACAGGAATTCGGCTGGCATCATCATTGATGAGCAGAACACGAACCGTGTGAGGTCCGACCTCTGTGACACGCCCTAACAGCCCAGACGAATCCAACGCCACATCGCCCATATGAACCTGATGCCCGCTGCCAACATCCAGCAGAACAGCACGTGAGTAGGGGCCACCATCATCACGCGTAACGCGGCCGGTCACGTACTGGGGGATACTTTCCGGAATCCAGTGAAGGCTATTCTTCAGGCGGCCATTTTCGGCTGCCAGAGCCACAGCCACATCATACCAGTGACGCAGAGCACGGTTCTCATCTCGCAGACGGGAGTTCTCCCGTGCAAGATCCGTCGCACCCCGTAGATCCACCAGCCAGTCCCGCAGTTTGGCCTGGGGTAGAACAAGAGCCTGATAAGCAGGCGCCAGAATATCGGTAGCCTGCAGACGTGCCCCATCCACTACCGGCCGCCGAACCAGCCCAAGCAGGACCAGTGCCACTGCGAAGAGGATCAGGATCGGCAGAGTTGCTCGTGCGAACACCTGCCGAGTGTGGATGGAGAACACTGAACTGTGTCCTGGTTCAGTACATGCTGCTCAGAACACTGCGCAGACGGCGCATTTCTTCGAGCGCACGCCCCGTTCCCAGCGCCACACACGACAGCGCATTCTCAGCCACGGTCACAGGAAGCCCGGTGTAGAGACGCAGAACCTCATCGAGGCGGTACAGCAGCGCACCACCGCCGGAGAGGACAATCCCCTTGTCCACGATATCGGCAGCCAGTTCAGGTGGCGTATTTTCCAGTGCTGTCGTCACGGCATCCACGATCTGCATGACCGGTTCTGCCAGACTTTCGGCAATCTGGGCCTGGCTGACCATCACTTCACGCGGCACGCCGTTGATCAGGTCCCTGCCTTTGATTTCCGTGATGGGGCCATCCGGATTGGATGGATCATCCGGCATCATGGCGGCGCCAAGCTCGATCTTGATACGCTCGGCAGAGCTTTCGCCTACGAGAAGATTATAGGTCTTCCGGATGTAGGAGATGATGGCCTCGTCCATCTTGTCTCCACCAACACGGGCAGAACGAGCATAGACAATGCCACCGAGCGAGATCACGGCCACTTCCGTCGTCCCGCCACCAATATCCACGATCATGCTGCCAGACGGTTCAGTAACCGGAAGGCCTGCACCGATTGCGGCTGCCATCGGCTCTTCGATCAACATGACCTTGCGGGCACCCGCGCTCTCGGCACTTTCCTGAATGGCCCGACGTTCAACAGCCGTTGCACCGGAAGGAACGCAGATGATGATCTGCGGACTCGCGAAAGCCCGGCGATTGTGCACTTTACGAATGAAGTGCTTGATCATTTCTTCCGCGACTTCGAAGTCCGCAATGACGCCGTCCCGCAGCGGACGGATGGCAGTGATGTTGCCAGGCGTACGCCCGACCATCTGCTTGGCTTCGTTACCAACAGCCAGAACCTGCTTTTTGCCGCGCACTTCAGCGATGGCAACCACAGACGGCTCATCGAGCACGATGCCGCGGCCTTTAACGTAAACGAGCGTGTTGGCAGTGCCGAGGTCGATCGCCATGTCAGCAGACATGAGACCCAGCAGACGAGAAAACATCCAAAACTCCTGGCGCGGCTCTGTGCGGCAGACAGATTATATATCGTAAAGTGGGGCGGGCTCCCCGCGGGTGGACTTAACGATGCAAAGGCCGTTCAGCAAGGGTAACAGTTCGGATAATGTCATTCATGACGAACAACTTTTCATCACGCGACATCAGGACATGGAAAAAAATCTTTCCGCGCCTCAATCCTGCCACCCTTCAGTCACGTTCTCCACGTTACCACTACATGGTCTTATCCGACATTCCTTTCTGAAAGATGACTGGAGTTCGGAGAAACCAAACAGAACAGGGCATAAAAACATGAACATCACCAAGACTCCTCGCCTGATCGCCGTCCTGACTCTTTGTGGCGCTGCCCTTGCTGGTTGCGGCAGCCCGTACGACAGTGGCGCCCGTGCAGGTTCTGGCGCGCTTGTAGGCGCAGGCGCCGGTGCAGCAATTGGTGCACTTGCTGGCGGTGGACGTGGCGCGGCTATCGGCGCACTTGCAGGTGGTGGTACAGGCGCTGCTGTTGGTGCGGCGACCACGCCAAGCCAGCGTTCACGGAACGGTTACTGAGCCTGACATCGGACTTGGCGACCATGAACTCTAAGGATTTGTGACATGAGGTCCGTTATCGACCGCTCTGCTGTTCGGGGCGTGGCCCTGATTGGAGCTTTTGCGACCGTTCTTTCCCTCGGCGGTTGCCAGGGAAATTATGACCCAGGATCCCGCGCGCTCGGCGGTGGTCTTCTGGGTGGTGGTGCAGGCGCAGCCATCGGCGCACTTGCTGGCGGTGGTCGCGGTGCAGCAATTGGTGCACTTGCCGGTGGCGCCCTCGGCGCGACGACCGGTGCTGTTACCGCCCCTAATCGCCCGAGCTACCAGCAGGGTGGGTACCAGAATGGTTATCCTCAGCAGGGTGGTTACCCTCAGGGCTATCAGCAGCAGAACGGTCAGTACCCGACCTATCCGCAGCAGCAACAGCAGTATCAGTGCCCACCCAACACGAACTGCCAGAACCCGTACCCTCAGCAGCAGGGCTATAACAACGGCGGCTACCCTCAGCAGAGCAATTACGGCTACTGAGTTTCACGGTTTCCGGATGTTAAATCATCCGGAAACCAATAACAGCAAGCAGAATGCCCAGAACCCACCGCTGGGTGTCTTCATGCAATTTGCCCGCACATAACGTTCCCAAAATAATTCCCGGGATGGATCCCATCAGCAACGCGAGAAGCACGGCAGTATCAACCGCCCCTTCCAACCAGTGACCTCCCCCTGCAATCAGGGTCAATGGCACTGCGTGCGCGATATCTGTTGCAACGAGCGTTCGTGTTGTCAGACGCGGATACAGCATCGTCAGAGCAGCCATACCGACAGCCCCAGCGCCCACTGACGACAGCGTCACCAGCGTTCCCAACAAAATACCAAGTAAAACGGTCAAAACGGTTTCGGCCGTATTGCTCAGAGGCTTACGCCCTTCAGCCCATGTTCTGAGCCTCGGCTTCAGCAAAATTGCCGGTGCCGTCAGAAGCAGAGCTACACCGAGAACAACTTGAATCAGACGGGAGGCAGCATCTGACATCCCTGCATGGTGCAGGAAAATCAGGCACAGGAGACCTGCCGGAAGACTCCCCGCCATCTGCCAGCCAACAATCTTCCAGTTCACAACGCCCATATGGCGGTTGAGGCCGGTGCCAACAATTTTCGTAACGGCTGCGTAAAGCAGGTCTGTTCCGACAGCTGACTGAGGCTTTGCCCCAAACAGCAGAATCAGCAGCGGCGTCATGAGGGACCCTCCCCCCACTCCGGTCATGCCCACCAGAAAGCCTACAAAAAGACCCGACGCCGTATAAAGCCACGAATGCGGCATAGCTGCCCCTTCCAAATTCAGAAGGAGACAATATCAATCGTGTTATTTTTGTCTAGATCATCAATAAACTATATTAATTAGTTTATTGATGATCTCTCATGGTTCGTTCGAAACTTAGAGTGCTTCAGGCTCGGTCCGCTCACGCTTGGTGAGCAGCTTATTCAGAGCATGGATATAAGCACGAACAGCAGACACAACCGTATCGGCATCAGCACCCTGACCGTCTACGAGCTTACCATTTTCCTGCAAACGGACCGTGGTGCGGGCCTGAGCGTCCGTTCCTTCCGTGACGTTTGCCACAGAGAACAGCGCCAACTCTGCTGAATGAGGGAATGCCTCCCCGATGGCACGGAATGCGGCATCAACCGGACCATTTCCACTGACAGCCGCATACTGGATGGCGCCATCAACGCTGATTTCCAGCTTGACCTGAGACTTCTGCTTGGTGCCGGACGCAACTTCCAGAGAAATCAGATGAACGCGCTCGTGGTCGCGGCTTTCATCATCGACCAGTGCACAGATATCGTCATCGAACACGACCTTCTTGCTGTCAGCCAGATCTTTGAACCGGGCAAAAGCAGCGTTCAGAGCCTCGTCTTCCAGCGGCGGGTAGCCAAGCTGAGCCAGCTTGTCGCGGAATGCCGCACGGCCGGAATGCTTGCCCATCACCAGCGAGCTCTTGTTCCAACCCACGCTTTCCGGCGTCATGATTTCATAGGTGGCAGCGTTCTTCAGAACACCATCCTGATGGATGCCGCTTTCATGTGCGAAGGCGTTCCGGCCAACGATGGCCTTGTTCGGCTGCACGTCGAAGCCCGTGATCGTCGCCAGCATCCGGGACATGCCCAGCAGCTTCGGCGTCTCGATGCCCGTCACTTTGCCGTACTGGTCATGGCGCGTCCGCAGCGCCATGACAATTTCTTCCAGCGCAGCATTGCCAGCACGCTCACCAATGCCATTGATCGTACATTCGATCTGACGGGCACCGCCTTCGACAGCGGCCAGCGTATTCGCAACACCCAGGCCCAGATCATTATGGTTATGGGTGGAGAAGATTACCTGATCCGCACCCGGCACCCGTTCACGCAGCATATCAAAAATACGTCGCATTTCTTCGGGCGTTGCAAAACCTACGGTGTCAGGAATGTTGATGGTGTTCGCACCATTCTTAATGGCGACCTCGACACAACGGCACAGGAAGTCAGGGTCCGTACGGGACCCGTCTTCAGCAGACCATTCCACGTCGTCCGTGTACTGGCGTGCCTTCTGATTGCCAGACGCAATGATGTCCAGAACCGTTTCCGGCTCCATCCGCAGCTTGTACTTCATGTGCAGTGGAGATGTGGAAATGAAGTTATGAATCCGGGAGCGTTCAGCGCCCTTCAGGGCTTCACCACAGGATTCAATGTCGCGCTTGCCACCGCTCCGGGCCAGACCGCAGATCACGGAACCACGGACTTCATCCGCAATGCTGCGCACGCTCTCGAAGTCGTCCTTGGATGCGACCGGAAAGCCTGCCTCAATAACGTCCACGCCCAGAGCGCTCAACGCATGAGCCATGCGGAGCTTCTCTTCGAGGTTCATGGAGAAACCGGGGGACTGTTCACCGTCACGCAGCGTCGTATCGAAAATGATAACGCGGTCGTCGGAAATTGTACCGAAGGACGGGTGTTGGAAAGTCATGTCTTGATCATCTCGCTGGTCAGGAAATTTTCTGGTCTGTCATCCCCTGAACGCAACGGAACGCTGCCCGCCTTGATGTGGCGTTCAGGGGCCGATAAGTCGAAGCGAGAGGATCGAAAGAAATGTCATGGGCACGGAAAATGTCCGATTCTTTCGTCATGCGCAACCCACATGACTAAAAACTCTGCCCTGCGTTCTTTCAGGGTCAACCTGTCATCACACCGGGGCGGGTTGAAAAGTACCGATCAACCGCAGTTTTCATAGCGCTGGCAACCTGCGTGCGATGCACAGCCTGCCGTAACGCAGCCTCATCCAGCCGGTTGGACATGAACCCCATTTCCACCAGAACTGACGGTATTTCTGCAGACTTCAACACCACAAAAGCCGCATGACGTGACGGATGCGTCAGTAGCCCTATGCGACTACGAAATGCGCCTACAACGCTGGATGCCATGTGCGCAGACCCGCGCCGAGTTTCTTCAGAGACCAGACTGGAAAGGATCTGCTGGACGTCGGGAGACATGCCATGAAACGCAGGGCCACCAAACCGATCTGCACTATTCTCCCGCTGAGCCAGCGCTGCTGTCTGAGCGTCAGACGCTCCGCTGGAAAGCGTATAGACACTCGCCCCGCGAACATCGCGGTCATGCAATGCATCGGCGTGCATAGAGATAAAGAGATGTGCCTGATGCTGCTGGGCCATTTCCACGCGCCCTTCCAGGGGAATGAAATGGTCTTCTGAACGGGTCATAGCCACGCGGTACTGGCCGGATGCCAGAAGCTGGCGCCGCAGTTCTGTTGCCGCAGCTTCGGCAATATGTTTCTCATACGTACCGGAAATACCGATTGCGCCAGGATCTTTCCCGCCATGTCCGGGATCCAGCATGACCAGCGGTTTGGGCGGCGGCGCATTTCGATGAACAGCTGGTGCCTGAAGCGGCTTTGCGGATGTGGAATGGGGTGACGGATGCCTGGTCCGGGCAATGGCACCCAGGGGAGCCACCGTGGAGAGGCAGGCAAGACCTTCCATTACCATGCGTCGCGTCAGCATCCGTTTACCCTGCGTCTTTTCGATCATCTGGACCTTCAATCATAACAGACACAGGACAATGTCTGAAACAAGGCAAAGCATCTTTTGGAGAGCCGGAAAAAGCCCTGCTTGCCAGCGGCTCTTCTTTAAGTCATCCTGTGTGCCAAGGACCTGAAGAGAGCGGTCCGATCGTTTGTGGGCTTTTATCCTTTTCCCACAACGCTCCCGCCTCGATCGTCCGAGCCGCGACGCCCCATCGTTTGACATGTGCCGGACATTTTCTGCGCCATGTCCTGATCGGGCTGCTCCGGCAGGATTAGTTCAGTCCGGCACAGGCTCACAACCTGACCGGAGTGCGTTTTCATCCGGTACCAGACCATGGGCCGGACGTCTGTCAGGGGTCGAATGTCACGCGACGTGATCACAGCCAGGAGCCTAACCGAAACGGGACCAGATGCGTCCCGCGGTCTGGCATTCCGGCTGATCCGCCCCCTCCACCCCGTACAATCAGGTGTTCCCTCTGGCCCAAAGCGCCACACTGGAGCATCGTGGAGTTCAGTTTTCCATGACCAAGCGTATGCTTATCGACACCACACACGCGGAAGAAACGCGTGTTGTGGTCATGGACGGTGACCGCGTTGAAGATTACGACGTCGAGACATCGTCCAAGAAACAGCTCAAGGGCAACATCTACCTTGCCAAAGTCATCCGTGTTGAGCCGAGCCTTCAGGCCGCTTTCGTAGAATACGGCGGAAACCGTCACGGCTTCCTCGCCTTCAGCGAAATTCACCCGGATTACTTCCAGATCCCCGTCGCCGACCGCGAGAAGCTTCTGGCCATCCAGGAAGAAGAAGTTGCGTCTGAACAGCGCGCCGAACTTCCGGACAGTGAGGAAGAACCTGCTTCTGACGAGACGGAAGAGAACGACAACCAGGATCGTCGCGCACCGGAGACCGTTGGTGGCGAGCACGACACAGGTGAGGAAAGCGCGGCTTCGCGTCGTACGGCTCGCTTCCTGCGCAACTACAAGATTCAGGAAGTCATTCGCCGCCGTCAGGTCCTGCTCGTTCAGGTCGTGAAGGAAGAGCGTGGCAACAAGGGTGCGGCCCTTACCACCTACGTCTCTCTCGCTGGCCGTTATTGCGTCCTGATGCCGAACGCCCTGCGCGGTGGTGGTGTCTCTCGCAAGATTACGTCTGACACGGATCGCCGCCGTCTGCGCGACATCATTGCAGAGCTGAACCTGCCCAAGACGATGGCCATGATCGTCCGGACAGCAGGTGCAGGACGCCCAGGACCGGAAATCATCCGCGACTGTGAATACCTGCTTCAGCTCTGGGATGACATTCGCTCACACGCCCTGTCTTCCGTTGCTCCAACGTTGGTTTACGAGGAAGCGAGCCTCATCAAGCGCGCCATTCGCGACCTGTTCTCCAAAGACATCGAAGACATCATGGTCGACGGTGAATCTGCGTGGAGAAGTGCGCGTGAGTTCATGCGCCTGCTGATGCCGCACAATGCTGGCAAGGTGAAGCTCTGGCAGAACCGTGGGCAGAGCCTCTTTGCGCGTTACAACGTCGAAGGGCATCTGGATGCAATGTTCTCCCCGACCGCACGCCTGAAGTCTGGTGGCTATCTGGTTATCAACCAGACGGAAGCGCTTGTCGCCATCGACGTGAACTCCGGTAAATCCACGTCCCAGCGCAACATTGAGGAAACGGCACTCCGCACGAACCTTGAAGCTGCTGAAGAAGTTGCACGCCAGCTGCGCCTGCGTGATCTGGCCGGCCTGGTCGTCATTGACTTTATCGACATGGAAAGCCGTCGCCATAACGCTCAGGTCGAGAAGCGCCTTAAGGAATCCCTGCGTACTGATCGCGCGCGCATTCAGGTCGGACATATCTCTCATTTCGGCCTCCTCGAAATGTCCCGCCAGCGCCTACGTCCATCCATCGCTGAATCACTGCTGACGCCTTGCCCGCACTGTCAGGGCACTGGCTTCATTCGCGGTACAGAAAGCTCCGCTCTTCATGTGCTGCGTGCCATTGATGAAGAAGGCACCCGCCAGCGTGCTGCCGAAATCGATGTTCACATCGGATCGGACATTGCCCTCTACATTCTGAACAACAAGCGCGACTGGCTGTCTGACATTGAGCAGCGTCACCGCATGCGCGTGATCTTCCGCACGGAAGAAGATCTGCCCGCAGCAGACATGCGTATCGAGCGCATCCGTCCGCAGACGGCTGCACCGGCACCAGAGCCAGTACCGGCTCAGATTGCTGCACCTCACAACGTCCGCACGATCGAAATCATCGAGGACGAGGCACCTGTCATACCTCAGGCAGCCGCGGTTGAAGCGCGAGCTGAACTGCCTGCCCGGAGTGAAGACGTCGAAGTCAACACGGGCGATGAGGAAGAGGGCAACAACGGCAACCGTCGTCGTCGTCGTCGCCGTCGTCGTGGTCGCCGTGATCAGAATGGCGAGAACGAGACCGTTCAGGGCAATGCTGCCGAACCAAACGGTGAACAGCCTTCCGTCCACCGGTCTGACGATGAAACCGAAGAAGTCGGTCTTATCCCGGGTCGTCGTCGGACGCGCTTCAAGCGTGTTCAGAAGGAAGACGAAGTCGCAGCAGAAGCCCCGGTGCAGGAAAAGGTGTCCGTCCAGGAAGAAGCACCTAAGCCAGCACGCCACGCTCCGGTTCAGCAGCCTTCCCAGCGCCGCCGGGAAGAACGCCAGCCTGTTTCGCGTGGATATGCAGGCCCGACGCCGGCTGATCCGTTCGGTGGAAGCTTCGATATTTTCGATGTGATCGAACAGGCTGAAATGGAGCAGGCTTCCCGCCCGCTTCAGACATCCACAGCAACCCCTGCCCGCCTTTCTGTCGAAAGCGCTCCGGTAGTTGACGTTGCCGAGATCGCTGCCGAGCCGATTGCTGCAGAACAGGAAAAGCCAAAGCGCACCAGAGGCCGCCGCAGCACCAAGGCTGTGAAGGCTGAAGCAGCGGCACCGGTAGTGGCAGAAGAAGTTGTCGTGGCTGCTCTGACTGCTCCGACGGAAGAGGAAGCTCCGGCAAAGCCAAAGCGCCCACGCACCCGTCGCACGACCAAGGCTACAGAAGCCAAGGCAGACGACGTTGTTGTGGAAGCAATGGCTCCGGAGGCCTCGGCTCCTATCGCCGAGGAAGAGGCAACCGCCAAGCCGAAGCGTACTCGCGCCCGTCGCGCAACCAAGGCTGTCAAAGCCGACGATGCCGCAGCAGATGATGGAAACACGCTACAGCCCATCAACATTGACGAGTTGCCACCGGTGACGCGTCGCATGGGCTGGTGGAAGCGGTAACACCCGCTTCTCACCCCAACAAAAAGCCGACCGGATATTTCCCGGTCGGCTTTTTTTATGCCCGGTTCATGCGTAACGCTTCAGGCAAACTTCAAGGCTTGTGGAGCCCCGCACGGGGTCTGCGGGGCGGTCATAATGTTGATGAACAAAGAGCCCGGTCATGTTCGCATAAGACTGCGCGGCTTCTTTCGAGAAACCATTTCCGCGATAGGCCTCATACCACCTCTCCTGGGGAATAACCTGCACTTGGACGGCGCGTCCAACCAGTCTGGAAAGGACAGCAGCAACATCTGAAGGCGTATAGCTCTCCGGCCCCTCAATATTGTGGATACCCCTCTCTTCGACGTCAGACATCAGTAACTGACCTGCCAGGCTTCCAACGTCTTCTGGAGCGACCATGGGAAACGCCTGTGTTGGCGGCAGAAATGTCTGTAGCACTCCTGTTGCTTTTGCAGCGCTTATCGCCCCTGCCCAGTTGCTCATGTAATAGGCTGCGCGGACAATACACACCGGAACGTTCAGGGCCTGCGCACCCTGTTCCAGCTCATACAAAACGCCGAGATCGCCACAGTGCTCACCAGGCTGCACGCCATAGGTGGATTGCACGACGACCTTTTCCAGAGCAACGCCCCGCAGTGCTTTCAAAATGGAGCATACGGTCTTGCGTTCTTCCACATCCGTATTACCAGACACTGCAGCAGGGGGATTGAGGACGAACACGCGTTGCGCCCTCTGAAAAAGCGCCCTCAGAGTATCGGTGTCGTTCACATCTACTGCCGCATAATCTACGCCGTCATGGCGTTGTTCAGAGGCCGCAACCACCTGCCGGGTTACTACCGTGACATCATGCCCAGCCGCCAGAACAGTCTGTGCAACAGCGCGGCCGACATGGCCCGTCCCGCCAAGAATGACATACATGCCTACATCCCCTGTATTTGCCGAACGGCGTATGCCCCAGAACTGCATCAGCCTTCGCAAGGAGACCTCACGAAGGCTGATGAAAGCACACACGATGTAACTAAATGGCGTAACCCGTCAGGATTTTTTTACGAATTCAGACTTCAGGTTCATTGCGCCAATTCCCGCGATCTTACAGGCAATATTATGCCCGTCCGTCGCATCAACAAGACGAATATTCTTGACCTTGCTACCGCTTTTCACAACCAGCGAAGATCCTTTGACCTTCAGGTCCTTCACAACAGTAACGCTGTCACCATCTACAAGAACATTGCCATTGGCATCTTTGATTTCCGCAGATGCGTCGCCAGCGTCGGCCTGACCGCCCTCTTCCGGGTTCCATTCATTGCCGCAGTCCGGACAGACCCACAGGGTCCCATCCGGATAAACATGCTCCGACCCACATTTGGGACATTTCAGCTCATCAGTCATATCAAACCTCACTCTTTCGTGAGATCTACTTTAAAGCACTGAAGATGATAGGGAAATGCGCCAGCTCAATCTGCCAGGAAAACTTTTACCGGCAGACGCTCTTGTTGCCGTTTGCCGCAATGAACGTTCCCGTCAAAGGTTCAAAACACGCATTCTGCGGGCAGGACGACGTTGTGGTGGCCAAACCCTGCGCATAAAGCGCTGATCCTGCCTGATTGGCTTCACGCTGCGCTGTCCCGCAAAGCGGCGTATTTGACGCCGCAGACGGGTCATTCAGAAGCACCTTATGACCATCCGCCGGAGCTTCTTCGGCCAATCCCGGAGCAAAATCCTGCGGAGGAATCTTCTGGGCGCGAGCCTGCACGTCCGCGCTGGAAGATGGGGCGGAAGGCTGCTCCGCACAAGCTGCCAGAAGAGGCAGGACAACAAGGCTCAACCAGAACGAACGCATGTGAACTCCGGATCACAAACCGGGCCACGCCCGGACACTTCACCATTAAAGACCCAGATCGGCCTGGGACGTAAGAAGGGTATCGAGTTTTGCCCCACGTTGGCCGTCAGCGAAAGACAGAACCACACGTCCGTTCAAAGGTTCCGCGTCCGAATGGGTCACGGGACGCCCTTTGCTATCCTGAACGAGCACATATCCCCGACTGAGGATCGCCCTCGGGGAGACCGCTTCCAGATGACTTCCCAACCCATCAAGACGCGCTTTCTGAAGCCGGATGGCGCTCTTAAGAGCCTCAGGAGACAGTCTCTGTCGTTCTACCCGAAGGTGGAACAGTTGGGACGCGCGCTGCCAGGCCGTGACAAGAGCAGTCTCTGACGCACGAAGAGCGCTCTGTCGCCGTTCGATCAGCAATCGTGGTGACGGAAGTTGCCTTGAGGGCGCCGTCAGGGCGGCCCTGGCCCGGCTGACAATCAGCTCCGGCGACGGCAGTTGCCGTACCGGAGCATCCAGACGGCTTCTTGCGCGCATGACAAAGGCTGGAAGAGCAAGATCAAGGCGCTGGCTCCGGTCATCCAAACGCATGCGTGCAGTCTCAAGAAGAGACGGCAGATCTGGCAGTCGCGATGTAGCCTGCTCCAGCCTTGCCCGGGATGTCTGCATGATGCGGCTCAAACCACCTGCCAGACGGGCCGTCCGATGTGCCAGATCTGCGACCAGTTCAGAGCGCAAGGGCACAGCCATTTCTGCTGCGGCCGTTGGCGTCGGTGCACGACGATCTGAAACAAGATCGATCAGTGTGGTGTCTGTCTCGTGACCCACAGCAGAAATAACCGGGATGGGACAGGCTGCGACGGCACGTAAAACACGCTCATCATTGAAGGCCATAAGATCTTCAAGAGAGCCACCACCACGGGCCACAATCAGAACATCCGGGCGACGAGCCCTTTGTGCCATACCGTCAATAGCCGCAGCGATTTGGGCCGCGGCCCCCTCTCCCTGCACGGCAACGGGCCACAACAACACATCCCGGGGAAAGCGACGTTCAATGGTCGTACGGATATCATGAAGAACCGCCCCGGACCGTGACGTCACGACACCGACAAGCGATGGCAGAAACGGAATGGGTTTCTTACGATCGGCTTCGAACAGTCCCTCATCAAGCAGTTTGCGACGCAGGCGCTCAATATTGGCGAGCAGAGCTCCCTCACCTGCGAATTCCATCCGATCAATGATGAGCTGATAGCTGGAGCGCTCGCCGTAGGACGAGACCTTCCCCGTCGCGATGACTTCATTACCGTTCTCAGGCGCCATACCAAGCCGGGACACGGTTCCGCGCCAGATGACGCCAGAGATCTTTCCGCCCTCATCCTTCAGGGACAGATAAATATGTCCGGACGGGTAACGCTTGAGTTCCGTCACCTCACCGCGCACACGAACACGCCCGAATCCGGTCTCAAGCGTGCGCTTGATGGCTCCGGAAATCTCGGAAACTGAATATTGCGGCACATTCCCGCGTGCAGACGCGGCATCACTCTCCATCATGGCGCCAGTCTATGCTACGCACGCCGTCAGACGAAGCCCTGATCTCAGGGACCCGCAGATGAAAAAGGGAGAGCGGAATGCGCGTTTTGCTGGTCGGTTCCGGAGGGCGCGAACACGCCCTGGCAACATGTCTGGCGCGCTCGCCCAGTCTTACGGCCCTTTATGCGGCGCCTGGCAATCCTGGCATGGCGTCTTTGGCCACCTTGGTTCCCCTCAAGGTTGATGACGTCGCTGGTCTTGTTGCCTTTGCAAAAGAGCAGAAAATTGATCTGATCGTCCCCGGACCTGAAGCCCCTTTGGTCGCAGGCCTTGCTGATGCCTGTGCGGACGCTGGCATTCCATGTGCTGGCCCGACCAAGGCGGCAGCTCTGCTGGAGGGTAGCAAGGCCTTCACCAAAGAAGTGGCAGACGCCGCAGCCATTCCAACTGCAAAATGGGAGCGCTTTGAAGAAGAGGCTCCTGCCCTTGAATTTGTGCGCCGACGCGGCGCACCGATCGTGGTGAAAGCAGATGGACTAGCCGCCGGTAAAGGCGTCGTCGTAGCGTTGAGCGTAGACGAGGCAGAAGATGCCATTTGCAAGCTGGGCATGCCGCTTGTGATTGAAGAATGCCTTGTGGGCGAAGAAGTCTCCCTTTTCGCATTCTGCTCTGACGAAAAAGCCGTTCTGATCGGTGCCGCGCGAGACCACAAACGCCTCGGAGACGGCGATACAGGCCCCAATACGGGTGGCATGGGCGCTATTTCTCCACCACCAGCTTTTGACCGAGCAGCTCAGGAAAAAGCCCTTGATCTCAGCGTTCGCCCGATGCTGGCAGAAATGGTTCGCCGGGGAACACCTTTCCGCGGTGTGATCTTTGCAGGGCTGATGCTGACCAACGAAGGTCCGAAACTGATTGAATATAACGTCCGGTTCGGGGACCCTGAAGCACAGGCACTGTTGATCCGCCTGAAGTCAGACCTGCTCCCCATTCTCGCAGCGCTTGCTGATGGCAATCTTGAACATGCTGCTGCCGAATTTTCGGATGAGGCTTCCATTTCTCTGGTGCTGGCCGCCAATGGCTATCCGGATGCCCCAAAGAAGGGAGGGCGCATCACAGGTATCGAACGCGCTGAAGCTGTGCCGGGCGTGTCAGTTTTCCATGCCGGCACAAAACTGGTCGATGGAGTACTTGTCGCTGATGGCGGGCGCGTCCTGACCGTTTGTGCCAAAGCAAGCACCCCGGAAGAGGCACGCCGCCTTGCCTATGAGGGTGCCTCAGCCGTTCAATGGGAAGACAAGATCTTCCGGACCGATATCGGCCTCTAGAAAGCCTGCTCAAGAAACAGGCTTTCTGTTTCTTCGGGCATCAGGATGTGGAAAGGGCTCGCAGCGCATCGGTTGTTGGAAGAATTTTTATAAAGTTCAACCAGAACCCATGCGGGCCTTTCTGCTCCACCACAAATTCGGTGCATTCTGCAGGGAAATTTACCGCGTAAAAACGGAGTTCGCCTTTCTGCAGCAGAAAGCTGACGGGCATGATTTCGAAGCTGGATGCTACGTCCTTTCCCTTAACATCAAAATGGGATGTTAAATCAGGATCACGCGCAGCCAGAACAAGAGTGTATGCCCCACTCTCCCCAAGCGAAATCGGCAATGCTACCCCGTGATCGAAGAACATTGAGTGGCTTCGTTCGTAACTTGGCAGAGATGCGAAAACTCTTTCGGGAAACTCAGAGTAAACCTGGGTAAGAGCCTGAGTTAAATCTGGCGACATTCCTTCGGACGCCAGATCGAAATCAATCCCCGTGAGAAGCTCACGCGCATCATCAACAACATCCTCGCGCAAAACCGGATTATTATAGATCCGAGGGCAATGGAAAAGTCGTGAATAGACTTCAAAATCGTTAATCCTCCGAGATCTATTTCGCGAAATCCCATTACTGATCTCTTCTTCCGAAATCATACAATGGTAATCTTGTACAAAATTAGACACAATAAATTTTTCATTCATCTCTGTAACTGGATGAATAAACGTTTTTTCTGTTTCGTTTATGATTTCTTTTTCAAGATAAACCGGCGCCCAATCATACTGCCTTAAACTATCGCAGTAGTGCGCGAGTTCTTCTGTTCGCATACCTGCACTGATAATTTCATGCGACATGACGGCTTCGCCAATTGGCCACGTCAGTAGGCCTTTTTCCTTCTTAAGAAAGGACATTTCCAACCGTCTCTTCAGAATGAGCAAGGCTGCTCTTCTCGAAAAGAACGAGATACAGAATAACCCTTTATGGACATGTTGAGAGAGATCGTAATATCCCTCACAACTACCAGAATGAGCCCACGCATGATTTTCAGCTTCAACATGCTTATAGACAGCATCAATATTTCTCGCTGCCATATCATCGAAGATGCTGTCGAGATCATTTAAAACCGCGACATCATTTTCAATTGAACATATATAATCGTATTCGTTATGATTTAAAATAAACAGGTTTTGGTGGTAATCTCCATTGTACCAATATCCACCATAATTTCCTATTTCTGTACCCCAGGCGAGCCCAAGGCTTTCCACTTCGGAATAAGGAGCAAGAAATATATTTTCTACTTCCTGTATATGCTCGGGGATTTCTACTGTTCCCCTTGAATTGTCGTAAAGTATATAAAAATCTGATTTGTTAGATTTTTTTTTGCAGCGCTCGTAAGACCGCTGGATGACTGCATCCCAGTTATGGCACTTGAAGAGAACAGCGGTCTTTTTTCCCATGATGATTTATTCTTTCTCTCGGACAGTCATCTCATGCCTATCCCTTAACATGGCTGAAAATTTGTGAATATATGATCCGAATTCAATTTAATCTATCACGCGCCATGGTTCGGCATTAATTTTCGAGCCTTCCTGCACATCTGCGAAGAAGAACTTTTATGAGCACAATATATGAAGGCGATCATTACATTGTTCGTGCATTGGAAGGTACTGACGAAAAAAATATTATTGTTACCAGCTTTACCGGCGTAGGCGCTCCCGAAAGACACGACGGTACATTCTTTGGATATTCACTTGCAAAAAAACTCGATCTTCCTTGGGTAGGAATTATTGCCAAGCATGACTGCTGGTACAGGGACGGAGATTATCTGCAAGCGTTCGGTGCAGCTCTTCACTGGATCAAGGCTAGAAAGCAAACTTTGCACACACAGGATATTTCTCTTCTGGGATACGGCGTATCCATGGGAGCCTATGCTGTTATTAAATATTCCAGACTATTTAATTTTGACTATGTCATTTCCATGGCCCCACAATGGAGCATTGATAAAAGCGAAGTCAGTCATCACTCCCACTTCCAGAATTTTTTCCAACCAATACTCAAATCCATGGGCATTCAGACCGAAGACACTCATGGAAAAACTTATGTTTTCTTTGATCCGTATGAAAAACCCGACGCCGAAGAAGTAAAACTTATACAACAAAAGACCCCTGCGTTTTCTGTTCCCGTCTGTCACGCAGGCCATATGGTGACCGCACGTCTCAAAGGCACGAAGATTTTCCAAAAACTCGTGAGCAACCTAGACAATCCCACCGCAATCCGCCGTATTGCAGCACGCACTCGCAGAAATGCCCCTGAAAATATTTTCAGAATTCTTCGATATGCTCAGAGAAAAAGTCCACTCTGGGTTTTTCGCTTACTAACCTCTGACCACCCCGCCAATCGGGATATCCTCGATCAGTTCATGCGCCATCATGACGCTGACATGCGTACTTTGGCCGCTGACCTTGCCCGTGCTGGTCATTCTACGGAGGCGACACAGCTATTTCGTCAACTCGGGGGAAATTACCGTCAGGTTTTCACCCCTTCCTATGTCCTAACCTGGACCGGTGAATTGCTGTGTTACGACATTGCCGAAAAAGCTTTCCTGCAAACCAAGCGCCATATTCCAGAGCGTGGCGCACCTGTCATCCTGAATGAAGATGGTCTTTACGCCTTTACACCCGCAGGACTTATCCCATTAGCCTGCCAGATCCAGCAGGATGGTCTCTGCTTCTCGATCCACACCGAAAACGGGCATCTCTCTGCGCGTCCGGATGGAACAGTTGCACCCGTCTCTCATGTCATGGACTGGGAAAAATTCTGCATCCTGCAATATCAGCAGACTTAATCCGACATGCGGCCTTACTTTACCCACACGTGAGAGAACAGCATGTGGCTGAGAAGCGTCGAGTAGTAATTCCCAAGCCTCTTGGACACAAAATCAATTGTCTTCATCTGGATCATGGGGGCACCGGGCATTTGCCTCATGATCTCATGGCCAGCGTCCTGCCAGATCGGTGCTGCTAAAGCTGGATCTGTCTGGATTTTGGCACGCTCAAAAAGAGACTGAACATGCTGGTCACAAAAGCCGGTAAAATTCGGGGAAATCGCTGAATTCGGATGGTAATTATCGCATCCAAACAGATCATCAAGAAACGTCGATGCTGAGGGATAATCTGCGAACCAGTAAGACAGACTAATCTGCACATGGTTGGCTGTATTCTGTTCGTAGGACTCTGCCAGTCCAGCTGTTATGGGACGGAGCTGTGCCTTGAAACCGATCTGCTGAAGTACATTTCGCAGATATGTTCCCATTCCAAGTTCAACGGCCCGGTTGGGAACCACCAGCGTTACGGTCGCCCCCTCTTCACCGGCTTCACGCACAAGCTTTCTGGCTCTCTCCAGGTCCTGTGGGCACGAAAGACCAAGGTCAGCGCCTGGAATGCCGTGTGGAACCATCTGGCAGAGAGGTTCGGAAATCGCTCCACCTCCGAACAAAATGGTCATGGCATGTCGGTTCACAGCCATACTGACAGCCTGACGAACCCGCTGATCTGTGAACGGCTTTTCGTGCACATTCATGGCCAGATAATACAGCCCCAGCAGCGGCTCGATATGAACCTGCGAGGTGTATTTCGCGCCGAGCTCACCCAGTCGGTCAGAGGGCTTGGCATCGAGCATCCAGTCATATTGGCCCTGTTCGACCGCAGTGATCTGCGCCTCGTCAGAGAGACCAAAATTATACTCGATCCGGTCAGCAAACCCGTCTGTCTGGGCCTGTGGGTTCCAGACATGAAAGTAGGAGTTTCGTTCCAGCACAATGCCATGCTCGGGATCGTAATGCGTGATCCGATAAGGCCCTGTGCCCGGCACGGTCTCATTCCCCACATCGTGTACAGACACTGACGCAGGCAAAATAACCGCATGAGGGAACGCAAGCTTGTAGAGAAACTCTCCATCCGGATGAGCCAGATGAAACACGATTGTTCCATCTGGGCGCCCTTCCACACCCGGCAACGTGCAGTGGTCCGGCGCATCCAGGCACTCTTTCGCACCGACAATCCCACCGTAAAATGAGGCCGCCGTCGGGCTGCCGACCCGATAGATCCGACGAAAAGACGCGACTACGTCCTCAACACGAACCGGCGATCCATCCGAAAATTTTAGACCGGACCGTAAATGAAGTGTCCATGTCAGCCCATCAGGGCTGATAGTCGGCATGGCGTCCGCAAGATCGGGAACGACCTCCAGCCCGGTAGGGCCACGCGCCTCTCTGAACGTCAGCAGGGGATCGTACATATTGACGAACACCTGCATGTACTGCGTGCCGTAATTAACCTGCGGGTCTAATGTCCCACCGGGACCATCAGCGGTGAGTCGAAGCGTTCCACCTCTATGCGGGCTGCCCAGCGTCTGCCCATCCCAGTCAGGAGGTGTCTGCTCCTGAGCAAACGCCGTCCCGGCCACGCCAAGTGCAAGAGCGAGGAGAAAGGCCGGGACACGCATTGCCATTTAGCGCTTTGATAGCTGACGAAGGCGGGCAATCAACGCATCTGCATCGCCAGTCGCATCGATTGTACCAGCATAGCGGGCACTTGGATCCATGATAACGATCCGCGGGGCCGGAACGTAATGGTCACCCTCTTTCTGATCCGGGGCATGATACTCAGCGGTCATGGCCTTAATCATGTTCGGCGTACCCGTGAACGGCATCACATGGGGAGCGACCGGAATGACGTAGTTTCTGAGGGCTTCGTTTTCATCAAACGGGTCCAGAGACACCGCAAGCGGAGAGACACGGATGCCTTGTGCATGAAGGGCCTGATACGCCTGCTCCATGCTTTTCAGCACCGGCTGGCAGCGATCTTCCGGGCAGTTGGTGTCAAAGAACCACACCAGAACCCAGGTTCCGTGGAAGTCCCCTTCCGTGACCGTGCTTTCCCCAAGGGAATCAAGACGGAAGCTACCGCCCACTTCATTTCCGTTGGACTGTACCAGCAGCCCCGGTCCACCATGAGAGGCTAACTGGAAGCCGACCCCGGCCAGAACTGCCGCAACTGCCAGCACCCCCCAGATGATGCGATTGCTGATCCGCTTGCGGCGTTCGTGTTGGGTTTCCATGGTCGTTCAGTCTCTCAGTGTGCGTCAGCCCAGCTCGGGCCAATACCGGTTTCAACCTCAAGTGCCACATCCAGCTTGGCAGCACTTCCCATTTCCTGACGGACGAAATCCGCCAATGCCTGTGCATCCTGCTCCTGAACTTCGAAGAGCAGTTCATCATGCACCTGAAGCAGCATCTGCGCTTTCAGGCCCGTCTCAGGCAGCTTTCTCGCCAGCCGCACCATAGCCCGCTTGATGATGTCAGCAGCCCCCCCCTGAAGCGGCGCGTTGATCGCCTGACGTTCGGCATAGGACCGACGAGCGCCATTCTTGTCCTTGATGCCGGGCACATAGCAGCGGCGACCAAACGGCGTCAGAACGTACCCATGCTCCTTCGCCTCTTCCTTGGTGCGCTCCATGTAGGCGCGAATACCAGGATAGCGGGCAAAATACGCATCAATGTAAGAGCGTGCTTCACCCGGCGAAATCTGAAGTTGGCGCCCCAGACCGAACGCTGAAATACCGTAAATAATGCCGAAGTTGATGGCCTTGGCCCGGCGACGAGTCAGCGGGTCCATGCCTTCGATGGGAATACCAAACACTTCGGACGCCGTGCGGGCATGAATGTCCTGCCCCAGATGGAACGCCTCCAACAACGGCTCGATCTTCGCCACATGGGCCAGAAGCCGCAGTTCGATCTGGCTGTAATCCGCAGACACCAGAACATGCCCCGGAGCCGCCACGAAAGCCTTACGGATCAGCGCGCCTTCTTCCGTACGGATCGGAATATTCTGAAGGTTCGGCTCATTGGAAGAGAGACGCCCGGTGGTCGTAATGGCCATCTGGAAGGACGTATGAACGCGCTGCGTCCCCTGATCCATCTGCTCAACCAGCGCATCGGCATAAGTCGATTTCAGCTTGGCCAACTGACGCCAGGACAGGATTTTCTGCGGCAGGTCATGCCCCTGCTCCGCCAGTCCCTCAAGGACAGAGGAATCCGTTCCCCAAGAGCCGCTCTTGGTGCGTTTCCCGCCCGGAAGCTCCATTTCATCGAACAGGATCTCACCAAGCTGCTTGGGCGAACCCACGTTGAAACTGCGCCCAACCTGCTCGTGAATATCCTTCTCGATCACCGCCATACGCGTTTCAAAATCGGCCGACATGCGCCGCAGTTCAACGGCATCCACCTTGATCCCGACGTCTTCCATATCCGTCAGGACTTCAATCAAAGGTCGCTCAATTTCTTCATAGAGGGCCAGCGACTGACGAATACGTAACTGAGGACGAAGAACCTGCCACAACCGCAGCGTGACATCGGCATCTTCCGCCGCATACGCGGTCGCCTGATCCAGCGGAACTTCGGCAAACGGAATGCGCTTGCGCCCCGTTCCCGTCACGGAATCATAAGTAATCGGCGTATGACCCAGATGAAGCTGCGACAACTCATCCATGCCCTGCCCGTGCTCTCCCGCAGACTGTGCATAGGAAATGAGCATCGTATCGTCGATCGGCGTTATTTCAGGCAGTCCAGCCTTGCGGAACACCGTCAGATCATATTTCGTGTTCTGGAAGATTTTCAGAACAGACGCATCCCGCATCAGAGGCGCAAGACGCTTCAGTGTTTCCGCACGATCGAGCTGCTGATCGGTCGGCTGATCGTCCGCCCCATCCTGCAACAGATCCCGCTTGCCTTCATGCAGGAACGGCACATAACAGGCCTTGCCCGGCGCAACAGAGAGCGACAGCCCGACCATATTGGCCTGACGCGCATTGAGACTGTCCGTTTCCGTATCCACAGCCACAAATCCGGCGGCCCGCGCCTCGGCAATCCACCGATCCAGCGTCTCGAAATCTGTAACCGTTTCATACGGTCCATAAGACGCTTCAGAGAGCGTCACTGTCGGCGCCTCACCCTCCGCTGGCGCTGCCTTGGGACGAGGCGTGGGCCTTGGCTTTGCCGCCAACCCGAGGCCCATCCGCTGGATTGTGGAATGAAAGCCCATCGTGTCGAGCCAGTCCCGGAGCGTTTCCTGAACCGGCTCACGGCACCCCAGTTCCTCAATCGGCTGAGGCAACGGCACATCGTCGGCCAGCAGAACCAGCTTGCGAGACATCCGGGCGGCATCCGCAAATTCAATCAGGTTCTGGCGGCGCTTGGAGGCTTTCATGCCCTCCGCAGCATCCAGAACCTTTTCCAGCGTCCCATATTCATTAATGAGCTGGGCCGCGCCCTTGGCGCCGATGCCCGGCACACCCGGCACGTTATCGGTAGAATCCCCCATCAGGGCCTGAACATCGACAACCTGATCTGGCCGCACACCGAACTTGGCCTCAACCTCAGCTTCCCGAATCGGCTTCTGCTTCATCGGGTCCATCAGTTCGACACCAGGGCAGATCAACTGCATCAGATCCTTGTCTGATGAGATGATCGTGCACCGTCCACCCTGCGCCACAACAGCTTTGGCATAGCTCGCGATCAGATCGTCTGCTTCCCAGCCAGCCAGTTCAATCGACGGCACATTGAACGCCGCTGTCGCATCCCGGATCAGTCCGAACTGCGGGCGCAGATCTTCCGGTGGCTCGGGACGATGCGCCTTGTATTGAGGATAAATCTCGTTCCGGAACGTCTGACGACCGGCATCGAAAATAACGGCCAGATGCGTGCCGACATGATCGCGCAGGAGGCGGGTCAGCATATTCGTGAAGCCATAAACCGCGTTGACCGGCACGCCTTCCGGGCTCGTCATGGGCGGGAGGGCGTGGAAAGCACGGAAAATGAAGCCGGACCCGTCAATCAGAACCAGATGAGGCGTTTCAGACGGCACGAATATCTCCCTTCTCGCCCGGAAGGGCCGGACGTTCTAAAATCTTCGCGATGATAGGCTCATTCCCATCCGTTTCAAACCGCCTCTGGCGTCTTTCCTGCACCTTGGTCTGCTTTGCGGCGTGCACGCTGCTTCTCGGTGCCTGCACGCACCGGCCAATGCCTGACCTGCATCCGACAGCGAAAGAAACAGCCCTCATCCCCCCGGATGTGACGCTTAGCATGTCGGATGGTGCTCGCATTCCTTTAAGAATTTATCCCGCAGCCCACCCCTTGAAGGCCGTTATTCTGGCGCTTCATGGCTTCGGAGACAGCCGGGATGCGTGGGAATTCTTTGCACTACCCCTGAGCGCTGCCGGTATCGAAATCGTCTCCCCAGACCAGCGCGGGTTCGGCGCTACACAGGACGCAGGTGGCTGGAGCAGCACGGCGCGCATGGTTCAGGACACACGAGAAGAGCTTACGTGGCTCCGCAGGCGTTACCCCGGCGTGCCTCTCTATGTCATGGGCGAGAGCATGGGCGGAGCCGTCGCCCTGCTCCTTGCGACCGAGCCGCCACCAGAACTGTCCGGAACCATTCTTCTCGCACCAGCCATCATGAAACTCGGTGAGCCCTGGCAGACCGTTCTGGATGGCCTCGATACAGTCGCGCCTCGCTGGAAACTGGATGGATCAGCCGTTCCCGGAGAGCGCGTTGCGAGCGATAACATCCGTGCCCTGCGACGCATGTATTTTGACCCGCTGACCCAGCATAGTTCGACCATTCATCCGCTTTTTGGCCTGACCCACCTCATGGCAAAGGCTTTTAATGACGCACCACGGGTCAGAACGCCCATGCTTATGATTTTCGGCGGTCGGGACCAGTTTGTTCTTCCGCCTTACACAGCACGTTTGTTGAAACGCCTTCCCAGCTCAGTACGACTGGACGAATTTCCGACGGCCCACCACCTGATGAGCCGGGATAAACGGATTACAGCACAGGACGTCACCTCATGGATTTTGACGCCTGAAAGCGCCCTCCCATCTGGCGGAGACGTGGCAGCAGCTCTCTGGAAAGCCACAGCGCAACCTTGAACAAACAAAATTCTACTAAGGGCTTGGCAAGCCTATCCTGAACCGTCTATTGGAGACCCGACGGACCCGTAGCTCAGCTGGATAGAGCGTTGCCCTCCGAAGGCAAAGGTCACGCGTTCGAATCGCGTCGGGTCCACCACCAATCTCAGAAATCGCCGTTTTAAACCGAGTGAGTTTTCCTTACGGGAACAACTGCACTGCATTCTTCATTGAACACGCTTGAAAGACCATAACGCGGCCTGCCCAGCATAACCCTGGCCAAACCGCGAAAAGGTCAGGCCGCAGTGCGGGCCGTAACGCCCAGACGGAAGCCTTCTTTCTTCAGCGCCTGAATGGATGCTTCAGAGTACTTGGCAACCAGCGGCGTTACGTTGCCCGGCGCGCACCAGAAGCCAAGCGTAACGGCGATATTGGCCGGACGCGGCAGGAACGAAACGGATGGCGCGGGCGTCTTCAGAACCAGAGCATCATTTTCAAACAGCCCCAGAAGCAGTGCACGAGCCTTGTCGATATCATCGTTATAATCAATCAGCAGACTGACCGACGCCAGAAGCCGCTCTGACTGCGAGCTGTTGATGACGACATTGTTCGAAAGCGTTCCGTTCGGCACATAAACGATGTCATTGGTTGCGTCCTGCAGCACGGTGCGGAACATCTCGATTGAAACAACAGTTCCCGTGTTGCCCGCTGCCGTAATGGAATCACCCACCTTGAATGGACGGAACAGCAGGATCAGCACGCCACCCGCAAAGTTGGCAAGACTGCCCTGAAGCGCCATGCCAACAGCCAGGCCAGCCGCACCCAGAACAGCGACGAAGGACGTCGTAGCGATCCCCACCATCGAGGCAACGCTGATGAGAAGAAGCGCCTTAAGCAACAACCCGACGACACTGAGCAGGAAGCCCCGCAGGGTGGGCTCGATGTTGCTGGCGGCCATCATGCGGCCCATTCCGCGCGTGATCATATTGATGATGGACCAGCCCACCAGCAACACGATAATCGCCAGAACAAGCTGCCCGACATAACTCAGAAGAGTGGGAAGCCAGCCATAAAACTGTCCCCACAATGTATTGACGTGATTTTCCATAAACCCCTCTGTCGCTCGTTCAGTTGGCACAGCCGTGCCTACAGATGGGTCACAGGGTAGTGGGCTTCCATGGGCGGCTTCAAGTCTGGCTTGACCAGTTGGTCGCCCCCTGAGTTCACAAATCATCCGGCTCAGAAGGTAGCCACAGACAAAAGACAGGAATTCCCATCACGTTCGAGCGAGAGGCGCTTCTGTAGCCCTATGTTACGGTTCCAGAAAGCATGGCGAACGTTGAGTGCCCTGTACGACAACATTTCGTCGTGCCGGGCGACCCTGGCCGCAAGGGATGGCCGCTGCCCGAACCTGGAGAGAAGCCATGTCTGACGAAAACAGAGGGGTCGTTTATCTCGGCCCCAATCATGTTGAAGTCCAGCGGATTGATGACCCCAGAATGGAAACACCCGATGGCCGGAAGATTGACCACGGCGTCATTCTCAAGGTCGTCTCCACCAATATCTGCGGCTCCGACCAGCATATGGTTCGAGGCCGCACAACAGCGCCGTCCGGGCTGGTCCTCGGCCACGAAATCACCGGCGAAGTCATCGAAACCGGATCGGATGTCGAGATGGTTCGCAAAGGCGATCTGGTCTCCGTTCCCTTCAACGTCGCCTGTGGGCGATGCAGATGCTGCCGGGAACAGCACACAGGCGTATGCCTGACGGTCAATGCGAGCCGCGCGGGGGGCGCCTATGGCTATGTGGATATGGGCGGATGGATCGGCGGACAGGCCCGCTACGTCATGGTTCCTTATGCCGATTTCAATCTGCTGCGCTTCCCTGACAAGGCTCAGGCACTTGAGCGCATCAGAGACCTCACAATGCTGACCGATATTCTCCCCACCGGCTTTCATGGCGCCATCAATGCCAAGGTGAGTGTAGGCTCAACGGTCTATATCGCAGGAGCTGGCCCCGTCGGCATGGCAGCGGCCGCGTCGGCGCGCATTCTTGGCGCCGCCGTTGTCATGATCGGCGACTTCAATCCTGAACGCCTCGATCACGCCAAGGCGGTCGGGTTTGAACCCATAAACCTCCAGAACCACGACAGGCTCGGTGACCTCATCGAACAGGTCATCGGGACACCGGAGGTCGACAGCTTCATTGATGCCGTCGGTTTCGAGGCCAAGGGATATGACGGAAAGGAACAACCTGCCGTCATCCTCAATCAGGCCATGGAAGTCACCCGTCCAGCCGGGGCCATCGGTATTCCAGGCCTGTATGTGACGGAAGATCCGGGCGCCCATGAAGCTGCGGCGCAGAAAGGCAACCTGACACTCCGGCTGGGTCAGGGCTGGGCCAAAAGCCAGTCTTTCCACACCGGCCAGACACCCGTTCTGAAGTATAACCGGCAACTAATGCAGGCCATTCTGCATGGACGCCTTCCCATCGCCGATATCGTCAATGCAACCGTGATTTCACTGGAAGATGCCCCACGCGGCTACCATGACTTCGACAACGGTGCGCCACGCAAGTTTGTTCTCGATCCTCATGGCATGCTGAAAACCGCAGCCTGACTCACTTCGGCGTCATGTCATGGTTGCCCTAGCTTTTGGCCATGACACGACCGACGCTTCGATGGAGACCTGTCTATGCCCAACGATACGCCCCTGCATTTCGTCACCCTGCTCGGAAGCCTGCGCAAAGCGTCCTTCAACGCGGCTATTGCTCGTGCTTTGCCAGAGCTTGCACCTGAAGGGATTTCCATTACCCCGCTCGAATCGATCGGGGATTTTCCCCATTATGACCAGGATGTTCAGGACGCAGGGTTCCCGGCCCCTGTTCTGGCCATGGCCGAGCAGATCCAGGCCGCAGACGGCGTCATTATCGTGACCCCGGAATATAATTATTCCATTCCCGGCGCACTGAAGAACGCCATCGACTGGCTCTCACGCGTATCGCCCCAGCCCTTTAGTGAAAAACCCGTCGCCATCCAGACAGCTTCTCCCGGTATGATCGGAGGTGCCAGAGCGCAATACAACCTCCGACAGAATATGGTGTTTCTGGACGCCTTTGTTCTTAATCGCCCAGAGGTCATGATTGGCATGGTCGCAGGGAAAGTAGATCCAGAAACGCTGAAACTGACGGACGAACCAACCTGCAAGTTTATTTCCAGCCAGATCGCCGCGCTCGTCACCCTGACCAGAAAACTCAAATCCTAAGCCACAGAAAAAACGCCCCGCACCAGAAACCTGATGCGGGGCTTTTCAGACTTTAACCGATCGAAGCAATCAGGCCGAAAGCTTGGACAGGTCTTCCTGCACATAGCCAATGACCTTGGCATATTCGCGGGGAACGATGTGCCAGAACTGCTCCAGCGTGCGCTCCCAGCAATGCAGCAGGTCCGCGGCGTAAGTGCTGCCTGTTTCTTCCACATGCTGCTCGACCAGCGTGCGCAGTTCCACATCCCAGCGGCTACCCGGCTGCACGCGGTTCCACATCACCGTGTCCGGATTGATGCGGGATTCAAAACGGTCCTTCGGATCGAGCACATAGGCCATGCCGCCCGTAAAGCCGGCACCGAAGTTATCGCCCGTCTCACCGAGGATCACGACCTTGCCGCCGGTCATGTACTCGCAACCGTTCGAGCCACAGCCCTCAACAACAGCCGTCGCCCCAGAGTTACGAACCGCGAACCGCTCACCAGCCTGACCCGCCGCAAAGAGCTTGCCACTCGTTGCACCGTACAGGACCGTGTTGCCAATGATCGCGTTCTCTTCCGAACGCCACTGGGACGACGGGGACTGACGCACAACGATCGTCGCACCCGAAAGCCCCTTGCCGACATAATCGTTGGAATCCCCTTCCACGATCATCTTCAGCCCCTGCACCGCGAATGCGCCAAGGGACTGACCAGCCGACCCGCGAAGCGACAATGTGAGCTGACCCTCGGGCAGTTCGTGCATCCCGAACTGACGGGTGATCATGCCGGAAATGCGCGTCCCGATCGCGCGATGCGTGTTCTGCACGTTGTAGTGCAGATGCAGCTTCTCACGACGCTCGAACAGCGGGATCGCATCGGCCACGATCTGTGCGTCCAGCGTCTCCGGAACCTCATTACGGCCTTCACGGGTGCAGTAACGGGCATGTTCACCCGGATCGGCCTGCACCAGCAGGGAGTTCAGATCCAGATCGTCCAGATAGTCCGCGCCGCGAGACACCTGACGGAGCATATCCGTCCGTCCAATGACGTCCTTCAGGGAGCGAACGCCCAGATCGGCAAGAATATGGCGAATGTCTTCAGCAATCAGCGTGAAGAGGTTGATGACCTTCTCCGGGGAGCCTTCGAACTTCGCGCGCAGCTTTTCGTCCTGAACGCAGACGCCGACCGGGCAGGTGTTGGAATGGCACTGACGCACCATGATGCAACCCATGGCCACCAGCGCGGCCGTACCAATCCCGAACTCTTCCGCACCCAGCATCGCCGCCATGACCACGTCACGGCCCGTCTTGATGCCACCATCCGTCCGCAGCACCAGACGATGACGCAGACGGTTCAGCATCAGAACCTGATGCGCTTCGGACAGGCCCATTTCCCACGGCAGACCCGCATAATGGATCGAAGACTGCGGGCTGGCACCCGTACCGCCGGAATGACCGGAGATCAGGATGGCATCAGCCTTCGCCTTCGCCACACCTGCCGCAATCGTGCCGATACCCGTCCGGGCAACCAGCTTCACGGTAACGGTTGCCGTTGGGTTGACCTGCTTCAGATCGTAGATGAGCTGGGCCAGATCCTCGATCGAATAGATGTCATGATGCGGCGGAGGCGAGATCAGCGTCACACCCGGCGTCGCATGACGCAGGCGGCCAATCAGTTCCGTAACCTTGAAGCCCGGAAGCTGTCCACCCTCGCCCGGCTTCGCGCCCTGGGCCATCTTGATTTCGATCTCGCGGCAGTCATTCAGATACTGCGCGGTCACACCGAACCGGCCAGACGCCACCTGCTTGATCGCGGAAGACGCATTGTCCCCGTTCGGGCGCGGCTTGGAGCGCTCGGCGTCCTCGCCCCCCTCACCGGAGTCAGACTTCGCACCAATCCGGTTCATGGCAATCGCCAGCGTCTCATGCGCTTCCGGGCTCAGGGCACCCAGCGAAATACCCGGCGCGACAAGACGACGACGGATCTGCGTGATGCTTTCAACCTCGTCCACCGGGATCGGTGCATGAGGTGCCTTGAAGTCCAGCAGGTCACGCAGGGCGACCGGCGGCATCTGACGCACAGCATCCGCGTAACGGCGATACAGCGTGTAGCTGTTGGCCGAAACAGCGCTTTGCAGCATGTGCACAAGCTGGCCGGAGAAGGCATGCGTCTCACCCTGACGGCGCAACTTGTAGCGACCACCGACCGGAAGCGCCTCAACCTTCTGATCCCACGCAGCCGCATGAGCCTTCAGGATGTTCCGGGCGATACCCGGCAGACCAATGCCGGAAATACGAGACGGCATCCCCGGAAAGAACTCAGCCACCAGCGCACGGGACAGACCAATGGCTTCGAAGTTGTAGCCACCGCGGTATGCCGAGATTATGGAAATCCCGAACTTGGACATGATCTTGAGCAGACCCTTGTCCACCGCCTTGCGGTAACGCTCCATCGCCTCACGGATTGTCATCTGGCCAAACAGGCCGCGACGCAGACGGTCCGCGATGCTGTGTTGGGCCAGCGCCGGATTCACCGTCGTCGCACCAACACCGATCGTCACGGCGATGGCGTGAACGTCGATAGCACTGGACGTCCGCACGTTCAGGGACGTGAACGTGCGCAGGGAATGACGCACAAGGTGAACATGCACGGCAGCCGTCGCAAGGATCATCGGCACGGCCACACGATCCAGCCCGGTATTCTCATCCGTCAGGAACAGATGGGTGCAACCGCCACGGACATGATCTTCCGCCTGAACGCGGATGGACGCGATCGCCGCACGCAGCCCTTCTTCGCCGTCCTCAACCGGGAAAGTACAGTCGATCGAGGCAGCGTTCTCACCGCAGACTTTCCGCAGTTCATCAAACTCACCAACCGTCAGAACCGGGCTGGGAAGCTGAAGCAGATCGCACTGTTCCGGGCGCTCGTCGAGAATGTTCCCCAGATTGCCCAGACGCGTAATCAGGCTCATCACCCGTGTTTCACGCAAGGAATCGATCGGCGGGTTCGTAACCTGGCTGAAGCCCTGACGGAAGTAATGTGACAGACCACGATAGATCTTGGACAGAACCTGAAGCGGCGTGTCATCCCCCATGGAGCCCAGAGCTTCGGCAGCCGTCTCGACCATCGGGTGAAGGATGGTTTCCAGCTCTTCATGCGTCAGGCTGACGGCCATCTGCTGGCGACGCAGCACGTCGGCGGCCATACCTTCCGGCTCAACCACATCCCGCACGATCGGCTCGATATTGCGGATGCGCTTGACCCAAGACTGGAAATCCTGACGGGAGGCCAGCATTTCAAGCAGTTCATCCGGCTGGTAGAGGCGACCTTCCTTGAGGTCGAGCGCCAGCGTCTGCCCCGGACCAAGGCGCCCGCGACGCTGAATACGCGCTTCCGGCACGCGAACCATGCCCGCTTCTGAACCCACGATCAGCAGGTTGTCATTCGTGATGGAATACCGCAGCGGACGCAGACCCGCACGATCCAGCCCGGCGATGACCCAGCGCCCATCCGTTGCACAGACCGCAGCCGGGCCGTCCCACGGTTCGATCACCGCATTGCAGTAGCGGAACATGGCGCGCGCTGCCGGAGAAATCGCGGAGTTCGCACCGCTGGAGGCCGGAATGAGCATCATCTTGGCCATCGGCGCGCTGCGGCCACCGAAGGTCATGAGTTCGAAGACGTTATCCAGCGCCGCTGTATCCGAGCCAGCAGCCTGCACGACCGGCTTCAGATCATCCATGTAAGGGTCGAGCGCCGCATGTGACAGGCGCGTTTCGTGCGACCGCATCCAGTTGGTGTTGCCGGAGATCGTGTTGATCTCACCGTTATGCGCCACCTTGCGGAACGGCTGGGCCAGCTTCCAGGTCGGGAACGTGTTGGTCGAGTAACGCTGATGGTAGATCGCGAACCGCGAAACGAAGCGCTCGTCCAGCAGATCCGGATAAAAATCCGTCAGGTTCTCGGCAAGGAACATGCCCTTATAAATGACCGAACGGCAGGACAGCGAGCAGATATACAGATCTACCTGCTGACGGGTCGCCTGCTTCTCGATGCGACGACGCAGAACGTACAGATCACGCTCGAACTCGTCTTCCGAGCGAGCCAGCGTATTGCGGATCATGATCTGTTCGATTTCGGGGCGCGTCTGGTTGGCTTTCTCGCCAATGCAGGCCGTATCGATTGGCACCTGACGCCAGCCATAGATTCCGTAGCCGAAGTTCAGAACCTCGGTTTCGATGATCTGACGACCGGCTTCCTGGGACGCCAGATCCGTCTTCGGCAGAAACACCATGCCAACGGCAATGCGACCGTCGATCGTATCATCGCTGGAACTGTTATGAATGGCTTCGGCAAAGAAATCCTGCGGGATTTCGACATGGATACCCGCACCGTCACCCGTCTTGCCATCAGCATCGACAGCACCACGATGCCAGATGTTGCCCAGAGCTTCGATACCCGCCTTCACAACAGCGCGGGACGGCTTGCCATCCAGAGCAGCCACAAGGCCCACACCACAGGAATCGCGCTCCTGCGTCGGGTCATAGAGACCTTTCAGGCGCTCGACGTTCTCAGTGTATTCGCGGATGAAATCGGTGTTCTGTGTCATTCCGCGGCCTCCAGCGCCAGGGTCTCGGTCAGAGAAAGATGAATTGCGTCAGCCGCATCACGGCCGTCCTTGATGGCCCAGACAACAAGGCTCGCACCACGGACAATATCGCCACCAGCGAACACGCCCGGCAGGCTCGTCTGGAAACCACCCGGCGGAACCGTAAGCGTGCCCCAGCGCGTCACGGCAAGCTCCGACTGCTGCCACTGACCCGGCAGGTCTTCCGGGTCGAAGCCCAGCGCACGGATCACGATGTCGCCTTCAATAATGGAATGCTGGCCCGTGCCTTCGATAGAGCGGCGGCCCGTGGCATCCGGTGCACCAAGACGCATTTTCAGCACCTTCACACCTTCAACCGTGCCTTCGCCCAGAAACTCTTCCGGTGCTGCCAGCCACTCGAAGTTCGCGCCTTCTTCCTCGGCGTTGTAAACTTCCTGACGAGAGCCCGGCATGTTCGCACGGTCACGGCGATAAACGCAGGTGACCTTCTCGGCGCCCTGACGGATGGACGTCCGAACGCAGTCCATGGCCGTATCACCACCACCAATGACAACAACACGACGGCCCTTGGCATGAAGCGCTGCATCTTCGCCTGGGTCTTCGTCATATCCGCGACGGTTTGAGGCCGTCAGGAAGTCGATCGCATCCACAACGCCGTTCAGGTCTGCACCCGGAACATCCACGGAGCGCGAACGATACACGCCCGTTCCAAGGAACACTGCGTTATGACGCGTCCGCAGATCATCCAGCGAGGTTTCCCCCTCACCCGCACCGATTGGCGTGGAAAGATGGAAAATGATGCCCTGCTCTTCCAGCAGCTTGTGACGGCGGGCCACGACATGCTTTTCCAGCTTGAAGCTCGGAATACCGTAAGTCAGCAGGCCGCCCACACGGTCCTGACGTTCATAAACGTGAACCTCATAGCCGCGTGCCCGCAGACGCTCCGCACAGGCCAGACCGGCAGGGCCGGAACCCACGACGCCAACACTGACTTTGAGTTCACGATCCGGCAGACGCGGCTGCACCCAGCCCTGCTCAAAAGCATTTTCCGTAATAAAGCGTTCGACAGCCCCAATAGTGACGCTCTCAAACCCCTTCTGGATCACGCAGTTGCCTTCACACAGGCGATCCTGCGGGCAGATGCGACCGCAAATCTCCGGGAAGGTATTGGTGGCCGAAGACATCTCATAGGCTTCCTGCAAACGGTCTTCTGCCGTCAGCTTCAGCCAGTCCGGAATGTTGTTACCAAGAGGGCAATGCACGGAGCAGAACGGAATTCCACACTGAGAGCAGCGAGAGGCCTGCTCTTCAGCGCGGCTCATCGCAAACCCACGGTAAATCTCTCCAAAGTCTGCACGACGCTCAGCAGCGTCACGCTTCTCCGGAAGGATCTGTGGGTGATTGACGAACTGCAACATCCGTTCGGCCATGCGCCGTGTCTCCTAAAAACAGAACGCACGCCAAAGCGTACGAAATTTGTGGAATACCAGCTATTCCGTCAGTTTACGCGATAATAGTCAGCAATGCTTACCAATATAAAAAAACCGACCTCATAACGTCACTTTTCTTGCGTCAGTGTCACATTTTATAGGTCCGATATGGACCAATCAGGCTTTTAGCTGGCGATAAAGCTTACAGACGCTTCCATTCAGATACCCCGGAACCACCATTCCCAGTGATGCGGGATGGATTCCGAGTGCCTGCAAGGTCTCACCCCCCGGCTGCACGACATTATCAACAGACATCATGGCCACCTGGTCCCGCGTCAGCAGATGGCCGGGCAACGTCTCCAGAACAGTCGCTTCAAGGCGGGCTACCACTTGCGGGATCGGGAGCAGAATTCTTTTACGACCCGACGCTTCGAGTACGAACGCCATAAGCTCACGCATACTCAGGATATCGGGACCACCGGCCTCAACCGTTAGACCTGCATTCTCCGGCTGCAGAAGTCGTAGCGCTGCTTCTGCAACATCTTCCACAAATACCGGCTGATAATATGTGCGACCAGCAAAAACCGGCAAAACAGGCGATAGCGCTGCGATCAAGGCAAACAGATTGAAAAAGCTGTCGTCCGTCCCGAACACCACAGACGGGCGAAGCAGACGCGCATCAGGAAAAACGTCCCGCACGACACGTTCTGCAGCCGCTTTACTCCGGCCATATGCCCCTGGAGACGTCAAAGAAGCACCGATGGCAGACATATGAACGTAATGCTTCACACCTGCCAGATGAGCCCGCACAGCTGCGAGCCGAGCGCCCTCGACATTAATGCGATGCAGAGTCTGCACATCTTGCGTCATGACAGACACAAGATTGACGACAGCGTCCACACCATCAAACAGACGATCAAGCTGCGCTGCATCATTGACTGACGTTTTCAGGAACTCGACGCGCCCTGTTCCACGCGCCCTTCCAAGCCCCTGAATTTTTTCGGGATTTTGGCTTCCCACACGAACGACATGCCCCGTGGCAACCAGTTTTCTCACCAGACTGCGCCCGATAAAACCACCACCACCAATGACAGCGACCTTCTGCTGCCCCGTACCCGAAAAAAGTTTTTCCATTTCCCTGTTTTCTTTCATTCCAACTGTTGACGCTCTCATTCAGTCAATGTAAACGCCTCTTCACCAACCCGGGATGCCTCAGGAAACTGAAAAAACCCGGTGCTTTCTGAGCCCAGATGGCGGAATTGGTAGACGCGCAGGTTTCAGGTACCTGTGTCCGAAAGGACGTGGAAGTTCGAGTCTTCTTCTGGGCACCACAGACGGTCAGGTTCATAAGAGCCCTCCCCTCTGAGTTCATAAAAATTCGGTGACAACAAAATGAGCCAGCAGAACGCCATCCATCTTCATGACGGCGACCTGCCGGAAGATTTTGATATTGGCCCTGTTGTTGCCATAGATACCGAGACCATGGGTCTCAATCCCTACAGAGATCGCCTCTGCCTTGTGCAGCTTTCCGCCGGTGACGGTGAAGCACATCTCGTGCAGATCAAGCCTGTCTCCATGGGTGGCCGTGGCTATGATTGCCCTAATCTCAAAGCTTTCCTTTCGGATGACTCGATCACCAAGCTGATGCACTTCGCCCGCTTTGACGTGGCCGTGCTCCAGAAGGCCTTTGACATCACGATCTCTTCCGTCATCTGCACCAAGATCGCTGCCCGCCTCGTCTATACGTTCACGGACCGTCATGGACTGGCCTATCTGTGCCGCGACCTGCTTGGCGTCGAAATCAGCAAGCACCAGCAGAGCTCGGACTGGGGCGCTGAAACCCTGACGGACGATCAGAAGCGCTATGCTGCATCTGACGTGCTCTATCTCCATGCCCTGTGGGACAAGCTTGAAGCCATGCTGATCCGGGAAGAGCGCCGGGAGCTGGCTCAGGCCTGCTTCGACTTCCTTTCAGCGCGCACCCGTCTGGATCTTCTGGGCTACGACGAGCCCGACATCTTCGCACACCGCGCGTAATCGCCTACACTGCGCCCCGACATGATAAACCCGGCTACCTCGCCCCTTCCCTCGGCCCTGCACACTCTTGCTGTCGAGCGACAGGGGCTTGAAGCGCTCGAAAGCGCCCTTGGCGGCTCTCTGGGCCAAGCTTTCAGCCATGCCATAGAGCGGATCCTTCTCTGTTCTGGCCGGCTGATTGTCACGGGGATCGGGAAGTCCGGTCATATTGGTCGCAAGATCCAGGCCACCCTTGCCTCTACCGGAACTCCCTCTCTTTTCGTTCACCCCGCAGAAGCCGCACATGGTGATCTGGGCATGGTCGCGGCAGGGGATGTCATCCTTGCTCTCTCGAATTCCGGCGAAACCACAGAGCTTGCCGCAATTCTGTCGTATGCGTCGCACAGACAGCTGGATGTGATTGCCATAACATCCGTCGAGACCTCGGCTCTGGCCCGCGCCGCCAAGATTGCTCTGGTTCTCCCTCCCGCCAGAGAAGCCTGCCCCATGGGATTGGCACCAACCACCAGCACGCTTCTTCAGCTTGCCCTTGGAGACGCGCTGGCCATCGCCCTTCTGGAAAAACGCGGCTTCACAGCCAACGATTTCAGCGTGTTTCACCCAGGCGGCCGTCTGGGCGCGCGTTTGCGCCCGGTGCGGGAGCTGATGCACACCGGAGAGGCCCTTCCACTTGGGGAAAAATCTCTCTCGCTTCGCTCAGTCATTCTGGAAATGACGCACAAAGCCTTTGGCTGCATGGGCGTGACAGACGAAAATGGCGTGCTGTGCGGTCTCATCACGGATGCGGACCTTCGGCGGGCCCTCCACAGCGATCTTGACACGACCACGGCGGAAGAGGTCATGAATCTCTCTCCGACCACGACAGCCCCCTCGACCCTGGCACAGGACGTCCTTCTTCTCATGAATGCACGCTCCAAACCGATCACGAGTCTTTTCGTCGTTGGAGAGGACGGACGCCCACAGGGCATCATTCACCTGCACGATCTCCTGAGGGCGGGCCTCGCATGACCGAATTGCCCAAGGATGACAAACGCCCCAAACGGGACGACTTTTCAGGGAACCGGAGCGAAAGCCTCGCCAAGCTTGATGCCCTGCGCCGTGCAGCATTCCAGAAAGTACGCACTGCCCCAAATCCGGAAGAGCTGGCTCGCCGCCGCTCTCTTCTGGGGTTTGCCAAATGGGCACTTCCGGGGCTTGCACTTGTTTTGCTGAGCTCAATTGCGGCGTGGCCCGAGATCTCTCATCTCGTCAATCAGAACCGTGCTGCTCTGAAGGAAATGGCCCGCCTGCGCGTTGAGAGCGGCAATATGGAAAATGCCGTCTATCGCGGTCTGGACGCCCATAACCACCTGTACATGATCACGGCACGCGTTACGCATCAGGAAGGCCCGGACCGTGTAGATCTGGTTGATCCGGTGGCGGATATCGAGCTGGCAGGTAATTCCTGGGCGCATATCAAGGCGGACCGTGGCGTCTACATGCAGCACGAGCAGACCTTGAATCTGGACGACAACGTAGTGCTTTACCGCGATGACGGGACGCTCATGAACGGCCCTTCCGCCGATATGGACCTGAAGCAGGACGTTATTGCATCCCGCGACTGGGTCCATGCCGAAGGCCCATTTGGCAAGCAGGACGCGCAGGGCTATTTCCTGGACCAGCATGCAGGTATCATGCAGTTTACAGGGCCGGGTCTGACGGTCCGCAACGACGATAACGGCCCCCCTTCCATGGCGGCCCGCCTCCGCCAGGAAGGAGCCAAGACAGAGAAATGATGAGCCGCATCGCCAGACTGCTTCCCGTTGCAGGACTTCTCCTCGCTACCACCGCCACACCTGCCGCTTATGCGGATGGGCTGGATATGTCTCACGGCGAGGCCGTTAAGCTGTTCTGGAAAAGCGAGGAAATCTACGACCGGAGCGCCCAGACAGTTACCTTGACCGGCGGTGCCCGCGCCGTACGAGGGGATGTAACGGTCGATGCCGATACGCTGATTGGCTATCTGCGCAAGAAAGCGGCTCCACAGGGACAACCAGCCACACCGCCGCCGGCCGCAAATGGACAGACGGGTGAAGCCGACCCGATGGGTGGCTCCCTTGAGCTGTACCGCATCGAAGCCCGCGGTCACGTCCATATCTATAACCAGACGGACCAAGGCTGGGGCGACCGTGCCCTGTATGACATGGATCAGGCCGTCATGGTCATGACTGGCAAGAACCTGAAACTTACGACGCCGCAGGATGTGCTCACTGCGCGTGACGTCATGGAATATCATTCCAAGACCCGCATGTCGGTCGGTCGTGGAAATGCAACTGTCACCACCAATGACGGGCGCCAGATCAAGGCTGACGTGCTGGTTTCCTTCAGTGCACCGGACTCCCCTGCACCAGCAGGACAGGCCCAGCCTGCGAAAAGCGACGGCAGCCCTCTTGGTGGCGGTTCTTCCAAACTGGATCGTGCTTATGGCTGGGGCCATGTCGTGCTGCGCACCCCTACCCAGACAGCAACCGGAGACAGAGGCGTTTATGTCTTTGCCAGCCAGATCGCCCGCCTGATCGGCCACGTGCATGTGACGCAGGGCCAGAACCAGAACAACGGGTCTCAGGCTATCGTCAACATGAAGACCGGCATTGCCACGATGCTGCCAGGATCTGACTCTCCTATTCAGGGACTTGTCGTTCCAAACGAAGCCAACAGTAGCCAGGCACCAAAGTGACAGACACATCCCCCTCATTTCCCGTGCTCCAGACCGGTCTGGTCGCCAGCGGGATCGGCAAGACCTACAAAAAGCGGGCTGTCGTCAAGAACGTGTCCATTCAGGTGCAACGCGGTGAGGCTGTTGGCCTCCTCGGACCGAACGGCGCAGGCAAGACGACAAGCTTCTACATGATCGTAGGACTGGTCCAGCCAGACACGGGCACCATTACGCTGGATGGCGCAGACATCACCCAGTTGCCGATGTATCGACGGGCGCGTCTGGGTGTTGGTTATCTGCCACAGGAAGCCAGCATTTTCCGCGGCCTGAACGTCGAACAGAACATCATGGCCGCGCTGGAAGTGATCGAATCCGATCCGGAAAAGCGCGAAACCATGCTGAACGGCCTTCTCGCCGAGTTCGGCATCACGCACCTGCGCCACTCGCCGTCCCTGGCCTTGTCAGGCGGGGAACGCCGTCGTCTGGAAATTGCCCGCGCCCTGGCAAGCCAGCCGAACTACATCCTGCTGGATGAGCCTCTAGCCGGTATTGATCCGATTGCCGTGGGCGAAATTCGCGATCTTGTGTCTCACCTCAAGGATCGTGGCATCGGCGTGCTGATTACGGACCATAACGTCCGCGAAACGCTTGAAGTCATTGACCGCGCCTACATCATGCATGGTGGCCAGGTTCTGATGGAAGGGACACCGGAGGCCATCGTCGCCAACGAAGATGTGCGCCGGGTCTATCTTGGAGAGAACTTCTCGCTCTAATCTGACGGGATGCTCAGTCCCGGTCTGATACAGCGCCAGTCGCAGTCGCTCGTCATGACGCCACAGTTGCGTCAGGCGATTGCGATGCTGCAACTGGGCCATCAGGAACTGACGCAATCACTTCAGCAGATTGCGGAACTGAACCCCCTTCTCGTTTTGGAATCCACGGACACCGCTCCCGACACAGAGCCCGCGGGTCCTGCGTCTGAATTGCACGACGATGACCCCGAACGCTTTACTTCGGGTTCGGGACAACCAGAGACTGCGGCCCCCGGCCCCACACTTCATGATGATCTGATTGCCCAGATCCACCTCCGGTTTCCCGTTCAGCAGGACTGTGCCGCCGCTCTTTATCTTCTGGCTTGCCTCGATGAGGCCGGACGATTGCCGGAAGCAGTTTCAGGCCTTGCGGTCGAACTTGGTGTCGAGCCCGCTGCTCTTGAAACTATCCGCCAAGTTCTGATGCGACTGGAGCCTGCTGGTCTTTTTACACGCTCCTTGGAAGAGTGTCTGGCGGTCCAGCTGGAACAGAAAAATCGGCTAGATCCTGCCATGAAAGTTCTTCTGGCTAATCTCGATCTTTTAGCCCGAAGGGACTGGCGGCTGCTCCGCAAGAAATGTCAGCTCGAACAGGACGACCTGCTCGATATGCTCGCGGAAATTCAGGCCCTCAATCCCAGACCGGGCTTTGATCCGCGCCAGCCAGTCTCCCCCATTCAGCCAGACCTGATCCTCCGCAAAAATGGTCCAGGGTTCCGCCTGACATTCAATCATCGTCTGCTGCCCCACTGTCACGTGGATCTGGAGATGCAAAGCGCGCTCGACAGTTCAACAGACGCCGGGCGACAGCTTCTTGCTTATGCAAACGAGGCCAATGCTGTCATCCGCGCGCTGGAAATGCGTCGCCAGACTATTCTGAAGATTGGAGCCGAGATCGTCCGTCAGCAGGCGGCGTTCTTTGAAGAGGGCCTCTCTGCTCTCCGCCCTCTCACCATGCGCGACCTCGCCACCGGCGCAGATGTCCATGAAAGCACGGTCAGCCGGGTTGTGAACGGGAAGTACATAGACACACCCCGCGGTATTCTGCCACTTCGTATGTTTTTCTCTACGGCTCTTCAGGCCAGCGACGGCTCTACGCAAAGTGCCAGCGCCATTCAGCACCGCATCAAAATGCTGATCGCTTCGGAAGACGATGACATCCTGTCAGATGATGCCCTGACGACCCAACTTCAAAAAGAAGGGTTCGCCATCCAGCGCCGAACAGTGGCAAAATATCGGGAAGGCATGGGGATCGCAAAATCCAGCCAAAGGCGACGCCTGAAAAAAACCTCCTGACGTCCCAACCTGCTTAATGCAGGCCCGGCGCTTCCTGACCCGTACGGGCCACATATTCCGTATATCCGCCACCATACTGGTGCACACCTTCCGGCGTGACTTCCAGAACGCGATTAGACAGGGCTGCCAGAAAGTGACGATCATGGGAGACGAAAAGCATGGTTCCGTCATAGTCCGCGAGGGCCGTGATCAGCATTTCCTTTGTAGCCATGTCCAGATGGTTAGTTGGCTCATCGAGTACGAGGAAGTTCGGTGGATCAAAGAGCATCAGAGCCATGACGAGGCGCGCCTTTTCGCCACCAGACAGAACCCGGCAGCTCTTTTCCACTTCGTCACCCGAAAATCCGAAACCACCGGCGAGCGAGCGTAGAGCCCCCTGATTGGCCTGCGGGAACGTATATTCCAGCATCTCGAAGACTGTTCGGTCGCCATCAAGAAGATCCATGGCGTGCTGGGCAAAATACCCGATCTTTACATTACTGCCGACGGTCACCGTTCCGGAATCCGGCTCTGTTGTCCCTGTCACGAGCTTTAGCAATGTGGACTTGCCGGCACCGTTCACACCCATGATGCAGCAGCGCTCACGCCGACGGATCATCAAATCCAGTCCATCATAAATTGTGCGGCTGCCATACCGCTTGTCCACGCCCTGAATATTCACGACCACATCGCCCGAACGCGGAGCCGGGGCGAATTCGAAGCTCATGGCCTGACGACGCTTCGGCGGCTCCACACGGTCGATCTTGTCCAGCTTCTTCACACGGCTCTGAACCTGCGCGGCATGAGACGCACGGGCCTTGAAGCGCTCGATGAAGTTGATTTCCTTGGCCAGCATGGCCTGCTGACGCTCAAACTGTGCCTGCTGGTGCTTCTCGTTCAGGGCTCGTTGCTCTTCATAGAATTCGTAGTTTCCAGAGAACGTCGTCAGGTTACCGCCATCAATTTCGATCACTTTGTTAATGATACGGTTCATGAAGGCGCGGTCATGGGACGTCATGAGCAATGCGCCATCGTAACCAGCAAGAAACTGCTCAAGCCAGATCAGACTTTCCAGATCAAGATGGTTGCTCGGCTCATCGAGCAGCATGACATCAGGCTTCATCAGAAGAATACGGCCCAGCGCCACGCGCATCTTCCAGCCGCCAGACAGAAGACTGACGTCTCCGTCCATCATTTCCTGGCTGAACCCGAGACCATGAAGAACCTCACGCGCCTTGCCATCCAGCGCATAACCACCGAGATCCTCAAAGCGGCTCTGCACTTCACCAAAGCGCTCAATGATGCTGTCCAGTTCATCCATCCGCTCCGGGTCCGCCATCGCGGCTTCCAACTCGGCCAGCTCGGCAGCCACTTCCGAAACGGCACCTGCTCCGTTCATGACTTCTGCCACAGCACTATGGCCGGACATTTCACCAACATCCTGGCTGAAGAAGCCAATAGTGACGCCACGATCCGTCAGGACATTCCCTTCATCCGGCTCTTCCTGCTTTGTGATCATGCGGAATAGCGTGGATTTTCCCGCACCGTTTGGACCGACAAGGCCCACCTTCTCGCCCTTCAGAAGAACGGCCGAAGCCTCAATAAAAATGACGCGCTGGCCGTTATGCTTGCTGATGTTGTCGAGACGAATCATGGGTCCTCGGAGGAACTGAAAAGCGGGAAACAAAGGGCTGTCGGGACTTACCGTTATCCCAACACAGGCGGAACCCCTGAAAGCCAAAGTCTATGCCGGAACCCGCTTTATTCACGCATCCTAAAAACCAGTGGGGCCTCGCCACGCACGCATTTATCTCTGGCGACAGACGCAATCTTCTTCACGCCACACCTACCAAGAGCAATGCTGAAAAGGCCGGTCATTGCAAATGGTTGAGGAGCGTTAACCCTGTCACGGCATGACACTCACGCATCACGCAAGAACAAGCCTCTCAAATTAAAATAAGGGCAAAATGATCTTTGACTGGGCTTATAGCGCGTTACCGTTCCCCCAATCCCAACCAACTGGCCTCCGTCGAATGTGATCCATGTTCGAGACGACATAGCAAAGCGAATGAGCATTATCGCTTTTAAAACATTTTGCGTGTGATATATCCACTTAATATAACAACAAACCAATCATATGCGTCTCTTACGCAGATACATCCTCATCCCAAACTTTATCGCTCAATAAGCTCCTGTGAGGCAATCCGTGGCCAAGTCCGATCCTGTCGTCCAACTCCCGGACGGCTTTTATCTAAACCGCACACCCCTTCTGGCTTTTGGCCTCCTATGTTGCCTGTTCTCCCTCTGGGGCTGTGCGATGAGCCTCAATGACGTGCTGATCGGGCAGTTCCGCAAAGCCTTCATGCTGTCAGATTTTCAGTCCGCGCTCGTGCAGTTCTCATTCTACATCAGCTATTTCGTGCTCGGCATTCCCGCAGGCATGATCATCAAGCGCTTCAGCTACAAATGGTCGATCCAACTCGGGCTGCTCCTGTATCTGATCGGCTGCTGCCTCTTCTTCCCTGCTGCCCATTTCGCGACATATCAGATCTTCTTCATCGCACTCTTTGTCGTCGCCGCAGGATTGGTCTTTATTGAGACTGCGGCCGATACCTACTGCACCCTGCTCGGCCCTCCGGGACGCGGCACACACCGTCTGAACTTTGCCAGCGCGTTTCAGCCGATTGGCGCCATTCTGGGGTCCAGCATGGGGGCCTACCTGATTTTCAAGGACGGCGATCTTTCCCGCGAACAGCTTTCCGCTATGCCCGCCGCTCAGGCCTGGCAGCATCAGCTCAGCATGATCCACGCCACCCTTGAGCCGTATGTCTATATCCTCGGGGTGCTGCTGGTCGTCATGATCGCCATTGGCGTCACGCGTTATCCCGCCTGCAAAGGGCGCGATCAGCAGCGTAGCCACGAACTGGATACGGCCGGCGCCCTCAAACGGCTGTTCGCCAACAAGCGCTTTGTCCTCGGTATCCTGACGCAGTTTCTATATGTCGGCGCACAGGTTGGCGTCTGGAGCTTCATCATCCGGCTTTCCATGCGACTGGGGCACATCAACGAACGACAGGCCTCAGTGTATCTGATCGCCTCATTCTGTGCGTTCTTTGTTGGCAAGCTGATAGCCAATTTCTTCATGCGGCACGCCCGCCCGGCACGTGTTCTGTTTGTTTACAGCCTGCTCTGCATCGTTGCGCTGGGCTATGCGGTGATGGTGCATGACTTTACGGCTGTGTACGCGGCCATCCTCGTCAGTGGACTGCTCGGCCCCTGCTGGCCAACCATCTATGGCCTGACCGTCGACGAACTCGGCCATGACCGCGCTTATGGCGGGTCCATTCTGGTGATGAGCATCAGTGGCGGTGGCATTCTTCCGCTTCTGCAAGGCTACATCTCGGACGCTACCGGCGGAAACATGCAGCTTGCCTACATTGTGCCGATGGGATGCTTCGTCGTGATTGCAATGTTCGCGGCGTACTGCATGAAAAGCGGCGACGAAACGGCGGAACACGTCGCGTTCGACGCCACGCTTTGATCCAAGAAAAAGGGCGAGCACTCGCTCGCCCTTCGTGACCTAACAGCCTGAAGTTCTCAGTCCTTGATCAACGCGCCATCGTGGCAGTCCTTGGGAGCATTAACAGGGTTGCACCGCGCCACCGCCTGATTGGCAAACTGAACCTTGTAGTCATGCCAGGGCGCAGGCTCGATGGCCGGATAATCTGTGCTGATAATCTGCGCGCCACTCTTAAAAGATACGTCTCGGCGGCTCAGGTCATTCTGTCGCGCCTCAACCGTGTTGGCATCCGCCCGCGTCCGCACGAGATAACCCTGTCGAACCAATTCCGGGATTTTCCGGGCAGCCTCAGCGTTATCAAAAGACGCGCCCTTCTGACCGGCGAAACCTTCATTGACCTCCGTATAAGCCGCATCTGGATCACCCGGTCGACCATTGGTGAACAGAACGCGCCCTTTCAGGCCCGGATGGTTCAGCACATAACGGGCGGTATCCTGAGGGCGATCCAGCACAAAGATAATCTTGCCACGCGCAGACGCCAGTGTCGGCCAGCCTTTCGTCCGGATCGCTTCATTGACCGAGGCTGACGTCCCCCGAACATCGTCAGGAACTAGAAGATGATCACGGCCAATAATATCCGTGATTTCCTTGTCCAGACGATCATAGGTTGCAGGCGTAAACGTCTCGGGAACCGTGAATGTCATCTTGTCGCTTTTGAATGGGATGTCCTGTTTTGTTTCGACATCAATGAACACCGGGAAATGCCCCGGATGCTCATCTGACCACGTCCGGATGATCTGAAGACATTTACTGAAAGGTTCGCAGTTCGAATGCTGGTCAATGTCCACAATATGCATGACCTTGAAATCGGTACCCTGCATGGCTGCGGCGGATGCCGGATCAGCATCGGGGGTAATCCCGCTTTTACGCTCCCACTCCGGCCCCTTTGGATGACTGTACTGGCCGCCCTGAGTATCAGCATAAATATCAATTTCGAGCTGGCGAACGCCACCATCAAGCTGCCGGTCCAGTGTCGTGTGCTTGTAGTCCAACGCTTCTGCGGCTTTTGGGGAAACGGCCTGAAGCCATTTCAGCGTCGCGAGGGAAAGATCCGTTCTGTAACTATTATGGGTTCCAATGATCTGAACCTGATTCAGATGTAAATCCTTGGTAATTTCCTGCGCCAAGGCAGATGACGAAAGACCAAAGAAAGAAAAGACCAGTCCATACGTGAAGCGGTTCATGCGATTTCATCCATTTTTCAGAAGCGACGGGATGACAGATCACTACAAGACATATGACAACCGTAATTTTTTGAACGTTTTATGATGATGACTTATTTATTTCATTTCATGTTCATAAAAACATCCTTTGAAATGATCCGGAAGCGCCCGTAGTTCCACCCATGCCTCCTTCCGGGAGGTGGCCCCAGGCCAAACGTGCCGTGTGATGGAATAACAATGCCTTCCTACAAGAGACGTTCTTTTTATCTGCTCTGCGCCTCCGCACTCGTTCCAGCATTGATCTGCAGCACCGGTCCGGCACATGCCCGCGTCCATCACACCGGAAAAACCCAGACAAAACAGACGCCTGTCGCTCCCGCTCCAAAAACCGCACCTAGAGTTCCACACGATCTGGAAGGCCACTCAGCCGAGAGCATGAGCATTCGCGCCAGTCGCCGGGCACAGGGCGGCGGCATGATGGTGCATCATACGGAAGCCAAAACCATCAGCACCGTTACACAGGACTATATTTCCAAACAGGCCCCAACCGTTACGCCCGGCGTTCTGGCCTCCAGCCTTCCGGGCGTGCAGGCCACCAATGAAGGACCACTCAGCACAACCGCAGAAACCATCCATATCCGTGGCCTGGATCAGACGCAGATCGGCATGGTGTATGAAGGCATTCCCCTCGCCGATCCGTTCACTTACGGCGCCTATACGTCCGCTATGGTCGATAACGAGAACCTTGGGTCCGTCTCCGTCAGTCAGGGCTCGTCAGACCTCACGGCACCCGTTTACAACGCTGACGGCGCACAGATGACACTGTCCCTGCGACACCCCGCAGACAAGATGACAGCCTATGCCGAAGCCTCCGGCGGCACACACAGCACGAACAAGGAATTCGTTCGCTTCGATACGGGTGAAATCGGGCATAGTGGCGTCCGGGCCTTCGCGTCTGGCTCTTATTCCAGCGCCAATCTCTGGCGCGGCCCGGGACAGATGGATCGCTGGCATGTGGATGCCGCCATCGAAAAGCGCTGGGCGCCTAAAAGCAGCTCCGAGCTAATTTTCGGATACAACAAAGCCAACCAGACCGAGTGGCTCTACCCGACGCTGGCGCAGTGGAACACCTACGGCACCGGCTATAACACGCACGGGACCTACACCAAGGGCGACACCCTCTATTACAAGCTCAACACCAAGGCGACGAATGCCGTAGTCGGTGCGCTTAAAAACCATTTCGACTTCGGACATGGCCTGACACTTAACGCCGAACCCTATGCCATCGAGACGTTCGGCCCCAACAACTACGGCGTCAATATTCCAGCATCCAACGGCTATGTCGGCACCCAGCAGTATTCATCCCTGAACGGATATGAAGGCCAGACCGGGAATGTCACGGCCATCAGTATTCACCCATGGGTCCAGACGTCCAGCGGCATCAACCTTGTTGGTGCCTGGCATCGTGGTTTCAATACGCTGAAACTCTCCTACTGGTATTCTTATGCGGTCCATACCGAGTACCAGAACCATTATCCGGTCAATGCATCCGGTCAGTACACCGAGAATAACGGGTACCTGACAGCCTTTAACAACGTGTCCGTCAGCCAGTACAACATCAATGGCTTCCAGCAGCTCAACGCCATCGGCCTGGAAGATCAGGTCAAACTCTTCCATGACCGCCTGACCATCGACGCGGGCCTGCGCGCCAACATGATCTCCCGCAGCTTCAGTCAGGATCTGCCAGGAGCCAATTTCAAATCAGTGGAGAACATGTTTGTTCCCATCCCGCAGGTCCTGATCAGCTACCAGTTTGATCAGAAAAACCAGATCTACGTGAACGGTACGACCGGTTATCGCGCACCGTCTTCTTTCCAGGCGCAAGTGCCAGTTTACAGCTTCACAAGCGCAAACAAAGCCTCACTTCCGCTGACAAATTTCCAGCCGGAATACATGATCGGCGAGGAAATCGGATACCGCCATTCGGGCGATATCATGTTCAACGTGGCGCTGTTCAATTACAACCTGACGCATCACCAGATCACCAGCGTCTCTTATCTTCCCAACTCCACCATCATGATCAGCCAGCCGATCGACGCTGGTGGCGAAAGTGCACAGGGCGTACAGGCTGAAATTTCAACGCGTCCCTGGCACCATATCAGCGCCTATGCATCCGGCCAGTTCATGCATACGCGTGTTGGCAACAACATCGCCTATCAGGGCGACTATCTTCGTACGAAGGGCAAGCAGGAAGTCGCGTCCCCGAAATTCACCGGCGCTCTGGGCCTGACCTATGACGACGGCACCAACTTCGCGAACTTCAACCTGCGCTACACGGACTCCCAGTACGCAACGCTGATGAACGACCAGTCCATTCCGTCCTACATCACGTCCGATATTTCGCTGGGTCGCTACCTTCCGAAAATCGGCCGGGTTCGACCAAAGGCGATGCTGAGCCTCATGAATGTTGGGGACAATCACTATCTGGCACAGGTCAACGGCTTCTCCGGCAACGCCACCACAACACGCGGCGTCTATGGAAAGACACTCTCCGCGTCCCAGCCGACCTATAGCGTCGGCACTGGCTTCGCTGCGGTTGTCTCCGTCTCTGGCACATTTGAATAAAACCCATACCGGGATCTGACGGGTCCCGGACAAACAAAAAAAGCGGTACAGCCTCTTTGGCTGTACCGCTTTTTTATTGGGAGTTGCTTCTGCTCAGCGCAGGGCAGCAATCGCTGTAATTTCCACCCGCCAGTCCGGATCGGCCAGCTTGGCCTCAACCGTAGCACGAGCGGGCTTATGGCTCGTATCCAGCCACGCATCCCAAGCCTTGTTCATGTTCCCGATCTCGTTGATGTCGGTCAGGAAGATCTGAACAGACAGGATACGCGTTTTGTCCGTACCCAGATCCGCCAGCAGAGCGTCAATCTGGCGCAGGATATCAGCCGTCTGGCCTTCAGTATCCAGCGTGGCATCATCCGCGACCTGACCGGCGAGATAAGCCAAGCCGTTATGGGTCACGACGCCAGCAAGACGATTTTCCTCAAGATGGCGGGTAATGTCGGGATTAGTGCTCACGCCGGAACCTTCACTGAAGAAGAGTAGGAATCAATTCGTGTTCGAGGATCGCGTCCATAGCGCTTTCCTCATCCTCAGCGACTGCCATCGGTGTGCCGTCAGCAGCGTGAATCGCCACCATCAGCTCGCCGTCATGCAGCACGGATTTGACATAGGCCAGTTGGGACATGCCCAGCGTCCGGAGCTGCGGCCCCGTGATCCGCCTCAGATCTGCGGGGAGCACATCTTCCTGCCCATCACTGTTTTCGAACGGGTTGTTCAATTCATAATCCTTACTGACACCTGAGGGCTTTTTCAGCCACAGTCAGGTTGAAACATTCATACTGTCGATACGTGACTTACTCGTCGTCGAGTTCCCGCACAGGCCGGGTCCGCCGCGCCGTCTTGACCACAGGTGGGACAACTTCGTGCTGAACCGTCTGCGGGCTTCCGCCAGTGCGTCTCCCTTGGGTAATAGCAATCCGTTTGACACGGACTTCAGGCTCCGGACGCAGAAGATCGATATGAAGCAGGCCATTATCAAGCCATGCTCCGCCAATCTCTATGCCCTCAGCCAGAACAAACGCCTTATGGAACTGCCGTGCAGCAATACCACGATGCAGGAAGATCCGTCCCTGGCTGTCATCCGTCTGACGTCCACGGATCACCAACTGGTTGTCTTCCTGCGTGATCTGAAGATCATCCATCACGAACCCGGCTACAGCCAGGGTAATCCGGAGCGCCGTCTGACTCAGCTGCTCGATATTGTAGGGCGGGTAACCGTCTGACGTAGACTTGGAGGCACGCTCGAGCATCTGCTCAAGATGATCAAAACCAAGGAACATCGGGGATGTAAACAAGCGACCGGACATAGGGCTAGAGCCTCCTCCATGAGCGAGACAGCAGGAACCAGACCCTCCATGAGGCATCTGACGTGACCCTAGGATATGGTGGAGCAGGCTTTCTATGCAAGTTCTGCCTCGGGAAATGCTTGCTCGGGACTGGCATAAACAGCCGTCGCTCGCTACATCGCAAGGCATGAGCGAATTCGATTTCCTGTCCGGCATCGACGCGGTGCCGCCGACCCCGATCCTGATTGCCCCTGCGCCCGTGCTGCGTCAGGTCACCCGTGACGTCCGCGCAGAGGACATGGCGTTCCTGCGTGAGCAGCTTCCAGGCATGTTTTCCGCCATGTACAAGGCTCCCGGCATTGGCCTAGCGGCCCCGCAGGTTGGTCTTGATATGCGCTTTGCCCTTGTGGACGTCGCTGAAGAAGATGCCCCACGCGAGCCCATGGTTCTCATCAATCCGGAGATCGTCACGGATTCCGAACAGATGGCGGTACGGGAAGAAGGCTGCCTCTCGCTGCCGAACCAGTATGCGGAAGTCATCCGTCCCGAATCGATTCGCGTGCGTTACCGCGACCTCGCGGGGGAGATCATCGAGCGTGATGCTGATGGCCTGCTGGCGACATGCATCCAGCATGAAATGGATCATCTGGAGGGTATCCTGTTCGTGGATCACCTCTCCACACTCAAGCGCAACATGATTATGCGCCGTCTGGCCAAAGAGCAGAAGCTGAGAAGGCGTTAATCTCTGATGCGTCTGATCTTCATGGGTACGCCGGATTTCGCGGTTCCGGCCCTGCATGCCCTCATGGCCGCAGGACACGAAATCGTTGCCGTTTATACACAGCCCCCGCGTCCGGCAGGACGTGGCAAGGCCGTGCGGCGCTCCCCTGTCCATGAAGCAGCCGAAGCGGCAGGCATTGAAGTACGTACGCCTGCCCGCGTTCGCCGGGACGAAACAGAGCATGAAGCCTTTGCTGCACTCAATGCTGACGCAGCAGTGGTTGCTGCTTACGGGTTGATCCTGCCGAAGGCCATGCTGGACGCCCCTCGCCTGGGATGCCTGAATATTCACGCAAGCCTGCTTCCCCGCTGGCGCGGAGCTTCTCCTATCCAGTCCTCCATCGTGACCGGAGACAGCCAAAGCGGCGTTTCCATCATGCAGATGGACGAGGGACTTGATACAGGCGCCGTCCTGCTGGAAGAAGCCACGCCGATCAGTCTGTCAGACACCGCCAGCACGCTCCACGATCGTCTGGCGGAAATCGGCGGCAGGCTGATTGTTCGAACACTGAATGAGCAGCCTCAGCCTGTGCCACAGCCTGAAGATGGCGTGACATACGCGCATATGTTGAAGCGCGAAGACGGACGTATTGACTGGTCTCGGTCCTGCGAGGAAATCGATCGCCAAATTCGCGGACTGACACCATGGCCCGGCGCCTTCACGATGCTAAACAATGTCGTCCTCAAAATCGGCGCAGCAACCCCACGTCCCGAAATTGCGGGGCCTGTCGCCGGTAGCGCACTGGATGATGCCCTGACCATTGCCTGCGGCACCGGCGCACTGCGGATCGACCGTATCCAGAAGCCCGGACGCAGCATGATAGACGCTGCAGATTTCGTACGCGGACAAGCAATTCCGGCAGGCACACGCTTTGACTGAAATGGATATCTCCCGCTGGGCGTTACGTCTCGAATATGACGGGACGGGCTTTGTGGGGTGGCAGAAACAGCAAGACGGCGTCTCTATCCAGAGCCTCATTGAGGCGGCAGCGTCTCGGCTTGTTGGAAATCGTCCGGTCTCCAGCATCACCGCAGGCCGTACCGATGCCGGTGTCCATGCCTCCGGGATGGTCATTCACATCGATTTCCCAGGCGATGCCAAGATCAACGGCCGTCAGATCCGCGATGGCATGGGTTATTACCTCAAGCCTCACAGGGTTGTGGTTCTGGAGGCTGCACAGGTCAGCCTGGACTGGAGCGCACGTTTCTCCGCCATCTGGCGCAGCTACCAGTTCAAGATCCTGAACCGCCAGGCACGCCCCGCTTTGCAGGAGACACACGTCTGGCACGTCAAGCGCGTTCTGGATGTAGACCTGATGCAGGAAGGCGCGAACTACCTTCTGGGCTCGCACGACTTCACGTCATTCCGGGCGATCGCCTGTCAGGCCAGAAGTGCCGTCCGCACCCTTGATGTTCTGACCATTCACCGGGAAGGCGAATTGGTCATTGTGAACACGAAGGCACGCTCGTTCCTACACCATCAGGTCCGGAATATGGTCGGCTCTCTTGTCATGGTGGGTTCTCGCCAGTGGCCACCGGAAAAGATGCGCGAAGTGTTGGAAGCCCGGAACCGCTGCGCTGCCGGACCAACGTCTCCACCGGATGGCCTCTGCCTCACAGGCGTCGGCTATCCGGAAGATCCGTTCGCTTAAGCCCCGAACAGATCGGCTATCGCATTATAATGCGGTGGGACCAGCAAGAGCAGGCCGATCAGGACAAACACACTCACCGTCTGCAGTACAGTCATAATGGCGGCCTGCCATGCCGTCATAACAAGCCCAACCCGCGTGACGTACCAAGTTAGCCACAGGCTATAGAGCCACACACCCACCGCAACACCGGCCAGCGCTGCAGAAGACGAGGCAGCGGCAGGCATGATGATCCTCATGATGCCTTCGGCCATGATCATCATGATAACCGGTAGCCACGCACACCAGAGCGAGGCCGTCGCATACCGGGTCCACAAGCCTTTCCGGCCTACGAATACGGCATAACGTTCCGAGACGATGAGCTGAAGCAACGGGCAAACCAGCTGAACCATTGCGCGTATGGCCTGCAATTCCCGCTGATCCGCTGGCAACAGGAAGACACTCACCAGTTCGATCAGGGTTATGGCAATGGTGGGCGCCAGAGCCGCCATCAGCGGCTGAACCCCGGGGGAGAAACAGTTGATCCCCACCGCACGTCCACGCCCCAGCAGCCAGACGCCCAGTGGGATACTCATTCCTCCAAGCGGGGGAATACCGGTTGGACGGTCTGGGGTCACAGGCCAAATCTTTCCATGAACGTCAGATAGATCTGCGTCAGATCTTCAAGGGTCGAGACATCAACATGCTCGTCCCGCTTATGCATTGTCGCCCCGACCAGACCAAACTCCGCTACGGCACAGTACTGCGAAATGAAGCGTGCATCAGACGTTCCTCCGCCCGTATCGAGTTTCGGCTGCCGCCCGGTCACATCCTGAACAGCCCGCTCAAGACATTGAACTGCCGGTCCCGGCTGCGTCAGAAACGCCTCCCCGCTGATGGAAACCGTCGCGTCACTGTCAGGGGCATGCCGGGACACAACGTCACGGATCCACTCAGTCAGGGCCGCACCCGTGTGACAGTCATTGAACCGAATGTTCAGACACGCCTTGGCCTCAGCAGGAATAACGTTCGTTGCAGGGTTGCCGACGTCAACGCTCGTGACCTGCAATGAAGACGGGGAGAACCACTTCGTCCCCTCATCAAGACAGCGTCCAGTCAATTCACTGAGCGCTGGAAGAAGGCGATGGATGGGGTTATCGGCCAGATGCGGATAGGCAACGTGTCCCTGAACGCCCCGAACCACAATTTCCGCGTTCATGCTGCCCCGACGACCAATCTTGATCGTATCCCCCAGAGCCGAAGGATTTGTGGGTTCTCCGAGCAGGCAGAAATCAGGCACGTCATTTCGAGCCGCCAGCCATTCAATGACAGGCTTCGTACCGAAATGAGCCGGGCCTTCCTCATCCCCCGTAATGAGCAGGGAGATTGACCCCTTGAGGGTATTGTTCTGAAGAAAACGTGCGATGGCTGCCACCGAGCAGGCCACGCCGCCTTTCATGTCCGCAATCCCGCGGCCATACAGTCGACCATCCTGAATTTGCGCTGCAAAGGGATCGTGTGCCCACCCTTCACCGGGGGGAACAACATCCGTATGGCCCGCAAAGCAGAGAGACGGACGCCCAGTACCGATTTTAGCGTAAAAATTCGGCGTCGGAGCGTCCGCTGGTCCGAACGGCAAATGGACCACTTCAAACCCCATCCCTTCCAGCACAGATGCCAGAAGAGCCTGTGCCCCGTCATCGGCTGGTGTGACGGACTGACAGCGGATCAGATCCTGCGCGAGAGCCACAGGATCAGTCGTAAAAGATGGGGACGGCATGACTTTAGTCGCGCAGCAGTTCGTTGATGGACGTCTTGGAGCGGGTGCGCTCGTCAACGCGCTTGACGATCACAGCGCATGCGAGGGACGGCTGACCTGCCTCTTTCGGTGGTAGCGTGCCTGGGATAACCACAGAATAAGCCGGCACACGTCCCATGAAGATTTCACCCGTCGCACGGTCCACAATCTTCGTGGAGGCACCGATAAACACGCCCATGGACAGGACGGAGCCCTTCTCCACGATCACGCCTTCAGCCACTTCCGAACGGGCACCGATGAAGCAGTCATCTTCAATGATGACGGGAGCAGCCTGAAGCGGCTCAAGAACGCCACCGATGCCAGCACCACCGCTGATATGGCAGTTCTTGCCAATCTGGGCGCAGGAACCAACCGTGGCCCAGGTGTCGACCATCGTGCCGCTATCTACACGGGCACCCACGTTCACGAAGCTCGGCATCAGAACAACATTCGGCGCAATAAACGCGGAGCGACGAACAATGGCACCTGGAACGGCACGGAAACCGGCTTCAGCAAACCGGAACTGATCCCAGCCTTCAAACTTCAGCGGAACCTTATCGAAAGCAGGCTGACCGCCACATCCACCCACCATCACGCGGCTGTCGTACAGACGGAATGAGAGCAGAACAGCCTTCTTCAGCCATTCATGGACAACCCAGCCATCTTCGCTCGGCTCGGCAACACGCAGCGTACCAGCGTCCAGCCCTTTGAGAGCGGTTTCGACGACCTCACGGTCCTCTCCCTCAGTCTGGGCGTTCAGAGTAGCGCGACGCTCCCAAAGAGCGTCAATAGCGGTGCGGAGCGTATCGTGAGGCATCAGGACCAATCCGGAAAAGGAGCAGAAAACCGCCGGACCATGCGGTCCCCGATCCCGACTGTCAACGGCTCTTTCCCTGTGAGCAACATCCAGACCAACGTTAAGGCTTTGTTTACCTTTTGATCCTATGAAAAATCCAAGCCCTTTCGCTTCTGGAAAAGACCCGGAATGCCCAAGACGCCAGACGGTGTTCTCACATCGATTCACGACGCAGCATATCTCTCGCTTCAACGATGCGGCACATTCAGCCGCAAAATCATGGACCCTTTGCGGCAATGCATGACATTGGCCTGAAAAGCCCGCCCCCTCCGGTGACCGAGCCGACCTCCCCTCAAAGCTTTCAGCTCTTGCGAGAGAGTCTGGCCTGTATGCGCAGCGCCATTCTGCCGCGACTAGGCATCGCAGCGGCTCTCTCCAAAGTACAGGAAGCACTTGGGACTGAGTGCCTACTCTTCAGCTCATTCACAGCCTCAGATCATAGTCTGATTTTGCATCAATCCGCCCCAATTCCCGACGGGTTTCAGGGTGAACTGCAACAGTTTGATTTTTTGCTCAATCACGACGTCATTCAGTTCTTCTCAGCGGCCCGTCACGCGCTGTTGGTGTGCGAGGCCATCAGAAGCCAGGCACCTCTCGGCCTTCTGTGCTGGAAAGAAACACCGTGGTCAGCGGAAGAGATCGAATTTATCCGCACTCTTCTGGCCTTCATTGCGACGTTGCAAGTTTTGGAAGGGCTGCACAGGAACGTCCTGAAGGGCGCTCACTATGACCTCTCGTCCAACCTTCTGAACTGGGAAGGTCTGAAGCAGGAAATGGAGCGACGCATTCCGCGTCTGGATCGTGATTGCCTCGCGGCGACCCTCATGATCGCGCATGTTCCAGGCCTGAGCGAAATAACCCAAACACATGGGTTTCAGGCAGGAGAAGAAGCGCTCACGCAATGCGTTGCCTTACTCCGCAAGGCCGTGCGCCCAACCGATGCTATTGCCCGGCTTAGTGGCAACATGTTTGCTCTGTGGCTGGACGGAGGGGATCGCTTCGCTATGGCTGAGCGTGCCGAACGGATGACGGCGCATGGCATCCCGATCCTGATTAATCCACCAGTGCATCTCCCGTTACACATCGGACTGATGTGCCGCGAGGCGAATGATCCGGAAAATACGGCAGACAATCTTCTGGAAAGAGCCAGTCAGGCTCTCCAGACCGGAGAAGAAGAGCAAAAAAAATGGCGCTTCTCACACGAAGCGCCATAAGCCACATCAGGCTTTAATGAGAGTTCCTGGGCCTGCTCGGGTAAAGAGTTCCAGAAGGCAGGTGTGAGGCACGCGACCGTCGAGAATAACCGCAGCCTTGGCACCGCTCTGAACAGCGTCCAGACAGGTCTCAACTTTCGGGATCATGCCGCCAGAAATCGTGCCATCATTGATGAGGTTGCGCGCTTCTTCCGCGCTGAGCTCTTCAATCAGCTTACCCTCACGATCCAGCACGCCCGGAACGTCTGTCAGCATCAGTAGTCGTGATGCATGAACTGCACCGGCAATCGCGCCTGCTGCCGTGTCGGCATTGATATTGTAGGTCTCACCATTCTCGCCAGCACCCACAGGCGCAATCACGGGGATAAGACCTGAGCCGAGCAGAGCATAAAGAACGCGCGGATCAATCTTCTCAGGTTGCCCCACGAAACCGAGGTCAATGACGCTCTCGATCTGGCTGTCCGGATCACGCCGCGTACGGGTGACTTTACGGGCTTGGATAAGGCTCCCATCCTTGCCCGAAATTCCGACAGCCATCGCGCCAGCACTGTTTATAAGCTGGGCAACCTGCTTGTTTACACTCCCGGCCAGAACCATCTCGATCACATCGACCATGGCACTATCGGTAACGCGCAGACCATCCACAAACTCTGAACGAATATTGAGACGATCCAGCATGGAGCTGATCTGAGGACCACCACCATGCACAACGATCGGATTGATCCCGACCAGTTTCAGCAGAGCAATGTCATAGCCGAAAGCACTGGCAAGTTTGCCTTCTCCCATTGCATGACCACCGTATTTCACGACGATCGTGTCACCGGCATAACGGCGCAGAAATGGCAATGCGCTCGCAAGAATGGCCGCCTGCTGCTGGGCATCATCCATATTCACCGCCGGAGGGATTTCCGGCAGTTTTTCACTGTGGGTCTTTTTACTCATGGCCGGACATCTCCTTCCCCTGACGTCTGAACAGGATCTGCAAAACGGGCAATCTCCGCCCGGAGATCTTCAATCCCTTCCCCGGTCTGGCTGCTGGTGCAGACGATCCGTGGGTAGGCCGCAGCCTGCTTGAGAGCGAGCGCTTCAACTTCCGCTATCTTGGCTTTCAGTGCAGTCGGTCGAACCTGATCGCACTTGGTGAGTACAATCTGAAACACCACAGCCGCACGCCCTAGCAGATCCATGACGTCCCTGTCGGACTGCTTGATCTCAATCCGCGCATCCAGAAGCAGAATGACTCGGGCCAGCGTGGTCCGTCCACGAAGATAGGCGAACATCATGTTCTGCCAGTCTTCCTTGACGGATTTCGCAGCCTTCGCGAAACCGTAACCGGGCATATCTACGAGAGAAATGCGATCAGCCAGATTAAAGAAGTTGAGCTGCTTGGTGCGTCCCGGCTCCGAAGATGCTCTTGCCAGCGCACGACGCCCGGTCAGGGCGTTGATGATGCTGGACTTGCCAACATTAGAACGCCCGGCAAAAGCAACTTCCGGCCGACCGACCGGCGGAAGCTGGTCGATCTTCTGTGAACCAAAAAAGAACTCGCACTCCCCTGCGAAGAGCAGGCGACCGTCTTCGATCTGTTCAGGGGTAGGAGGGCCAGCGGCTTCTTTCATGGTGTCTCAGCGCCCACTTTTAGTAACAGGAACCGGCAGCTTGGCACGGCTCTGAATGAAGGACTGCTGGGCGAACGTCAGCAGGTTGTTCCACGTATAGTAAACCAGAAGGCTGGCCGGGAAATTGGACATCACGAATACATAGACCAGCGGCATGAACTGCATGATGCGGGCCTGAGCCGGGTCCATGCTGACCATTGTCTGGCGCTGAAGCAGCCAGAAAGTCACACCCAGTGCGGCTCCCCAGATACTGACATGCAGGAAGGAGAAATACACAGTCGGGTCGAAGGGGATCAGACCAAACAGGTTAAAGATGTTCGTCGGATCTGGGACGGACAGATCGTGAATCCAGCCGAAGAACGGGGCATGACGCTCGTCAATGCTGATGTTCAGCATCTTGTAGAGGCAGAAGAAGATTGGAGCCTGGATCAGAACAGGAAGGCACCCACTGGCAGGGCTAACACCCTCTTCGCGGTAGAGCGCCATGACCTTCTGGTTCATCACCATCGGGTCGTCCTTGTTCTTCTCACGGATCTCCTTGATCTTCGGGGCCAGTAGACGCATGCGCGCTGAAGATCCTGCCGCCTTGGATGCCAACGGAAAGAGCACAATCTTGACGATCAGCGTGAGCGCCATCAGCGCCAGACCGAAATTGCCCAGGTGCAGATACAGCCAGTGCAGCAGATACAGGATCGGACGTGTCAGAAAGCTGAACCAGCCAAAGTCGATGGCTTTGTCAAAATCCGTAATGTGCAGGTTGCTGCTGTAAGCCTGCAGAAGGCTTGGCACCTTTGCACCAGCAAAAAGATGGCTCGTCTGCGTAACCGTGCGATTCGGCATGATCTGCTGCGGGGCCTGAGACACGAAACCGATACGATAGGACCCTGCGTTTTCCGGAACGTAAGCAAAGCTCGCAGTGACAGAAGACGTAGACTCAGGAGCAACAGCCGTGAGCCAGTACTTGTCGCTGATACCACCCCAGCCACCTGTGCCACCCTTGGCCCAGAACGTGTGATCAGGATGCTCAGCACCCTTACGAACATTCTTGTAGGTCTCGTCGTTCAGGCGACCGTCCATGACGGCAATAGGGCCTTCATGTGCCGTCCAGAAACCTTCCGGAGCCTGATAGTCACGCTGCACACGCTGGAACGGAAGCAGCGCAACAGGCTGGGAGGAATGATTCTCCACCGACTGCACAGCCGAGAACATATAATGCTCATCAACTGAAAGGTGGATCGAGAAAATCAGACCTTCGCCGTTATCCCATGTCAGTGTGACAGGGTGGCCAGGAGAGAGTGCCTCGTCTGCACTGGTCCAGACCGTGTTCAGATCCGGAACCTTCGCATTGGACCCCGGAGCGTTGCTCCAGCCAATTACGAAGAAGTTCGGATGCTCGCTGCCGGGCTTGTCCAGCAGACGGACAAGCGGGCTGTCCTTTGCAAGAGTGGCACGGTACTTCGTCAGCACCGCATCATCCAGAAGCGCACCCTTGAGGTTCAGGGAGCCCTGCACGTCGTCGCTGGTAATCGCAATGCGACGAGCGACCACTTCCGATTCAGGCGAGGCCTGAGCCGGACCAGCAACAGCCGGAGTGGACGGAGACTGTGTCGCAGTGGTTTGCGTCACAGCCGGATGACTGTCCGGACGGGGTTTCGGCATGAAATAGTCGAAACCGATCAGGATGAGGGCCGAGAGGATAATGGCCGCAATGATGCGCTTGATTTCCATCGGGCTGATGCCGGTCTTTCGTCTCTAACGGAGGAATGCTGAGCCTCAAGTGGCCGAAAACCGTTACCAAAACAATAGGCGCACGCGTTTTTAATGCCGATGAGCCTCGGGCGGGAGGTCACATCCCCCTTTTGACCAGGGGTGACAGCGGAGGATTCTCTTCAATGCCAGCCAGCCGCCCCGAACAGGCCCATGCCCCTTGATCGCCATGATGGCATAGGTGCTGCACCCGGGTTCAAAACGACAGTTTCGGCCCAGATAGGGACTGATGAAGAGCTTGTAAGCGTCAATCAACGCAAGCAGGAAAATGGTAACAGCCTTATTGAAAAGGCGTGTCATTTTTCCAAGCCCTTGCGGAGCGCTTTACGAAGATCATCCTGAAGAAGGGGGAATTCTCGTCGGCGCGTTCCATCGCGGCCGATCAGGACAAAGTCTCCCGAAGGAAGACCGTCCTCACGCGCTACAAGACGTAACGCCTCACGAAGGCGGCGTTTTGTGCGGTTACGGATGACAGAGTTTCCAACCTTTTTCGTGACGGTAAAGCCGACACGGCTATCAGGCTGGCTATCATCCTGCAGCATCTGCACAACCATTCCCGGGGTAGCGACTTTACGCCCCTTCCCGGCAACACGCAGAAACTGCGGCCGCTTTTTCAGGCGGCCAGCTGTGTGGTTCCGGCTCAGGCGGAGAGCTTCGAGCGGCCCTTGGTGCGACGGTTTGCCAGCACGCGGCGGCCACCGACTGTAGCACTACGTGCACGGAAACCGTGACGACGCTTACGAACCAGCTTGGAGGGTTGATACGTGCGCTTCATGACATCGATCCTTTAAAACCATGCAGACGCCTCTCTGGACATCCGCGTCGATCGGGCGCACGAAACGCCCGGTGAATGAGACCCGGGCTTGTACTCACCCGACCCTCTCCTGTCAATACTACACCCTCAGGAACTTAAGGATATGAGCCAGAATCCCGCTCTACCACCGTCATCAACTGACGACTCCAAAGCATTTCGACATGATCTGCGAAATGCCCTGTCCCCGGCAATGCTGTGTGCGGACATCCTGACATCCCATTCAGACGAATCCGTCAGAAAACATGCAGGAACAATTGTCGAGGCGCTGGAAAAAGCACTGCACCTCCTGAAGAAACCTACTTCTTCTCAATAAGCTCGATCTTGTAGCCGTCTGGATCTTCCACGAAGGCAATGATGATCGTGCCGAACTTCAGTGGCCCGGCTTCACGGGTCACTTTGCCGCCGCCGATCCGAACAGCCTCTACAAGCGCAGCCACATCCGGCACGCCAATCGCGAAATGGCCGAATCCCGTACCGACGTCGTAATCCGTTTCCTGATCCCAGTTATAGGTCAGCTCAATTTCAGCCTGTCCGTTCTCATTATCAGCGAATCCAATGAAAACGAGTGTGTAACGGCCTTCACGAACTTCCTTGCGGCGCAGTTCTTTCATGCCAAGAAGGCTGTAGAACGCCAGACTGCGATCAATGTCTCGAATACGAACCATCGTGTGCAGAAATGTGCTCATTTTTCTTCTTTCAGATCTTCGCTTGTCAGCCCGTAAAGGAATAGCCCGTATCGGTCAGCCAAGGCGACGCAGCGGTCAGGGTCTGTCAACAACGTGACACCAGGCTGAAACGCGACGCCCCGCAATCCGTTCCGGGCCGCATTTTCCAGCGTCTCAGGACCTATTGTCGGCATATCTGCCCTCAGGTCCTGTCCGCTTTTAGGCATTTTGATAAGAACGCCGCCACTGCCAGCCTGCATCAGTTTGCCGCAGCGTCCCAGCATGGCATCCGTACCCTCAAGAGCTTCGACAGCCAGAACCAGACCGCTCTGAACGACACACCCCTGCCCGATATCCAGCGCAGCCATGGCCCGCAGCACCTGAACACCACGCGCTATGTCCTGACGCGCCTGTTCGTCCGGCACAACGCGACCAAGCGTCCCGCTTTTACCGGTAGCATGATCAAGGAATTCGTGGGCGCCACGAACAATGAACCCTTCTTCCCCGAGCACGCGCACAACTGCTCCGAGAAGCCCGTCGTCGCCAAGGAAGATTGCGCGTCCCAGACGTGCAAGAACACGCGCCCCTTCCGCATCAGGGCGAAGGTCACGCCATGCAGGGCGCCGAACCGGTCCGATCAGAACCAGCTCCCGGCATCCATGCTTTTTAAGGGCTGTTAGGATTTCTCCTACAGCAGCGAGGCGGATGATTTCATGTGGATACGGTGCCAGGCGGGCCATGTCCGCGAAATCACGAAAGCCGACCACGAAAACCGACTTCCCCTTTTCCAGAGCCGCCGCAGCGACCTTTGCAGGCAAGGGGCCCGCCCCGGCCAAAATACCGACGCAACCTGCCCCCATCACGCTCAGGCTCCTTCGGTTTCGGAAAGCCCCTCATTACGGGCCACACGTGTCAGCCCGCGACGGCTTGGCGCTTCCATAAAGTCCAGCATTTCAGCAATGCGCTGCAAATGCCCATATTCACGGCGCACGTCCGCAAGTCGGGCTTCAAGCACCACATCCGTACTGCCATGACGCGGATAAAGCGTCCGGAACGCACGACGCATGGCCTGCATTTCTTCCGGGCCCACACCAGACCGCTTCAACCCGATCCAATTCAGACCGACCAAACGGGCGCGGTTCCCGAGAACACTTCCATAGGGGATGACATCCATCTCAACGCCGCAAACGCCACCCACAACAGCCCCGCGACCAATGCGCACGAACTGATGGAGCGCTGCTGACCCCATGACCTTGGCATCATCAGCAATCTCGACATGACCGCCCATGACAACATTGTTTACGATAATCACACGATCACCGAGAACACAGTCATGCGCCACATGAGCATTCGCCATGATCAGGCAGGACGCACCGATTTTCGTCAGTGCATGTCCCTGCGCCGTTCCACGATGAATGGTGACGTTTTCACGGATGATGGTTTTCGCGCCGATTTCACACAGTGTCGGCTCACCAGCATATTTGAGGTCTTGCGGAGCCATCCCAATCGTGACGAACGGATAGATTTCCACTTCCTCACGCAGTGTCGTGTGCCCATCGACAATCACCGAAGCATGCAGGTGCACACCGTCGCCAAGTGTCACATGAGGCCCGACGATGCACCAGGGGCCAATGCGAACATTTTCCCCAATTCGGGCACGTTCATCGACAAGAGCAGTCGCGTGAATCTCAGCGCTATCGGATCGTTTTCCTGCAATCTGCATCAGTTCAGCCCATGATCATGGCACTGAAGGTTGCCTCTGCAACAGCAACCCCGTCAACACGTGCAGTACCTTTGAATTTCCAAACGTTCGCCCGGGACCGTTCCTTGACCACCTCAATACGAAGCTGATCACCCGGCCCAACCGGACGGCGGAACTTGGCGCCTTCAATGGTCATGAAATACACCAGCTTTCCTTCGAAGGCCTTGCCCAGCGTCAGGACAACGAGCGTTGCTGCTGTCTGAGCCATGGCTTCGATGATCAGAACACCTGGCATCACCGGATGGGAAGGAAAGTGCCCCTGAAAGAAGGGCTCGTTCACCGTGACATTCTTGATGCCAACAGCGGACTCACCAGCTTTGATTTCCTGCATCTTGTCGATCAGCAGGAACGGATAGCGATGAGGGATCGCCTGCATGATCTGCAGAATGTCGATGCTCTCAGGAACCTGGTGCGTTCCCGAAGCCCCTTCTGCCGGGGTCGTCTTTTCAGCCGGAGCGTCCACTCGATCCATTTTGTTCACCATGCCCTTCTAAGGGAAAATTTTGTCAGTTTTCTGCTCTCCGAGCAGTGCGGATGGCCTCCCTTAGCAAAACTGGCTCCGGGATACCATCCGTCACCGGAAAGGTCAGTCGCCGCTTTTGCGAGAGAGCTTCCGCAAAGTGGCTACGTTTCGGAAGAATTCCCGGAAGGGCATGGCGGGGCTGCCGATAACGTCCGCTCCCGCATCCACGTCAGACATGACACCGCACTGAGCACCAACACGGGCCTTGTCACCAATCTTGATATGACCAATCAGGCCGGCCTGAGCAGCGATTGTGACGAAGTCACCCAGTTCGGTCGAACCGGAAATACCAGCCTGTGAAACAACAATGCAGCACTTTCCGAGCTGGGCATTGTGTCCAATCTGAACGAGATTATCGATCCGCGTGCCTGCCCCAATGATCGTATCGCGCATGGAGCCACGATCAATCGTTGAGTTAGCACCGATCTCAACGTCGTCCTCAATGACAACCAGACCAAGCTGCGGCACGGTCTCGAAACCAGCAGGGCCGACAGCAAAACCAAATCCGTCCTGACCGATGCGGGCGCCGGGATACAATGTTACCCTGTTCCCGACACGGGCGTGCGTCAAACTGACATGGCTGCCAATGCGGCAACGCTCACCGAGCTCGACACTCCGGCCAATCACGGCATGCGCGCCAATCAGCGTGCCGGAGCCAATTTTCGCGCCGTCTTCGACAACCGCGAAAGCCCCGATCTCGACATTCTCGCCGATCTCAGCCGTCTCACTGACATAAGCCGAAGGATGGCGAACACCCGTCGATGATGGTGCAGGATGAAAGAGTGCTGCAATACGTGCCCATGCAAGGTAAGGCGTTTTGCAGACAAGGCCCGCCGTACGTGCTGGCAGCTTATCGACAAAAGCCGGCGCAAGAATGACCACGCCTGCACGCGTTTTTTCCAGAAGAGGGAGGTAGCGGCGATTATCCAGAAAACTCACGTCTTCCGGCCCCGCAACGTGCAATGGGGCAACCCCGCGGAAATTGACTTGATCCCCCTGCCCTTCAACAGCAGGACGAACCTCGCTTCCCGATACTTCCGCTAGATGAGCCAGACTGAAAGGTCCAGCTCTCAGGAAGAAGCGCTCATCACCAGGTCGGTTTTCGGTGAGTACCTTATCAGCCACGGGATCAGGCCTCAGTGATGCTGCCGGAGAACGGACTCAGGCTGCGCTGGAGCCGAAGCCGGCGCTACCTGTTCAGGCCCTTGCGGTGCACGCTGTTCGTCTGCCGTCGTTGGCATTTTGCCAGACTTGGCAAGTTGCTCAGGATCAACGCCTTCGTCAGGAATAAACACGTGTGGCAGCGTCTTGTTCAGCTGGTTTGCCACTTCTTCCGTGATGTCCTGCTCGCCCACGTGCAGGACAACCTGCTCGGCATGCAGAACCAGGTTCATGTTATGCGCACCAGCAACGGCGGCAATGATGCCGTTACCCTGTTCAAGCTCACGCTCGATCTGGTGGAAGGCGACCTGCGCAGCTTCCTGAACAATACGGGCCTGATTGCCAAAATCGCGCTGATCCTTGGCGCGACGCTCCTGAAGATGGCGCTCACGAAGCTGGATTTGATCAGCTGTAAGACTGCGGGCTTCGGATTGCAGTTTCTGCTGCTCGCCGCGCCAGGCGCCCTCTTCACGCTGCACCGCCTGTGCCAGCTTGTCACGACGTGCGCCAAGAACCTGCTGGATCTCCTGCGCAGCAGATGACATCTGCATGACAGCCTGAACATTGATCACGCCAATGACCGCAGCTGGCGGCGGAGCACCCTTCGCAACAGTCGGCGGATTAGGGATCGGCGGCAACGGCAGAACCGGGGGAGCCTGTTGCGCATTCGGAGCAGCCTGCTCGTCTTCAACGGGCGCCTCAGCCATGGGCACACTCCGGCGAGGTGCCGGACGTGCAGCAGCCGGTGCATCCGGATGTGCGGCCTTGGGAACGAACCATCCACCGTTGTTGGCGGCCTGGGCGTGAGCAGCGGGTGCAACAGCAAGAACCGTCGCAGCCAGAAGCGCACCGACCGAAGCCGGGCGCATCAGGGAAATAAAGGTCATAACCACCTCTGGGAAAGGGGATGGAATTGCTTGGAGCTCGAAATCAGACACGCAGTTCTTAGAACTGCTGTCCGAAGCCAAAGCGCAGCGGGTAAAGACGATCGCCCTTTTCCTTACGCAACGGAATGGCACCATCAATATTCACAAGGCCGAACGGGCTCTTCCAGGAAATACCAAGACCCGTGGAAACACGCGGGATCATGGTGTCACCATTGATTGGGGTATAAGGATACCCGGCCTCGAAGCGGCGAGAATAGTCCGTGTACTTCTTCTGCACACGTACGCTCGACAGGCTACCAGCATCGACGAAATAACGACCGGAAATACCGAGATCGTCACCCATAGGCATCGGGAAATTCAGCTGTGCAGAAGCCGTGTACATGAAACGGCCACCCAGAAGATCTTCCTGACCCTGACGCGGAAGATAATCAAGCGTTGGGCAGGAGCCACTAACGTATGCTCCCGTACAGATGTGGCCAGAACGCGGGCCTACACCACCCTGCAGGAAGCCTCGCAGGTTTTCACCACCAAGATAGAAGTTATCAATGATGTTGCGCTTGCTGTTGGAATCCCAGTCACCCATGTAACCAACGCCGCCCTTGAACTGCATGGTCCAGTCATGGCTGCCGGTAATGCTGTCCAGCGGCAGGTAGTACGCGCCATCAGCCTTCACACGGTAGTATTTGGCATTTCCGCCGACACCCGCGAAATCACCACCCAGCTTCATCATGTACCCGTCATGAGGATTCATACGACGGTCACGGCGGTCATAGGTCAGGGAGGTGCTCAGCTGCGACAGAAGCGACCAACCTGCAGACTGCTGAACGTAAACAGACGGCACCCATTCGATATAGGACGGGTCAGCTGCAACCGTTGCGGCATCATAGAAGTTGCCAACCTGACGATCGACCAGCGTGTAGCTGAAGGACTGCGACAGATAGCGGTTATACGCATACCCAAGACGCAGGCTCATACCGTACTGGGATTCTTTGTAGCTCTGATACGTCTGGTAGTTGTTCTGGATGAAGTAGAAATCAGCACCAGCCACCAAGTTACGGTTCAGGAAGTACGGATCCGTAATGGAGATGTCAGCCTGCTTCTCATAGTACGCAACCGTACCCGAGATACCGGCGTCGATACCCGTGCCAAGCATGTTGTGCTGCTTGATGGACGCATTACCCAGCACACCAACGTCTGTGGAGTAACCACCACCCAGTGAGAACTCACCTGTCGGCTTCTCGACCACGTTGGCAGACACGTTCACACGGTCAGGAGCGGAGCCCTGTGTCTGATCAACAGACACAGTGCTGAAATATCCGAGGTCCTGAAGGGCCAGCTTGGAATATTTCTTGTCAAACGGGGTGTACGGGTCGCCCTCTGCCATGGGCAGGTTGCGTCGGATCACGTTATCCCGGGTAATGGTATTGCCGTTGATGTCGATACGCTCGACATACACGTGCGGCCCTTCAGTCACATCAAACAGAAGGTCCACAATCCGCTTTTCCGGATTACGGGCGATTTCAGAGCGCACCATCGCAAACGGATGCCCCTGTGCCTGCAACCACTCCTGCATGTTTGTCGTGTTATGTTGGATGGCTGTGCCATCATAGATCTGATGCTTGAACAGCTCGATGTGCTTGCGCATCATTTCCGGCGTTACACGACGCACGCTGGAGCGAACGTCCATCTTACCAATGCGATACTGTTCACCTTCATGAATGGTGAACGTCACATAAAACGACTTGTGATCAGGGGAAAGCTCACCCGTCGCGTCGATCATATGGAAATCGACAAATCCGTTATGGAGATAGAAGCGGCGCAGAAGCTCCGCATCGTACTTGATACGCTCAGGATTATACTCATCCGAGGATGAGAAGAAGCGATACCAGGTATTCTCCTTGGACGAGATCACCTGCGCCAGACGTGCTTCACTGAAAGCGTGGTTGCCAACAAAAACGATCTTGTGGATCAGCGTCTGCTGAGCTTCATTGATCTTGAAAACAACATCGACACGGTTGTGAGAGAGCTTGATAATCTGCGGCGTGACTGTCGCGCCGAAACGCGCCTTGCCCGCATACTGATTCAAAATCTTCTGGCGGTCGGCAGCCGTGGTCTGAGACGAAAATACCGCACGAGGACGAAGACTGATTTCCTTGCGGAGGTCCTCATCCTTCAGGGCATGATTGCCTTCGAAGACAATACGATTGACGATCGGATTTTCAACCAGATTCACCAGCAGCGTATTACCATCGCGGTGAAGGGTGACATCCTTGAAAAGGCCCGTTGCATAGAGCGTCTTCAGGGAGCGATCCAGATCGTCCTGATTGAAAGAGTCACCCGGCTGAGCAACCATGTACGACAGAACCGTACTGGTCTCAATACGCGTGTTACCAGTGACCGAAATGGCCTGGATCACGTTGTTGCCTGAGGTTGCACCTGATGTCTGGTGCTGACGAGCAGAGCGGGCCTCCGCCACACCGAGAGCGGTCGGGAGAAGACATGCGGATGCCAGCAGCATCAAACGCATGTTCGGGGACCGGGAACCTCTTGACCGTGATCCTGACAAACCGGTTTTCCTTGTAACAGATTTTTCGCAGGCGCCTGACACGCTACGCCATTGGCGGAGGTATCCGAAAATCCCCCCACCATGCAAGATCTCCCTTCACTCACGAAGAGTTACCGGGCGTATCTCACATTAGCTTCCGGCGTGAAACATCCAGTGAAACAGACCCAGATTCGTGAGATCATTCACTGTTGAAAAGAGGAAAAGCGCGCCAATAAGCGCCATTCCGACCTGCATACTGACTTCCTGAACACGGCGTGAAACAGGGCGTCCCTTAATGGCTTCGACAGCATAAAAGATCAGTCGTCCACCATCGAGAACCGGGATCGGAAACAGATTAATCAGCCCCAGATTGATGGAAAGAAGCGCCATGAACGACACAATACTGGCCATGCCATAGCTGGCAACCTGTCCGGAGATCTGCGCGATTCGGATTGTTCCGCCCAGCTCCCGTGCACTGCGCTGCCCGGAAATGATCTGCCAGACGCCCTGCAACGTCCGCACCGACATGGTCCAGGTTTCCTGAACACCCATTACCGCAGCTTTGATCGGCGAAACCGGTTTTCCGGGAGAGGCCGCAAAACCAACGCCCAGAACACCAGTCGGATGGGAGCCAGCCTTTACGCTGCCAATTGTCACGGGCAACCTCAGATCCTGGCCATTCCGACGCACTTCAAGTGTGGTCTCAGCGCCTGGTCGTGCCGCTACTGTCCCCATGACATCTTCAGGACCGGAAATGGACAGCGAGCCAATCCGGGTAATGACATCACCTGTTTTTACACCCGCCTTCTCTGCGGCACTGCCTGCCACAACCTGGGAAATATCCCCGCGAAGCTGCGGCTTTCCCACCGTTGCGAACAGCAGGGTAAACGCCACAATCGCAAATAGAAAATTGAAAACAGGCCCCATTACGATCACCAGCGCGCGGGAACCGACAGGCTTGTCATGAAAGGTACGCCCAGGAATCCAGGCTGCTTTCTGCTCATCCGTGGCATCGTCTGGGCCTTCAAACCCGTGCGGTTTGACATACCCACCAAGTGGAATCGCACTCAGGCGCCATTCAGTGCCGGATTTGTCATGCCACCGGCGAAGAGCCGGCCCAAAACCGATGGAGAATGTCTCAACCTTTACCCCGCGCCACCGAGCAGCAAGGTAATGGCCAAGCTCGTGGATAAACACGAGAACACCAAGAATCAGAACATAGGCAAGAATGGTACGCAGAAAATCATGCATGCAGGGCAGTCTCGCTTACTGTGTTCCGCAGTCGGCCGCTTTCGCGAAGAATATGCTCTTCTGCCAATGCCCGACCGCGCGCATCCCATTCCAGGACTTCATCCAGCGTCGTCAGTTCAGGATTTTCCGTCATGGCCTGAAGAGCGCTATCGATGGTTTCACCAATACCAAGGAATCCTATCCGACGGTTCAGAAAAGCGTCCACGGCAACTTCGTTGGCTGCTGAAAAAACTGCGGGAGCAGCCCCTCCTGCCCTGAGAACCTGACGGGCAAGTCGTAGGGGAATAAAACGCGTCTCATCTGGGGCCTCGAAATCGAGGCGCCCGAAAGCCGTCAGATCCAGGCGCTGGCATGGTGTTTCCATGCGGTCAGGCCATGCAAGAGTGTGAGCGATGGGGATACGCATGTCTGCTGACCCCATCTGCGCGACCAGACTGCCATCCCGGAACTGAACAAGCCCATGCACCACAGACTGAGGGTGCACCAGAACATCAATCCGGTCTTCTGTCAGACCAAACAGACGTGCGGCCTCAATAACCTCCAGGCCCTTATTGGCCATGGAAGCCGAATCAATCGTGATTTTCGCACCCATCGTCCAGGTAGGATGCTTCAACGCCTTTTCAAGCGTCGCATCACGCATCTCTTCCAGAGTGGACTGACGGAAGGGACCGCCTGAAGCTGTCAGCACAATCTTTTCGACCGTACTCATGTCACAACCACCGAGGGCCTGGGCGATCGCATTATGCTCTGAATCGACTGGAAGAAGTGTCGCGCCAGCTTCGCCAACAGCCCGGAGCATCACATCGCCCGCACAGACGAGAGCTTCCTTGTTGGCGAGCGCGATTGCATGACCATTGCGTGCGGCAGCAAGTGTTGGCTCCAGACCCGCTGCACCTGTGATGGCAGCCATGGTCCAGTCCGCTTCCATCGCACCGGCCTCGATAACGGCCTGGCGCCCGGCTGCGGTGCGGATACCGCTCCCTGCCAACCGTGCTTTCAGATCATCGTGCAAGCTCTCATCGTGAATGACAGCAATTTCAGCGCGAAGTTCACGAGCCTGCTCCGCAAGAAGGGCCACATTACGCCCCCCGACCAGCGCTCGCACTTCAATATCGCCGCCCATCTGCTTGAGTAGATCGACCGTCGAAGTCCCGATGCTACCTGTACTGCCTAGAACACTGATCCGCCGAGGCTTGGCCACAGAACCGTCAATCATGAGAAGAGTCCCCCTGAGGAATGATACGATGCGCAGACCCGCCTATCAGATCCGCAGGAGTGGCAGACCAGAACACCTGCCCTGCAACTGCCAGTGACAAAAGCGCGGCAAGCGGTGCCGCAGCCAGTAGGCCATCAAAACGATCCAGCAGGCCGCCATGACCTGGAATCAGACGGCCGGAATCCTTGACGTTCAGTCTACGCTTGGCCGCACTTTCAAGCAGATCACCACTCTGGGAGAAAACACCCAGAACCGCGCCCCACAGGAGACCACCACCCACAAAACCTGCTCCAGATAGCCACGCCACCATTCCCCCGGCAAAAGACGCACCGATCAGGCCGCCAATTGCGCCCGAGCGGGTTTTTCCGGGAGAAATTGAAGGGGCCAATTTAGGGCCACCAAAGATGCGGCCTGTCAGATAAGCAAAACTGTCGCTGGCAATCACAACGCACAGCACGAACAGAACGCTCTCCAAACCATAGGGCAAATGTCGAAGCCAGAGGAGCGAGAGACCGCCCAGAATGGAGACGACAACAGGAATACAGGCTGGAATACCAAAAATGAGGCTTGGCCAAACCATCCAGAATGCGCCGCTCCATTCACCGCGAAGGGCCGCAACCCCAGATACCATCGGCCAGAGAAGAAGGAGGACGCCCCGCCAAGTGTATAATGGCTGCTTGATGAGGGTAAGCCCTTCCCAAACCAGCCCGAACATGGCCAGAAGGATGAGAGCATTATAGATCATGCCGCCTTGCCAGAGGCATCCCCCGGCAACGACAACGAGAATGACAGCTGACGTCAGACGCAGCTTCAGATCAGACCACCGGGAAGATCCGCTCATGCTGGCCGACCGCCAAAACGGCGCTGCCGTCCAGCAAAATGCGAGAGAGCCTGAACGAACTCAGCTTCCCCGAAATCCGGCCACAAGACGTCCATGAACACCAGTTCCGCGTAAGCACTCTGCCAGAGCAGAAAGTTGGAGAGACGACATTCTCCACTTGTCCGAATAACGAGATCCGGATCTGGCATATCGGACGTCTGAAGCGCCTGATCCAGACGCTCCTCAGTAATATCCGACGATGCCAATGTTCCATTGGCAACCTGATCCGCAAGACGTCGTGCCGCCTGAACGATATCGGCTCGCCCGCCATAGGACAGGGCGAGCGTCAGAGTCAGGGTCGTGTTGGAAGCGGTCTTTGCTTCCGCACGGCGCAATTCCTCGCGCAATGCTCCTTCGAACCGCTCAGGTTCTCCTATAACGCGCAAGCGCACCCCCTGCTCATGCAATTCATTGAGCTTGTGGCGCAGATAGAAACGCAGGAGCGATGTCAGGTCACCGACTTCCTCAGCAGACCGCCGCCAGTTTTCCGAAGAAAAAGCATACAGCGTCAGATAGCGTACGCCCTGGCGAATGGCTGAACGAACGCAATCCTGCACAGCCTCGGCACCTTTCCGGTGTCCGGCTGCAACTGGCAGATTGCGCGAGCGCGCCCAACGCCCATTCCCGTCCATGATCATGGCGACATGGACGGGAACAGCGGCGCCTTCGCCCTCTCTAGATGAAAGAGATGGCGTGCTGGCCTGAGGAAGAGATCCCATTGTCAACGAAGGTATCAGACCTGTTTGATCTCGCGTTCTTTCTCCGCGAGAATATCGTCAACTTTCTTGACGTACTGGTCTGTCAGCTTCTGCACGGAATCCGTCCAGGACTTCATGTCGTCCTGGCTGATGTCACCCTTCTTTTCGAGCGACTTCGTCTGTTCCATGCCGTCACGACGAACACCACGTACAGCGATCTTACCGTTTTCGGCGTAACGATTGGCTGCACGCGCCAGTTCGTTACGACGCTCTTCCGTCAGCACCGGAATAGGAACGCGGATCGTCTGACCGTCAGCAGCAGGGTTAAGACCCAAGCCACCATCACGGATGGCACGTTCCACTGCACCAACCAGCGTACGATCCCAGACGGAAACCGTCAGCATCCGGGCTTCCGGAACAGCGATAGATCCCACCTGAGAAAGCGGCACTTCGGAGCCATAGGCTTCAACCCGGATCGGCTCCAGCAGGTTCGGGCTGGCACGACCAGACCGCAGGCCAGAGAGGTCACGACGCAGACTCTCAATCGCACCATCCATACGGCGCGTGAGGTCAGCCATCAGGTCTTTCAGGTCAGCAGACATTAAGCTGTTCCTTTCTGAATCAACGGAAGTTCAGGAGAATATCCTGAAAGGTTCGTTAAAAATGAGGCGATCAGCCTGCTTCGATAACCCGTGTAAAGCGACCTTCACCACGCACAACGGCTGCAAACGCGCCCGGAGCATGCATGTTGAAGACCACGATGGGCAATTTATTTTCACGGGCAAGACTGATCGCTGCGGCATCCATGACATTCAACTGACGAGCCAGAACATCCATGTACGTCAACTGATCATAACGCACGGCATCAGGATTACGACGCGGATCATCGGAATAGATGCCATCGACCTGCGTTCCCTTGAACACGACGTCGCATTCCATTTCATTGGCACGCAGGGCAGCAGCTGTATCCGTCGTGAAGTATGGATTACCTGTCCCTGCGGCAAAAATGACAACGCGCCCCTTCTCCATATGGCGAACTGCCCGACGGCGGATATAGGGCTCGGCAATCGCGGCCATCTGAATGGCCGTCATGACGCGCGTTTCAAGCCCCTGACGTTCAAGGCCGTTCTGGAGCATCAGTGCGTTAATGACTGTTGCCAGCATACCGGCATAGTCACCCTGCGCACGATCCATGCCACGTGCCGCCGCAGACAGACCACGGAAAATGTTGCCACCACCGACAACGAGGCAGACCTGCACACCAGACGCCACAACTGCGGCGATATCGGCGGCGACCATGTCCACCATTTCCGGGTCCACTCCACCCGAGCCCTTACCCATCAGGGCTTCACCTGACACCTTGAGCAGAACACGTTTGTAGGAGGGGCTTTTGTCTCGTTGTTCGGTCATCGTGCCCGTCTCTTGCTGGATTTGTGGTGACTTTGCGCCTGTCATACAGACGCAGAGGGCTGGGAACAAGCGATGTCAGACACGAGGCTTCTTATGAAAAGCCCCGTTGACAGCGTTTCCACCCTGTTACTCTTCGAGGCCAATCGCCCTCAGGCGTGCCTTCTCTTCATCCCAGCCTGCCCGCTCCTTGACGTTCAGGAAAAGATGGCAGGTTCGCTCAAGTAGGCCCTGAAGCTCCATTCGTGCTCGTGCGCCAATGGATTTGATTTTATGGCCCCCTTCGCCAATCAGGATCGCCTTATGACCCGGGCGTGACACGTAGATTGTAACTTCTACGCGCACTGATCCATCGGGGCGCTCCTTGAAGCTTTCGGTCTCGACAGTTGCCTGATATGGAATCTCTTCATGCGTCTGCATGAAGATCTGTTCGCGCACCAGCTCAGCCGCGAGAAGACGATCCGGAAGATCCGTCAGATCATCTTCCGGATAGAGATACGGGCCTTCCGGCAGCTCACGTGCCAGATGATCCATCAGGTCATCAACACCGTCTCCGGAACGGGCGCTCAGCATGAACACATATTCAACGCTGATCAGGCTGCTGACATCCTTCGTCAGCGGCAGCAATTCTTCAGCACCAACAAGATCCGTCTTGTTCAGAACAAGCCAGACTCTCTTGCCACTTCCCGCGAGCTTGCCAATAATCTCACGGACATCATCCCGCAGGCCAGCCTTGGCGTCGATCAGCAGAAGCGTCAGATCAGCATCCTGGGATCCCGTCCAAGCCGCGTTGACCATGGCCCGGTCAAGCCGACGGCGCGGCTTGAAAATACCGGGCAGATCCACAAGGATGATCTGAGCATTGTTGCGAACCACAATTCCCAGCGTGCGAAAGCGTGTCGTCTGAGCCTTGGGGCTCACAATCGACAGTTTGGCACCGGCAATCCGGTTCAGAAGTGTTGATTTTCCAGCATTCGGGGACCCGACAAGGGCCACGAAACCGCAGCGTGTGGTCATGTACCAATCCTTTTCCACATGCGCCTCACGACGCTACGTTCTGACCAAGACGTTTCAGAAGATCTATTGCCGCCGCACTTTCGGCCACTCTCTTACTGCCTGCTTCTCCATGCCCCGTCAGGCCAAATGCCTGAACGGCCACACGAAACACTGGCGCATGAGACGGCCCCTCTGCGGCGAGGAGTTCATATTTCGGGAGCGGAAGCCCTTTGGACAGGAGATATTCCTGCAACAGGGTCTTGGGCTCCTTGTGAGGCCGGGCATGACTGTCAATCCGCCCTTCCCATTGTTGACGGACGACACGCCGTGCAGGCTCCAGCCCGGCATCCAGATAAAGAGCACCTAACAGCGCTTCCATGGCATCTGCCCGGATGCTGGACAGGCGCCGAATACCGGCGGCCTCTTCATGCGGTGAAATCGTCAGAGCCGAAGACAAATGGATGTTATCCGCGATTTCGGCCAGAACCGGCCGGGAAACAAGATGCGCATGCCTCGGACCCAGCGCGCCTTCCTGCTCCAGCGGATAGTGTTCGAACAGCCACTCTGCCATCAGAAGGCCCAGCACCCGGTCTCCAATGAATTCCAGTCGCTCATTCGAACCGGTTCCCTTAGGGCCCTGCGTGCGTTTGCCACGACGAGGATCACGCCCACTGACCGCAGAACGATGCGTCAGAGCTTCCACGAGCAGATCCCGGTTCGCAAAGCGATGACCGAGCGCCTGCTCCATGGCCTCCATGGCCTCTTCCTGTGAAAGTTTCATGTGACAGGATGCAGAAAACGGTTCCAGCGAATTTCGACCGGCCAGTACCAGAACTGCCATGCCGGATGCCGCAAATCCATGGAGAACAGAACAAGCGGCGCACGCCCAACAAGGTTCTGCATCGGGACGTAGCCGAGATCATCCGGGCCATCGCCCTGGAAACGACTGTCAGCGCTATCGTCCCGGTCGTCCCCCATCGCGAAGAAATAACCCTGCGGCACGACATATTCTGGCGTGTCGTTGGCAAAGCCTTCATCCGTCAGCTTGAGAATATCATGCTCAACAGGAGGGCGCCCGGCACTCCCAGGCAGCGCTTCCCGATATCGGTCACCGCTCAGCAGACGGTTATTTTCGTCGACAACCTCGTAATGCCCCAGGGACGTCCGCGGCACTTCAATTCCATTAAGGAAGAGCTTTCCGCCCGTCATCTGAATGTGGTCACCCGGCAGCCCGACAATCCGCTTGATGTAATCAACGGAGGTATTCTGGGTGAACCGGAAAACAGCCACATCGCCACGATGCGGCTCAGAGCCCATGATCCGTCCGTGAAAGAGATTGGGCGAAAACGGAAACGAAAACCGTGAATAGCCGTAGCTGGATTTCGATACCAGAACGAAATCACCGATCTGCAAGGTCGGGATCATCGAGCCTGAGGGAATATTGAACGGCTCAAACACCAGAGAACGCACAGCGACGACGGCCAGCACCATAAGGGCAAGCCAGCGCACGCTCTCTCCCAGAGATTCTTCACGGGCCGCCGGCTTTGCACCAGCCTTCTCTGAACCCTTCACGGGGCTTTTCTCCTGAGTCATGGGACGCTCTTAACGCAGCTTGCCCGCAATGGCGAGCGCTTCAAACCCTAACAGACTGAATGATGACCTGCGCCAATGCAAAGGGAGGGTCATCCGTCAGGCTCACAAGGACGTCTGCCCGACATCCTGATGGCGTCAGACGCTCCAAAGCAAGCTGAGCTCCGCCGGAAAGAACGAGCCTTGGAGCGCCTTTTTTATCGTTCAGAACCCCAATGTCCTGGAGCTGCACACCGTCAGCCACCCCTGTCCCCAAAGCTTTGACGCACGCTTCTTTGGCCGCCCAACGCTTGGCATAGCTTCCCGTTCGGGCCGGACCAGACAGACGCTCGGCATGACTACGCTCGGCTTCCGTAAATACCCGGTCAAGAAAGCGATCTCCAAACCGTTCAATGCTGCGTTCGATGCGGGAAATCATGCACAGGTCTGTTCCCATGCCAAGAATCACGCCGTCATCCCTTCGCACGCTCCACCTGCATCACACCCACGGCAGTCCGGAACGCGGCAATAAGTGACGAGAGATGCCTTAAGTCGCGAACTTCAAGATCAACCAGGATTTCCATGAAATCGAGCTGACGGTTCACAATCTTGAGGTTGATGACGCTGCCATTATATTTGGCTGCGGTATTGGTCAGGGTCGCCAGAACTTCGGGCTCATTTGCCGCAATAACCGACAGGCGCGCCGTGTAAGGAACCGCATCCTTACGTCTTCCGAGCGCCTCATAATCCCAGTCCACCTCAATGAAGCGCTCTGGCGTATCTGCAAAACTCGACAGGTTCTGGCATCCACGACGATGGATTGTCACCCCCTTACTCTGCGCGATGATGCCAACAATCGGGTCACCTGGCAGCGGACGGCAGCATCCGGCAAAACTGGTCGCAATCCCCGTTCCAATACCCTTGAGGATATTCGTCGACTGAACAACTGGCGCCGGACGCGCAGATGTACTTCCCGCCCCCAAAAGAAGCGACTGACCAAAGCGCGGTGACAGACCCGGCACCATCCGAGGCGCCCGACCATTCTGTCGCAGATCCGGATATGCGGTATTGACCACATCCTTCGGACCCAACTGCCCGTTCCCGACAGCCACATAGAGATCTTCGATGGAACTCTGCCGAAGCTCCTTAAGGATTCCATCAAGAACTTTTTCGGAGCCATCCACACCTTCCTGACGGAAGGCCTTGGCAATGGCTGCACGTCCATTGTCCAGATGTACCTGACGCTGCTGTGCGGCCACAAACCGGCGCACGCGCGCACGAGCCTTGCCCGTAACAACAAACCGTTCCCATGACGGCGACGGTGTACCGCCACGAGCCGTCATGATCTCGACCTGATCACCGTTCTGGAGCTCATGACGCAACGGCAGAAGCCGCCCGTTCACCTTGGCTCCGACGCAGGTATCGCCCACCTGACTATGCACGGCATAGGCAAAGTCGACAGGCGTTGCACCCCGGGGAAGCGAGATCAACTGCCCTTTGGGCGTAAAGCAGAAAACCTGGTCCTGATAGAGTTCAAGCTTGGTATTTTCCAGAAACTCATCCGGGGCCTGGCTGTCTTCCAGAATGTCCAGAAGATCCTGCACCCAACGCAGCTTCCGGCTACCGGCGCCAAAAGCCGAAGATAGCGCTGCGGCTTCACGCTCGCTTGGCGTCGCATCTTCTTTATAGGCCCAATGCGAGGCCACGCCGTTTTCAGCAAGATCGTGCATTTCCGCCGTGCGGATCTGCACTTCAATCTTCTGATTACGCGGGTGACGGAGTGTCACCCCCGTATGCAGGCTCTGGTAGCCGTTGGCCTTTGGGGTGGAAATATAATCTTTAAAGCGGCCGGCAATCATCGGATAGGCGCCATGAATGGCACCCAACGCCATGTAACAGGCATCACGAGTTGGAACGAGCAGACGGAACGCCATGATGTCCGAAAGCTGTTCGAACGCCACATTGCGTCGCTGCATCTTCTCCCAGATTGAAAAGGGAGATTTTTCGCGCCCGGTTACTTCGACCTTGTCGAGACCAGCTTCCGCACAAAGAGCAATCAGCTCCTTGCGGATGTGTTCGATGATGTCTGCGCCCTGCCCGCGCAGGAAGTTCAGACGGGCACGGATCGTGGCGTCCGCTTCCGGCTCAAGTTGGGCAAAGGAAAGATTTTGAAGCTCCGTCTTGACCCGGTCCATACCAATGCGCTCGGCGAGCGGCGCATAGATATCCATGGTCTCACGGGCAATACGCTGCCGCCGGTCCAGACGCTGCACATAATGCAGCGTCCGCATGTTGTGCAGACGATCGGCGAGCTTGACGATCAGGACGCGGATATCCCGCGACATGGCCAGCACAAGCTTACGGAAGTTTTCCGCCTGCTTCGTCCGGTCAGACTGCAGCTCAAGCCGCGTCAGCTTCGTCACACCATCGACGAGGGATGCAACGTCTTCGCCAAATCGGTTTTTCAGGGAGGCACAGGAAACGCCCGTATCCTCAACCGTATCATGCAGTAGCCCCACAATGATGGACGTCGTGTCCATCCTGAAACCTGCCAGAATATTGGCAACAGCAATCGGATGAGTGATGTAAGCGTCGCCGTTATCCCGCCGCTGCTCATTATGAGCATCGGCTGCCAGATCATAGGCAGCCTCGACGCGGGATAGATCGGCCGTCGGATCGTAACTCTCGATCCGACGGAGCAGCCCGCTGATGGAAGGTTTAAAGTCTCCCGTCGCGACAGCGGTGCGCTCAACAGGAGGAGATGCGTCAGGCATGAAGCATACCCCCCTCAGTCAGGATAAAGCAGAGAAAATCAGCGGCGGCCCCGGCCACCCAGCTCCGCCTCAATGGCAGCAGCTTCATCGGCAGACATGTTGTCTGCCATGTGAGCGTGCTCTTCTTCAGCAGAAACATCCTGCAGACCAAAAATGTTCTGGTCCGTCGGGATGATGTCCATGACTTCTTCGTCCACAGGCTCCGGCTCGGGAGCGCGGGCGAGCGAACGGATGATACCGTCACGCAGGCCACCAAGGTTCAGCTTGTCTTCAGCGATCTCACGAAGTGCAACGACCGGGTTCTTGTCGTTATCACGATCGAGCAGCATCTCTTCGCCACGAGAGAGTGCGCGGGCACGCTGGGCAGCCAGCAGAACCAGCTCGAAACGGTTTGGAACCTTCTCGATGCAATCTTCGACGGTTACACGCGCCATGCGACTGGCCCCCTTCGGGTAAAACTATAGAAAATGAATACAGAAGAGGCTGGCATTAGCATGCTGTTCATGCCAATGCAACGCAGCCCCGCTTTTCTGCCACAATCCTGACCAAACTTGCATGCTGGCTGAATCGTTTCATGTTCTATCGTTGGGGCCTGTCTCTGTCAGGCGAGACAACACATTTTACAACCAGGAATATCATATGATTTTGCGTCAAAACGAACGCACCGCTCTCTTCATCGATGGCGCGAGCCTTCATCACGCTGCACGCAACCTTGGATTTGAAGTAGATTTTCGTAGCCTTCGCAGTCTCTTTGAAAGCCAGAGCCAGTTTCAGCGCGCCTTCTATTACGCCGCCATGCCTGAGACGGACGACTATTCTCCACTTCGCCCCCTGACAGACTGGCTGGCCTACAACGGCTACCATCTTGTGTTGAAAAACGCCCGCGAGTTTACGGATCATTCAGGAAGACGCCGTATCAAGGGGAATATGGATGTCGAACTCACCGTAGACCTGCTTGAGCAGTCCTCCAGATTGGATCACGCCGTCATCATCAGTGGCGACTCGGATCTGCGTCGTGCTGTTGAAGCCGCACAGAGCCGTGGCGTACGCGTAACTGTCATTTCTTCCATGCGCTCGACCCCGCCCATGATCGGCGATGACCTGCGCAGACAGGCTGACCGTTTCGTGGAGTTGGCTGATATTGCTCCGTCCTTCACCCGGCGCCAGTCAGAAACGAGGCCTCGTCAGGCTCCGCCGGTTCGTCATCCAGCAGACATCAACAGTGACGAGAGCAGCGATACATGACGCCTCAGGCTTCTTCCGGTTCAACACCATCAGACGGTCACTCACCTGTTCGTTCAGAGGTCCACCCATCTTTTCCTTTAAAGGAAGGGCTTGGACCACTTACGGCTGAGTTGCTGGTTGTCTGCCTCGATCCGGAAAGAGCCACCAAAGCCCTTGTGCCGTTTCTGGAAGCACAGGGCATTTGTTTCACTGAAGACAAACATGATCCGCTTCTCATTCGGGCGCGCATCACGTCTGTTACCAGACACCTGCCTCCGCAGCAGGTGTCTCTTCCGGCCGATATGGAATCCTGCAGTGCCGCACTATGCGACGAATTACAGGACATGGGGCAACTGCGCCTTGTCCTGGTTTTGGGCATAAGTGCTCACATTGCTGTCCTTGGTGCGTGCGGTATTCCCTTGACGCGGCTCGACTTCCGGCCTGGCGAAATTACACGTTTGCCAGACGGGCTCCTGCTTGCCGATGCATGTCACCCCCTCTCTGAAGAGGCCGACCCCGATCTTCTAACTCAGCGTAAAAATGCTTTGATAAAGCTTATTCCGCAGATCAGGAGCGCCTTGCGCCCGAGTGCGTGAACACGCGCCTGCCAGCGCTCACAAGCGCTGGCACTCTTGTCAGCAGCACTAGCCCCATTACCGTGAGATAAAAGGCAGTCGTGCTGTTCAGCGTTTTGAACGAGAGAAAGAAATGTATGCCTGCCAGAACGGCAGCGACATAGACCAGTCGATGCAACCGCTTCCAGTTTCGCTTGAGCCCTCGCATGGAGATGCGGTTTGATGTCACGGCAAGCGGCAGAAGCAGCACCAGCGCCACCATTCCCAAAATGATGAATGGGCGCCGCGTTACATCTCGCCAGAAAATCGAAATATCAAACTGCAGATCCAGCGCGAGATAAGAGGCCAGATGCATTACAGCGTAGAAAAACGCTAACAATCCGGTCAACCGCCTGAACCTTAGCAGATTGATGCCGATAATTTTTTGCATCGGAGCGAGCGCAAGGCAGATCAGCAGGAACCGGAAAGCCCAAAGACCTAAGCTGCGCTCAAAGACATTGACTGGATCAGCACCAAGCTCTCCGTTTTGTCCCTGCCAGACCAGCCAGGCCGCCGGAATGAGACCAAAGGGGTAAAGCACGACGTGCCAGTATCTCCGTAAAAAAGCAGTGCTTTTCCCTGATACTCTAGAAGCTTTCATGCAGGTTCATGCCTTTATAGAGATTGGCGACCTGCTCGGCATAGCCGTTGAACATCAGTGTTGGCTGACGTTTCGTGCCAAAGAGAGTCTTGGAGCCAATGACACGTTCACTCGCCTGGCTCCATCGCGGATGGTCAACCTGCGGATTGACGTTGGCGTAAAAGCCATATTCGTCTGGCGCCAATCGGTTCCATGTCGTCGGGGGCTGCCGATCCAGCAGACGGATACGCTGGATGGATTTAATTCCCTTGAAACCATATTTCCACGGCACAACAAGCCGGATAGGAGCACCATTCTGGTTGGGCAGGCTTTCGCCATAAATGCCGACGGCCAGCAATGTGAGTGGGTTCATGGCCTCATCCAGCCTCAAACCCTCAACATAGGGCCATGAAATTCCTGAAAATGCACTGCTCTGCCCCGGCATTTCAGAGGGCCTGACAACACTTTCAAAAGCAACATAGCGAGCATTGCTGTCAGGCTCAGCCAATGCCAGAAGCTTCGCCAGCGGAATGCCATCCCACGGGATAACCATGGACCACGCCTCGACACAGCGCATGCGGTAAATGCGCTCTTCAATGTCGGAAGATTTCAACAGTGCTCCAACATCAATGTGTTGAGGCTTTTTTACCATCCCTGAGATTTCGAGTGTCCACGGCAGTGGGTGGAAATCACCTGCATGAGAAACAGGATCATCCTTCTCCATCCCGAATTCATAAAAATTATTGTACCCGGTTACGAATTCTTCCGGCGTGGGCGTGAGGCCGCCCGAATAAGGGCCAGGATGTGCTTTTAGAGCGTCCGCTTCAGCCGTCCCAGCGAGAGCAGCCATGAGACTCATGGCACTCCCCCCCAGCATTCCCCGGCGAGAAAGATAAACCTCTTTTGGGGTGATCTCCGATGGTGCAGGACATGGATAGCGAAAAATCGCCATGATCAATTTCCGATCTGAATGAAACTCTGGCAGCCATAGTGCGTGAACTGAAGCAACGCATCGTAAGGAGCCTGTTTGCATGCCCGATATGAAAATCGGTTTTATCGGCTACGGCGCCATGGCCCAGCGGATGGGCGCCAATCTCCGCCGTGCCGGATATTCCGTCGTGGCCTTTGCGCCCTCCGGCGGCAAAGACGAGACGGAGATGCTTCCCTCCCCCCGCGCCATTGCAGAGGCTGCCGACGTCATCATCCTTTGCGTTCCTAACGATGCGGCTGAAAATCAGTCCCTTCAGGGGGACAATGGAATGCTTGCGGGCATTTCAGAAGGGAAGCTGGTGCTCGACACGTCAACAGTGTCTCCCGAGCAAGCACTGGCTCTTGCCAAGATCGCCGCAGAAAACGGATTTGTCGTTCTGGACGCCCCGATGTCCGGCAGTACACCCGAAGCCGAAACCGGCGATCTGGTCATGCTGGTTGGTGGAGATGCCGAAACTGTCGAACGCGCCAAGCCGATTCTGGATGTCGTTGGCAAGCTGACAATCCACGCCGGGCCTGCTGGCTCTGCCGCGCGGCTTAAACTCGTCGTGAATGGCGTCATGGGTGCCACGCTCAATGTCATTGCCGAAGGTGTGAGCTACGGCCTGAAAGCGGGTATCGACCGCGATGTCCTGTTCGATACACTCCAGCAGGTCGCCGTTGTCAGCCCCCATCACAAGCGCAAACTGAAAATGGGTCAGGACAAGTCCTTCCCATCCCAGTTCCCGACGCGTTTGATGTCCAAGGACATGGGCCTTCTGATTGATGCGGGACGTAAAGTAGGTGCCTTCATGCCTGCCATGGCCATAGCCGATCAGGCTCTGGGCCTTTCCAACCGCCAGCACGCTGACGAGGACTACTCAGCTCTCATCGGCGCGATGGAACATAGCGTTGCCAACACGCCTCATAAATGAGATCGATTATGACAGTGGTCCCCCCTCATCCCTGAGAGAGTGACTTCTTCATTTTGCCAAGGAGTAACATCATGGCCTTCGAACTGCCCTCACTGCCCTACGCCGCCAACGCACTCGCAGGCGCTGGCATGTGCCAGGAGACCCTGGAACTTCACCACGGCAAGCATCATCAGGCCTATGTCACAGCCCTGAACGGCTTCGTCGAAAGCAAGCCGGAACTGGCTGGCAAGTCCCTTGAAGAGATCATCGCGTTCTCTCATGGCAAGTCTGACATTGCCCCGGTTTTCAACAATGCCGGCCAGCACTGGAACCATATCCTGTTCTGGAAGAACCTGTCCCCAACAGGTGGCAAGCTGCCGACATCGCTTGAAAAGAAGATCACGGAAGACTTCGGCTCCGTGGATGCTTTCAAGACCGCATTCAAGCAGGCTGCCACGACGCAGTTCGGTTCCGGCTGGGCCTGGCTCGTTCTCGACAAGTCCGGCAAGCTTGCCGTGACGAAGACGGCCAACGGCTCCAACCCGCTTGCCGAAGGTCAGGGCAAGGCTCTTCTCGGCCTCGACGTCTGGGAGCACGCCTACTACCTCGACTTCCGCAACCGCCGTCCGGATTACATCACCAATTATCTGGACAAGCTGGCGAACTATGAGTTTGCAGAAGCTGAACTGAAGTCTGCCTGACTTTTTCAGGCAGTAGCTTTTCAGACAGCCTGAAAACGGAAAACGCCCCGACCGGTCTCCCGGCGGGGCGTTTTTCTTAATGCCTTACGACCCGATCAGGAGTCGTTTGCAGCCTTGTCGCGAGACACGATGTTCGTGATCGTGGTGCGAACGATCTTCACACGGACACCCTGAGCGATTTCGACATCAACTTCGTCGCTACCATCACGCGTGGCCTGCACGATGCCAACGATACCACCAGCCGTCACAATCTTGTCACCACGGCGCAGAGCGCCTTGTTCTTCACGGAGTTTGCGCTGACGCTGCTGCTGCGGACGGATTAGCAGGAAATAGAAAACCACGAAGATGAAGATCATCGGGGCGAACTGAAGCACCGTCGGGTTCGCGAGGAGCCCACCGCCATCGGCGGCCTGTGCGGAAGAAATGAACAGACTGCTCATGGAATATTGGTCCAGTCTTGAGTGAAACGTGCGGGGACCATATCGTCCGGAGTTTCCCCGTCAAGGACGGGCGCTTCCTTCATCACTGGCACAAAGCGAATTCCATGACCGATCACGCCCTGCTCAACGTCCTTGAACGTATTGCAGACAGCCTCGAACGCATGAGCCCCAAACCGCCAAGTGCTGATATTCTGAAGCACCATGATGCCTTTATCTGGCAGGCCGCGATGGGAACGCTTGCTCCGGTTGAGAAGGTTTCCGGCGTTACCCTTTCACTGCTTCGGGGGATTGAGCGACAGATTTCACAGGTCATGACGAACACACGTCATTTCGCAGAAGGCTTCACGGCCAATAACGTGATGCTCTGGGGCGCTCGCGGCATGGGCAAATCCTCGCTGGTGAAGGCTTCGATTGCCACGGTGAACGCCGAGCAGCGCGCCAAGGGACAGCCGACGCTCGCGCTCATCGAAATCCAGCGTGACGAGCTTTCCACCTTGCCGAAACTTCTGGCCGTTCTGCGCACGACGGATCGCCGCTGCATCCTCTTCTGCGATGATCTGTCGTTCGAAAGCCAGGACGCTGACTACAAATCCCTCAAATCCGTTCTGGATGGTGGTATCGGCGGACGTCCGGATAATGTTCTGGTCTATGCAACCTCAAACCGCCGCCATCTCATGCCGCGTGACATGATTGAGAACGAAACCGGAAGTGCCATTAATCCGTCTGAAGCCATTGAGGAGAAAGTCTCCCTATCAGACCGTTTTGGCCTCTGGATCGGCCTCTATGGCGCCAGTCAGGACGAATATCTGGATATCGTCCAGACTTATGCCGCAGCCCGCAAGCTTCCTGTTTCGCCAGAAGACCTTCGCCGCAAAGCGCTTCAGTGGGCTCTCACGCGCGGCAGTCGTTCTGGACGTGTCGCGGCGCAGTTCATTGATGACCTGAGCGCAGACCTCGGTATTCCAAACTCATGAAACGCCGTTCTTTTCTCGCAGGGGCCACCTCCGCCTTCACTACGTTCCCACACATTGCGTCAGCAGAACCCCGCGAGCAGGAGCAATCCGGATGGTGGGCACTGGATCTGGAAACGAACCGAACACTCGGTGAAAACCCGGACATGCACCTGCCCATGTGCTCGACATTCAAATGGTTGCTGGCTGCTGCCACCTTGTCACGGACGGACTACGGCCGTGAACACCTGGGTCGAGAGATTGCCTTCAGCCGCAAGGATCTTATTGCCGCGTCCCCGGCGGTCAAAGACGCTCTCGCGGCTTCAAAAACAGCGCACGCCAGTCTGTCTGTTGGCGAACTTTGCGCTGCAACAGTTTCACTGAGCGACAGCACCGCCGCAAACCTCCTTCTGAAGAGGCTTGGCGGCCCGGCGGCCCTCACACACTGGCTGCGCGATCATCATGACCCAGTGACAAGAGTGGATCGTTATGAAACGGCGCTGAACCGTGTTCCGATGGGGGATCTGCGAGACACCACCACGCCACGCGCCATGGTCTCAAACCTTCAGAACACGCTCTATGGCAACAATCTGAGTTCGGCTTCTCAGGCGCAGCTTCTCAAATGGCTCCTGGCCACCACAACCGGTCCAAAACGTATGCCGGCCGGATTGAGAGAAGGATGGCGCATTGGTCACAAGACCGGAACATGGACTGTTAAACCCGGCTACAATCCAGCTGTGGAACGGGCCGCGTCCGGCGACGTGGCGATCCTGCTTCCCCCGACAGGCAAGCCCGTTCTCGTAGCCGCCTATGCAGCAGGATATTCTGTTCCTCAATCAGAGAAAGAGGGCTGGTTTGCCGATATCGCTCATCGTGCAACAGACCCCGACTGGCTACAGCGGCATTAAAAAAACTGGGAGACCTGTGTCTCCCAGCCTCTGAACATACTTAGAACGATGCGCTGACCGTTCCAAAGAACTCACGAACGGCTCCGCGTTCCATGGACTGATAATCGCCCGTCGCAGGATTGTCGTTCTGGCCCATCATGGCGATGTATTTCGTGTTGAACAGATTATAGACGTTGAAGCTCGCCGTGACGTCTTTCAGCACACTCAGCTTGCCGAAACGGTACTGCATCCCGGCATTCGCCAGCCAGTATCCACCAACGGACGTATCATTCATGAAGCTGTAGTAACGGCGGCTATAGTAGTTGGCATCGAAATGCGCCGTCGCACCCTTCCAGGTATATGAGACGGACGTTTTGTACATCCAGGCCGGGTAATTGACGATGTTCTTGCCCGCCAGCGCGTAGAAACCACCCGCCGTATCGACGTCCCGGTCGTAGGTACCCTTGTTGTAGCTCAGGTTATTGCTGATGCTCAGACCTTCGATCGGCGTCAGCGTGATATCGCCATTGGCACCCGTCATGGAGATATGACCGAAGTCGATCACCTGGGACACCGGATTGGTCAGAGAGCCAACAGCCGCCGCCAGGATCGGATGGATCAGACTGGCATGATAGACGGTTGCATTGGCCTGAAGATACTTGGACGTGTAGCGGTATCCACCCAGATAGACCCAGGCTTTGGAAGGTTCGAGAGACTTCTTTTGCGCCTGAAAGGTCGCCTGATCTTCAACCGAGTAAACAGAATTCGCCACACCATAGGCCGAGACTTCATAGGCGCGCATATTCTCAGCCACATCCACATACAGTTCATGGTGGTTGTTGATGTGCCAGTCTAGGTTGATATGCGGCAGGAAGGCCTGAGAAGCCGTTAGCGAACCATTCGGCAGTTCATCCGAGCCGGTCCAGTCCGCGTTATTGTAGTTCGCGCCACCAGAGGTCGTCGCGACCATGGACTTGAACCCGGCGTGAAGTGTCAGACCTTCGGTCAGGCGGATGCTATCCTGAAGGTGAAACTGCATGACGTTGGTCGTCCACTGGAAGTTATACCCTTCCAGAAAGGCCTTTCCATAAACGTCATAAGGCCCGACCGCTTTGAGCGGGGCGCCCTCACCCAGCACCGGCTGCTGGTAATTGAATAGGCCAGCCTGCTGGTTGTTGTTTTCGTACCAGACCCCACCCTCGATCGTGTGCCGTCCCCACTTATAGCGAAGGCTCGTATCAAGACCGTAGCGTTCCTGACGGTTCTGCCAGACTTCTTCAGAGAATGGCGCACCGTTCGGGGATGGGTCTTCGGAGTCCGTATAGCTGTAATAGCCGGTCTGACTATGACCGTAGACCGTTGTGTTCCAGGTCAGGTTATCCGTGAGAGCCAGATCGAAGTGCAGGCCGCCCATGTAATTGGTTTCAGCCTGACCGCCATCATACATAGCGATTTCGGAGCCATCGATACCCGGCACGCCACCATACCCAGCCGGAAGCGCTGCCGTACCCTTTGCAATGCCGTAGGCCAGACCATAATTCGGATAGAGATGCGGCGTCCGCCATCCAAGATTTTTCAAAATCCCGACCGACGTATCCGGGTAGTTCCACTGAGCAAGGCTGGACCAGTTGAAGAAGGCAGACATGCGGCTGCGCTGCCCGATGGGCTGCACAAGCTTGGCATCAACCTGCTGCATGAACTGGTCACCACTGCCCATCCACATGCCCTCGTCGGTACGGGCATAGGACGTGTAGAACTTCGTGCCTGAGCTGTTCAGCTTACCGGAATCCAGCCGAACATAGGTGCGATAAGAATTATAGCTGCCGAAAGACTGGCTGATCTTGCCGCCACGCTTGTCGTTCGGGTCAGACGACCCGATCTGGATTGTTCCACCCAGCGTGTTTGTGGATGGTAGCTCGACGGACCCAGCCCCCTGAGACATCCGCATAGACTGGATATCATCCGGGATAATGGCCGAAGCAAGGCTCATGCCACTGACGGACTGGTAAGTCTGATCATTCAGGGGCACGCCATCAACCGTCACACCCATCTGGTTCATGAAGAACCCGCGGACGTAAAGATTGGCGCCGAAGCTATCGATTCCGAATGGATCCGTGGATGTGAAGCTGACCCCCGGCATCCGGTCCAGCATACGGTAGGGGCTGGTTCCCGGCACAAACTGGCGCATGACGGCCTTCGAAACAGCCTGCTCCGCATCTCGACCCGTCAACTGGCGAGCCGTGACCGAAACGCTTTCCGTTGAACGGGATTCCAGATTCGTCCGCTGTGAATGCTTCGCTGGAACAGCTGTTTTCTGAGCAGGCACCGTCGAGCTTACTGCCGGTGATGCCACGCCATGCCGTGATGGCACATGCCGATGCCCTGAAGCGACCTGTTTTGTCGTCTCAGCAGCGTGTGCCTGCGATTGAATAGCCAACAGTGCAATGGAAGACAGAAGCAGGGGTTTCGTGCGCACTGAGGCCAATACTCCGGGAACATAAGGGCAAGAAGAAAGGAAGCGGTGTCCTAGCCAAGCAATACTCATAGGCAAAGCCTCTGAGGCTCAGGATGATGTTTCCATGACATCTAGCCTGTGCTTTTCCTGCCTCATGTTGCGCAAATGACGCGACTTGCCTTGATACATCCTGCCCTCTTCCTGCGAGAACCCTTTGCCTGTTAGGCTCGTTTAGAAAACATGCCTTTTGAAGGCCCGTCTTTACTCAGGATCGGGATATCCATGTCGCAGAGTACCTTAGAAGAAGCTGATATTGTCAGCAGCGTCTCTCCAGAGCCCCAAGGACACAATGCGGACCTACGGCGTATCCGTTCCAACCCGGACTACTGGTACCCTGTCGCGTGGTCTCACGAGCTCAAAAGCGGAAAAACCATAGGCACACGCTACGCCGGGCAGCCCATTGCGCTTGTTCGCCCTCTGGATGGCAGTGTATTCGCTCTGGAAGATCGCTGTGCCCACCGGCAGGTCCCGCTCAGCCTCGGCCGTGTCAGTGGTGAAGCGGTACAGTGCTGCTATCATGGCTGGGCCTACGGGCGATCAGGTCGGTGCATTGATGTCCCCTATCTGGGCAAGAACAAGCTTCCGAACGGTGTACGAACCTATCCCTGCCGGGAAGAAGGCGGCCTGATCTTCATTTTCCCGGGCGATCCGGCAAAAGCAGAAACCACGCCCTTCCCCGCGCTCGGCTCAGTTCGTGATCCCGCGTACAAGACGCGCCGTTTCGGCAAAAAAGTCGCCTGCCATTACAGTTTTATGCATGAGAACCTGATGGATATGAACCATCAGTTCATGCACATGAAGCAGATGGGCCAGATGAAGCCCCGCTTTCTTGGTGGCAAAGATGAGCCCACTCTCGTAGAGGCCCGCTACAGCTTCGCACGGACAAGCGGCAAGCAACCCTGGGGCGAAGCGCTGATCTTCGGTGAACGTCGGGACGCAAGCGAGCGCTACGCTCACCGCGACGTCATGACGATCCGGACAGAGTATCCTTATCAAACCCTGAGGATCGCCACGGGTGAAGAACCGCCCGTCATGGATCTGTGGATCGTCTATGTGCCGCAGGATGCAGAAGAGAAAACCTGTCGCGTTTTCGGCCTCCTCTCGGTGCGCAAGCCGAAAGTCGGCGTTGTGCTGGATATGGCATGGCCTTTCCTTGTCGCCTTTACGGAACGGATCTTTAAGGAAGACCGTGATATCGTGGAACTCGAACAGGCTGCCTGGAACGAACTGGGCGGAGACCACAATCAGGAAGTTTTCCCTGTCATCAATACGCTGCGCCGACTGTTGGCACGTTGCGGTGTTCCTGAGGAGCAGGATACAACAAGGCCGACATGACACCTGAACTGAAAGCGGGGGATTTTCTTTTACGTCCCCTTCGCCCGGAAGACGCGCCAGCCGTCCATCGCCTCGTGAACGACTGGAGCGTGGTCCGCATGCTCAGTCGTCTCCCCTTCCCTTACCCGCGTGACCTTGCTGAGAAATGGATTGCCTCCACGCTGGAGGACAGTGCCCGGGGAAGCGCTCATCACTTTGCCATCACGCGCGACGGCGTTCTTCTGGGAGCTGTCGGGCTGGTCCTGTCGGACGACAAGCGTTCTGCTTCTCTAGGGTACTGGGCGTCCCCCGCTACATGGGGACAGGGCATGACAACATCTGCGGCCCGACGCGTCACGGAATGGGCCATTCAGGTGCTCAAGCTTGAGAAGCTCACGGCAGACGTCGCGGTTGATAACCCCGCATCCTCCGCCGTCCTTCGCAAACTTGGCTTTCGGGAAACTGGCCGTTCAAGCCGTCGCTTTGTGTCACGCGGGACCGAATGTCCCATCATTGTGCACGAATTAACGCGGTCGACCTTCCTTCAGCTCGACACACCGGCGCCCGCTGAAACGGCTCCTTCGGCTGCACTGGAAGATCAACCGCCCTCTCCCGCACCAACACGCAAACCACGGACTCTTCTGGTCGTCGCAGCAGCTCTGCTGGATGCGCAGGGGCGTATTCTTCTTGCGCGCCGTCCCGAAGGGAAACGTCTGGCTGGGCTTTGGGAATTTCCGGGCGGAAAGGTCGAGCGGGACGAAACACCGGAACAGGCTCTCATCCGGGAAATGAAAGAGGAGCTGGATGTCGATCTGACAGGAGCCTGCCTTGCCCCTTTCACCTTCGTCAGTGAAAATGCAGGCCCATTTCATCTTCTGATGCCACTGTATGTTGTGCGGCGGTGGCGCGGCGTTCCTGCCCCACGGGAAGGGCAGGCACTGGCGTGGGTGGAGGCAGCCGATCTGGCAAAATATCCAATGCCAGATCCGGATCTACCACTCATCCCACTCCTTCAGGAACTTCTGGGATAAACAACCGGAACCGCTTCAATCATTCCGGCTGCCTGTTAAGGATCAATCGTTCAGCTGGAACTGGTTCTGCGGCACACCGGCGATGTCTGTACGAAACACAAACAGCGATCCGGCCTGTGGCTCCCTGGCAAGAACATCGTCATCCAGACCTTTGCGCGCCGTTGTCACAAAGACCGTCTTGAGATCATCCCCGCCAAACGCAACCTTCGTCACGTTCGTTACGGGCATATCAATGGATGGCAATTCTGTGCCATCGGGACGGAAGCGCGCGACGCGACCGCCTCCCCAGGTCCCACACCACAGATTGCCCTCGCTATCCGTGACGATTCCGTCCGGATACCCCTTTGTCAGCGTGGCAAAAACACGCTCGTTCGAGAGATCTCCGTTCTCATCAACATCGAAGGCATAGATCGTCTGTTTCGGGCTATGACAAACATACAGGACACGCCCGCATGGCGAGACAGCCGGACCGTTCGAGACAATATACCCCTCGGTATGATGCGTGATTTTCAAACCGTCTTCCGTATGAACCACACGGTAGATGGAGCCAGTCGGCTCTTCTTCGCCATCATCCATCGTGCCAAACCACACACGGCCCAGCGGATCCACACAACCATCGTTCAAACGGTTCCCTGGCATGTCAGGTTCAATCCTGGGGCCAGCTTCAAAGTCTCCGCTCTCCGGGTCGAAGCCATGCAGCCCGTCGCGTAAGCCTGCAAGGAAGGTTCCGTTTGCAACAGGCAGCAGGAAGCCCAGACGGTCCGGAGCATCCCATGTCTTGTGATCGCCTGTTTCCGGCGTAAAGCGATGAACCTTGGCGGCAATGATATCGACGAAATAAAGCGACTTTTCAGCCTCACTCCAGACGGGTCCCTCACCCAGCGTTGCACGCAGATCGAGAATACATTCAGGGAGATGGTGCTTCAGAGTGCTCATGGGTGTCCTGTTTGAAATGGGCATGGCCAGACGTCCGACCCTGCTCGACAACGCGGCACAACGCGCTACGTTTGGTCCCCAGACTATCAGGACGAGACTCATGCTTCAAAAAAACGCCTGCCTGCTCGTCATAGGCAACGAAATCCTTTCCGGTCGCACACAGGACGCCAACACACAGGTTCTGGCGCGTGCGCTGAATGCCCAGGGTATCCGGCTTCTCGAAGTCCGTGTCATTCCGGATATCGAAGACCACATCATCCGAACCGTCACAGAATGTCGGGAGCGATTCGATGTAATTTTCACGTGCGGCGGCATCGGCCCTACCCATGACGACATCACGGCTGAATGTATCGCCAAAGCCATGGGGGTTCCCCTGCTCCGGCACGAGCCGACATTCCAGAAGCTTGAAGCCATTATGGGGAAAGAAAAATTCAACGCAGCCCGTCAGCGCATGGCCATGCTCCCGGATGGCGCAACCCCCATCGAAAACGCTATTTCGGCGGCGCCCGGCTTCAGCATCGGGAATGTGCACGTCATGGCCGGGGTCCCGTCCATTTTCGCAGCCATGGTGGACTCGCTGGTGCCCCAGATGGAGAAAGGACCGCCCCTGACGTCCGTCAGTTGGCATGCCGCGGGGCTGAAAGAGGGTGACTTCGCGGATGATCTGCGCCGTCTGCAGGAACAGTTCCCGGGAATTGATCTGGGCTCCTACCCATACGGCCTGACGAACGGCACGACGGGCACAGCTCTCGTCGCCAAAGGATACGATGCGTCAGCAGTTAAGAGTGCAGGCTCTCTCCTGCATGACCTGATCATGGCGCATGGACGTGATCCAATCAGTGGTGATCCGCCGCATAAAGCTTAGGAGGTCTAAAAAAACAACCGCTGCTCCGAAGGGCAGCGGTTGTTTTGTATCAGTTCAGAGACCCACGGGTCATGGCCAGGAACTTGTCCCGCCGCTTCTGAACCAGAGCCGGGCCTGTCAGCTTCTGAAGCTCCAGAAGCTCTTCGGCAATCACATTACCCACCGCGTGCACGGCGTCATCTGGAAGGCGCTGCGCCCCACCGACCGGTTCAGGAATGATCCGGTCAATCAGGCCAAGCCCCAGAAGATCCTGAGCTGTCAGCTTCAGAGCTTCAGCAGCGGCCGGAGCCAGCTTAGGATCACGCCAGAGAATGGATGCTGCGGCCTCAGGGGAAATAACGGAGTAGATCGAGTTCTCAAGCATCAGAACACGATCGCCCGCGCCGATAGCAATCGCACCACCGGAACCACCCTCACCAATCACGGTTGCAATAAGGGGAACAGGAGCCTTGAGGCAGATATCGATTGAGCGCGCGATGGCCTCGGCCTGGCCGCGTGCTTCAGCATCAATACCAGGCCATGCTCCAGCTGTATCGATGAAGCTCAGAATCGGCAGCCCGAAACGGCCGGCCATTTCCACAAGGCGCTGTGCCTTCCGGTAACCTTCTGGGCGGGCCATGCCAAAATTATGAAGCAGACGCGTTTCCGTGTCGTGACCACGCTCCGTCCCAACCACGACAACCGGCTCACCACGGAATCGGGCAAGACCACCAATCATGGCCTTGTCGTCTCCGAAAGCACGATCTCCGGCCAGCGGCGTAAAATCTGTTGTCAGAAGACGAACATAGTCCAGAGCCTTGGGGCGCTGGGCGTGACGGGCAACCTGCACCTTCTGCAGCGGCGTAAGCTTTGCATAGGTTGCACGAAGCTGTTTGTCCGCCTTGTCAGAAAGACGGGCAACCTCGTCATCGATGTTGATGCCGCTGGTGCCGGAGTCCTTCTCCTGGCTGCCCATCTGGCGGAGTTCGTCGATTTTGGTCTCGAGTTCGGCGACCGACTTCTCGAAATCTAGGAATTGGCGCATGGCTGCCGGATAGCACGGCAACGCATCCGGAAATAGCCCCCCGGTTTTTTACGGGGCAGATCAGTCCCCAGACTGGATTTTCGCCAGTGGGTGATGCGCCGTCACGAGTTGCCTCAGACGTTCCGCCATGACCTGTGTGTAAATCTGGGTCGTCGCGATATCCGCATGACCCAGCAGCATCTGAAGCGCTCTCAGATCCGCGCCATGAGCCAGAAGGTGGCTGGCAAAGGAGTGTCTGAGCACGTGCGGGCTCACACGTTCAGGGTCAATTCCCGCCTTTAGCGCGCAGGCCAGCAGAATTTTGTCGAACCCCTGCCGGGTCAATGGTTTGTCAGGATTTCTGCCCGGGAAAAGATACGGGCTTCCCAAGTCCCGGTCATAGTGAACCAGAGCTTCAGCAGCCTCCCGCGCACTGCGAGACAGAGGAACCAACCGCTCACGGCCACCTTTGCCTCTCACGAGAAGCATCGCCCCCTTTGCCTTCACACATGTCGCGGGCAAAGACAGAAGTTCTGAAATTCGGAGGCCCGTTGTGTAAAGCAGTTCAAGAGCCGCACGGGACAGCAGATCACGCCGTTCACTGTCGTGCCCTCTGGTGCCTTCTTCCAGAAGCAGTCGAATTTCTTTCTCATCCAGAGGACGAGGAAGAGAGGAGCTGACTTTCGGAGCCTGCTGGCGATCCGTTGGATCATCGGACCGAATCGATTCCAACATCAGGAATCGATAAAATTGCTTGAGACAGGACAGTCTACGCGCTGCCGTACGGGCAGCCATCCCAGCCTGGGACAGTGATGTCAGGTAACTCCTGACCTGCTCCCCCGCCGCCTGCGCCAAAGACGTTGGAGCACAATGACGGGAAAAATCCGCGAGGTCAGAGGCATAGGCCTGACGCGTTTTCAGAGCTGCGCCCCGCTCTGCCGCAAGCATCTCAAGAAATGCCTCGACATGCCGATCAACCACCTCTGACATGCGTCAGGCCTGCCTGATCAGTGCGCGGGAACGCCAGCAGGCGCCGGAACAGCCGCTCCCTGCAGAGGAGCAGGCTTGGGTGCCGGCATTGTGGGTAGCGGCGTGGATGGCGTCAGAGCGGGAGCGGCTGGAGCCACGGGTGCCGCAGCAACCGGAGCCGGAACAGGCGCAGGCTGAGCAGCTCCTGCGGTCGGAACCGGCGGCATCGCCGGGAGAGCCGCAGCAGCAGAACCGGACGTAGCGAACATCGCCGCTGGCAGCTCTTTGTGAACCTGTGTCTGCTCAGGCGGGACAACCCCCATCCCCAGACGCAGAAAAAGTCCCCCCAGCACTACCACCAGAACCAGAGCACCAGCTCCAGCAATCATGGGCAGACGGGAAGATGAACGATCAGATTGTGCCATTATGTTCAGGTCTCAAAGTGCGGGCAGGACGTGATGCCCTCTCCTATGATAGGTAGCAGAGCATGTCACCTCTGCCACCCTCACTTTCCGCCGATCCGGCGGTATCTCTTCCCGTCCCGACCTGCACTGTTGTTCTGGTTGGCATGATGGGAGCTGGAAAAACCACCGTAGGCCGCCGCCTGGCGCAGGTCTGCCGCCTGCCCTTCGTTGATGCGGATGCAGAAATCGAACGCGCCGCAGGTTGCACGATTCCGGAAATCTTTTCCCGTCACGGAGAAGCCTATTTCCGTGCTGGCGAGCGCCGGGTCATCGAGCGCCTGATCAAAGGCCCTCCCTGCATTCTCGCCACGGGTGGCGGAGCATGGATGGACGCCCAGACGCGCCGCCTTGTTCGCAAACATGCCGTCTCGATCTGGCTTCGCGCGCCTGTGCACGTTCTGCTCAGACGCGTTCAGGGCCGCGGCGGCAGGCCTCTGCTTGCTCAAGGCAGCCCGGAAGAGGTCATGACCCGGCTGGTGGGCGTTCGTTACCCTGTCTATGCGGAAGCAGACATCATTATTGATTGCGGAGACGAAACCGTGGAGCAAGGCGTGCAACGCGTCCGTGAAACCCTCGCAGAATACCAACATCCACAGAAAGTTCCTGTCGCTCTGACCCAGCACAGCTACGATGTTCTGGTCGGGCCGAATCTGATCTCACGTGCGGGGGCGTGGGTTGCTCCATATCTGCGCCAGAAGCGAGTGGTCGTGATCACGGATGATACCGTGGCGGCCCTCCATCTGCCCCGTCTGCTTCTGTCCTTTCAGGAAACAGGCATTCAGGCAGACGTCATCTCCGTGGCTGGAGGTGAAGAGAGCAAATCCCTTCACTGCTATGGCGACGTAATGACGCGTCTCCTGTCACTGGGAATCGAGCGTGGCACAACAATTGTCGCTCTGGGTGGTGGTGTTGTTGGCGATCTGGCCGGTTTCGTAGCCGCAACAGCCTTGCGCGGAATCCCGTTCATCCAGATTCCCACGACTCTGCTCGCACAGGTGGATAGTTCCGTCGGCGGAAAAACCGGCATCAATTCCCCGTCCGGCAAGAATCTGATTGGCGCATTCCATCAGCCCATCATCGTTCTCGCAGACAACTCCGCACTCGCGACTCTACCGCGCAGGCAGCGGATTGCGGGTTATGCCGAAATTGTGAAGTCAGGCCTGATCGCAGATCCTGACCTGTTTGCATGGTGCGAAACCAACGGGCGATATGTTCTTGATGGGGATCCAGCGGCTCTCGCAGAAGCCGTTCGACATGCCTGTACTTTCAAGGCTGCAGTCGTCGCAGCAGATGAGCGCGAACAGGCAAAGCTGAATGGTCGCGCCTTGCTAAACCTTGGTCATACCTTTGGTCACGCCCTTGAGGCAGAGCTTGGTTATGACGGACGTCTCCTACATGGCGAAGGCGTTTCCATAGGGTTGCATCTCGCGATGGCACTGTCTGTTCAGCTTGGATATGCGCCCGCTGAAGACCTTTCCCGTCTGGATGCTCATCTACGCAGCCTCGGAATGCCGGTTAGCTTTGACTGGTTCGATATTCCCTTCTCAGCGCAGATACTTCTCGATCACATGACTCGGGACAAGAAAATGCAAGACGGGAAAATTTCCTTTGTCCTCCTGCACGGTATTGGCAAAGCATTCACAAGTCGTGACGTTCCCATGGATACCGTCCGTAACTTGCTGATAAATGAAGGCTGCAAACCATAAGGACCGTTACAGTCCTTTATGGTTCAGCCTAACTTTTTGTTTTTTAACTGCATTTGAGCAGCTGAATTTCCCGGAAGACTCTGGCGTCCCTGCAAGTGTTCAGCTATGGCAGCAAGGACGCGAGGCGTAGATCGTGAAGCGGGCGGAATGAAATGTGACTTTTTTGTCACTCCTTCCACCCGAGTAGGTCTGGAAGGCTCTGTCTGGCTTTGTCCGAGGGAACTCCCCGATCTATATGCGCTTATGCATCGCGCTGGGTCCGTTGGTTGAAGCAGTTTTGCCAACGGCTCGAAACGTTAGTCACTAAGAGGACGAAAACATGCGTCTCCGCACGGCACTCCTTGCCATGACGTCGATGGTCGCCGCACCGTCGCTCGCCATGGCCAGCACGATCACCGGCCCGTACGTCAACATCGGCGGTGGTTACAACCTGGTTCAGCAGCAGCACGGCCGCTTCTCACCAACCACACAGGCTGACGGCACGTCTAGCAACAACGCTAGCAGCTCACGCCTCCGCCACAAGGACGGCTTCACGGGCTTCGGTTCGTTCGGCTGGGGCTTCGGCAACGGTCTGCGCGTTGAAGTGGAGGGTGTGTACAACTACTCCCAGATCAACCACCGCACGCCGACGGCAGTTCGTGGCTCTACGAACGGTTCTGACCAGGCTTATGGCGGTTTCGTCAACGTCCTGTATGACATCGATCTGGCCCACTTCGGCCTGAACGTTCCTGTCACGCCGTTCGTTGGTGTTGGCGCTGGCTACCTGTGGCAGCACTACAACCCGATTACGACGAACTATGCCAATGGTTCCGTCAACCGTATCGGTGGCACGCAGGGCAGCTTCGCGTACCAGGGTATCGTCGGTGCAGCTTACGACATTCCGGGCGTTCCGGGTCTTGCTGTCACGACCGAATACCGCTTCATCGGTCAGCAGTTTGCTGATGGCCCGTACCGCTCCACGGCTTACAACAGCTCTGGCGTTCACAAGGGCAACGTGAACTTCGACCCACGCTTCTCGCACCAGTTCATCTTGGGTCTGCGTTATGCGTTCGACACGGCTCCGCCGCCGCCGCCGCCGGCTCCGGTTATCGTTCCGCCGGCTCCGACGCCAGCTCGTACGTACCTCGTGTTCTTCGACTGGGACAAGTCTGACCTGACGGGCCGCGCCCGTGAGATCGTTGCTCAGGCAGCTCAGGCTTCCACGCACGTCCAGACGACACGCATCGAAGTTAACGGCTACACCGATAACTCCGCTGCCCACCCGGGCCCGCGCGGTGAGCGTTACAACATGGGTCTGTCCCTCCGCCGCGCACAGAGCGTTAAGGCTGAGCTGATCCGTGATGGCGTTCCGGCAGCTGCTGTGGACATCCATGGTTACGGTGAGCAGAAGCCACTGGTTCCGACCGGCCCGAACACCCGCGAGCCGCAGAACCGTCGCGTCGAAATCATCCTGAAGTAATTCAGTTTGAAAAGACGTCGGAGCCCTCGGGCTCCGGGTTTCTGGAAAAGGCGTCCTTCGGGGCGCCTTTTTCTGTTTCAGAGCCTTTGCAGCCTAAATCTGCACACGCTAGAGCAATACCCACAGCCCCTCCGGAGATGTCCACTTGCGACGCACCCGAATTTTCTACCCACGTTCACGCCCGCAGGTGATTGATCAGTTCCTTCGATTTGGCGTCGTTGGAGCATTCGGCTTCTTCGTAGACTGGGGAAGCGTGGAGGCTTTGCGGCCAGAAATTGGCCTCATCGCTGCAACCATTGCAGCCTATTTTGTTGCCGCCACAGTCAACTGGATTCTGAACCGCGCGTGGACGTTTCGAACCTCGGCGGCCGATAATCAGCATCTGATCCTTCAGTGGCTCCGGTTCCTGATCGCAAATTCCTTCGGGTTCCTTCTGAACCGCGGAGCAGTCTTCCTGCTTTACGCCTTCGTGCCCTTCACAGTGCACCACCCTGTTACGGCGCTCGCGATTGGTGCAGGTTGCGGGATGATGGCCAATTTCAACCTGTCCAGGCGCCTGGTTTTCAGAGCCAAAATTCCCGAAACCCCAATGGAACTCATGCAGATGGCTGTGGAGATCCCGGCGGCGGGGCTGACCTCTCCTGACCCGGAACCTCAAATGCCTATTCCACAACCAACCATGGAACCCTTTGAGCACAAGGCGCCCTGAGGCGCACATTTCCAAGCTGCTCACAATGGTCTAGGAGTAACGCTGGTTTTTCCCGTTTTCTCCGGAATCTGACGCTTCATCCCATGACCAGCACAAACGACATCCGCTCAGCCTTCCTCGAATATTTCGGGTCGAACGGCCATCGCATTGTTCCTTCAGCGCCCCTCGTACCGCAGAACGACCCTACCCTGCTGTTTACGAACGCTGGCATGGTTCCCTTCAAGAACGTTTTTACCGGCCAGGAAACGCGCCCTTACTCCCGCGCCACAACCGCTCAGAAGGTTGTCCGCGCAGGCGGCAAGCATAACGATCTCGACAACGTCGGTTACACCGCGCGCCATCACACATTCTTCGAGATGATGGGCAACTTCAGCTTCGGTGACTATTTCAAAGCCGAAGCCATTGAGTTCGCCTGGAACCTGCTCACCAGAGACTTTGGCCTCCCCAAGGAAAAGCTTCTCGCCACGGTTTACGCTGAAGATGAAGAAGCTGCAGATCTCTGGAAAAAAGTCGCTGGCCTGAGTGATGATCGCATCATCCGCATCGGTACGTCCGACAACTTCTGGCGGATGGGCGACACCGGCCCGTGCGGTCCCTGCTCCGAAATCTTTTACGATCACGGCGACAGTGTCTTCGGTGGCCCCCCGGGCAGCCCGGACGAAGACGGTGACCGCTTTGTCGAGATCTGGAACCTCGTGTTTATGCAGTTCCTGGATCAGGCCGATGGTTCCCGCGACAATCTGCCGCGTCCTTCGATTGATACCGGCATGGGCCTGGAGCGTTTCGCTGCAATCATGCAGGGCAAGCGCGACAACTACGACACAGACACGATGCGCGCGCTCATTGAGTCTTCTGCTGACGTCATGCACCAAGATGCAGACGGACAGTTCAAGTCCAGCCATCGCGTCGTAGCGGATCATCTCCGCTCCACGGCTTTCTTGATCGCGGACGGCGTTCTTCCGTCCAAGGAAGGCCGAGGCTATGTGCTGCGTCGCATCATGCGTCGTGCCATGCGCCATCTGCACATCATGGGCGCCAAGGAACCAGTTTTCTATCGCCTGCTCCCGGCCCTGATCCAGCAAATGGGCGCGGCCTATCCGGAACTCGTGCAGCACCAGGCTCTCATCACTGAGACGATGAAGGGTGAAGAAGAGCGCTTCACAGCCCTTCTGGAACGCGGCCTGACCCTTCTGTCCGACGAAGTCAGCAACCTTGGAGACAAGCAGGCCCTTCCGGGCGATGTTGCCTTCAAGCTGTATGACACTTTTGGCTTCCCGCTCGATCTAACGCAGGACGCCCTCCGCGAGCAGGGTCGCACTGTCGATGAATCCGGCTTCGAAACAGCTATGGCTGAACAGCGCAGGCGTGCTCGCGCTGCGTGGGTCGGTTCCGGCGATACGGCGGCCGAGACTGTATGGTTTGACGCACGCGACAAGCATGGCCCCAGCGAATTCCTAGGCTATGTGTCTGAAAAAGCCGATGCTGAAGTGCAAGGCATTTTCCGTGGGAACGACGAACTCGCCGAAGCGCTGGCTGGGGAAGACATTATTGCCATCCTACTGAACCAGACACCGTTCTATGGCGAAAGCGGTGGTCAGGTTGGCGATCACGGCACACTCACAGCGAACGGTCTGCAGGTGCAAATCACAGACACCCAGAAGCGCAACGGCGATCTGATTGTCCATTACGGCAAGGTTGTCGAAGGCACACTGAAGCCTGGTATGGCCGTTCATGCAGAGATCGACCATCAGCGCCGTACGGCCGTCCGTGGCCATCACTCAGCAACGCATCTTCTGCATGAGGCTCTGCGTCGCCAGATCGGCACGCACGTCACTCAGAAGGGCAGCCTGAACGCCCCTGAACGCCTACGTTTCGACATCAGCCAGCCTCGCCCACTGACGGACGCAGAACTTCAGGCTGTTGAAGCCGAAGTCAACGCCCGTATCCGCGAAAATGCGCCTGTCGAAACGCGTCTCATGACGCAGGAACAGGCTGTTGCCGAGGGTGCAATGGCGCTCTTCGGTGAAAAATACGGCGACGAAGTGCGCGTTGTTTCCATGGGCGTCGGAGAGGAAGGCCGTCCCGCCTACTCCATCGAACTTTGTGGTGGCACGCATGTTGGTCGCGTGGGAGAAATCGGCCCGTTCCGGATCGTGTCAGAAAGCGGTGTGTCTGCAGGCGTTCGTCGTATTGAAGCCGTCTGCGGAATTGCCGCAGAAAATCTGGCACTTGAAACTGAAAGCCGCCTGAAACAGATCGCCGATCTTCTGAAGGTTCCGGTTTCTGATGCCGTCACACGGGTCTCGGCTCTGCTGGAAGAGCGTAAATCGCTCAACAGCCAGATTTCAGAATTGCAGCGGAAACTGGCTACAGGTGAAGGTTCGGCGGCAACCGAGACCATCAACGGCATCACACTTTCAGCTCGTAACCTGGGAGACGTCAGCCCCAAGGAACTCAAAAGCCTGGCGGACAGCATCTCCAAGCAGATCGAATCTGGCGTTGTTGCTCTTATCTCGGAAGCCGATGGCCGGGGCAGCATCGTGATTTCCGTCACACCAGATCTCAATGACCGACTGAATGCTGTCACGCTTGTCCGTGCAGCATCTGAAGTCATGGGAGGAAAAGGTGGCGGCGGACGGCCAGATATGGCGCAGGCCGGTGGCCCCAATGCAAATGCAGATGAAGTCTTTGCAAAGCTGCGCGAGCACCTTGCTGCGTCATAAACCGTAACGACAACAGATGTCAGGGCAGTAACAAATCATGAGACTACCGTTTTACTGCTTTACCTGCCCTGACAAAGCCTCCTAACTGCTCACTAGTTTATAAAAAGGAGAACACCATGGCCTGTGGTCGTGATACTCTGGCAAAACTGCTGAGCGGTGTCCGTACATTCGAGACGGACGTCTATCCTGACAGTGCGGAGCTTTTTGAGAGCCTGGCCTCCAGCCAGTCTCCTTCCACGCTGTTCATCACCTGCGCCGACAGTCGGATCAGCCCGAGCCTCATCACCCAGACTGAACCGGGTGAGCTGTTCATTGTCCGGAATGTTGGCAACATCGTGCCGGCTTACGGTGAGATGCTGGGTGGCGTTTCTTCTGCCATCGAGTACGCCGTTGCGGCACTCAAGGTGAAGAACGTCGTCATCTGCGGCCATTCCAACTGTGGCGCCATGAACGCACTGCTGGACCTGAACGCGCCGAAGCTGGACGCTCTTCCAACCGTTCGCAGCTGGCTGCGCAACGCAGAAGCAGCACGCGCGGCCATGGGTGATCTGAAGGCAGAAGATGCCGGCCCGGCGGACATCCGCCAGCTGGCAGAATACAACGTCCTGCTTCAGCTTGCTCACCTGAGAACGCACCCTGCGGTCGTTCGCGCCCTCTCTCAGGGCACACTGACCCTGCAAGGCTGGTTCTACGACATTCCGAAGGGTGAAATTCTCATTCTGGATGAGAAAACCCGCACGACCCGCTCTATCGAAAGCGTTCTTTCGGAAATGGGCGCCACACAGAAAGAAGCCGTCTGAGGTTTCTTTCCACACTGACCCTCGCCGCATGTTTTCTATGCGGCGAGGCTTTTCCAGCCCAGGCCAGAGACATCAAGCTCTCAACCTGGAATCTGGACTGGCTCTCCCTTCGCCAGACGGGAGATCCGGCACTCCCCGACGATGTTCACGGTCGTAAACCCCGAGACTTCATTCGGCTGCACCAATACGCGACCCACCTGAACGCAGATCTCATTGCTTTTCAGGAAGTGGACGGCCCCGAACCTGCAGCGCAGGTCTTCGATCCCCAAACCTACGAGATCATTCTGTCCAACGCGCCCATTATCCAGCGTGTCGGCCTAGCCATCAGACGCCCGCTGAACGTGACAGTGAATGAAGAACTCTCAGCCTTGGATGTTACCGCTCCCGATGCGCCCCATCACCTGAGAACCGGCCTTGATGTCACGGTGTCAGACGGGAAAAGCCATCTCCGTATTCTGGTTGTGCATCTGAAAACCGGGTGCTGGGATCAGCCTCTCACTCAACGCAAACATTCCTGCCCGACTCTGTATCAACAGTTCCAGATCCTTGAAGACTGGATTGCAGAGCGTCAGGACGAAGGAGAACCCTATGCTGTTCTTGGTGACTTCAACCGCCGCCTGACCATGCACGACCCACTCATGCAGCAGATCGAGCATGATGCGCCCGTTCTTCTCACCACAGCAGGCAAAGCCAGTCCCTGCTGGAATGGAGAGTACTTCATCGACCACATCCTCCTTGGTAACGAAGCCCGCAGTTGGCTCGTCCCGGAGAGTCTGCGGGTTATGACCTATAAAAATGATAGTGCGCCGGAAGGATTGTCTGACCACTGCCCAGTTTCGGTGCGCCTGCATCTGCCTTGACCGAAGCAGCATCGGGGAAAGTGTTTTCCAGAACGGAATTATGCCTCATGAAGGCATGTGCTTCCCGCCTATTGTTCAAGGTTCCAACATGCCGCAGTCCCTATCCTGGCCCATCACACCACTTCAGCCAGATGTTCAGGTGTTGGCTGACCGCCCCCTCCCTGCCCTGACGACTGAGCAGGAAGAGACCGTTTCGCGCATCTGGGCCCAGGCACTTGCGGCGTATCCCAGCCTCTACAATGGCCGTGTCTTCTGTGCAGATGAAATCACCCCAGCCCGAATTCACGGCCACTGGTCCGAATACCGCCGCGTTCTTGCTCAGATGAAAGAGCCAGACGTTTATGGACCGCACATCCTGCGCCCACTGGCCGTTGTCGGGCTGATGTTTACGCCAGATGGCATTGTCATTGGCAGACGCGCTGAGACCTCAATCTACCTTCCCGGATACTGGCAGGGCGCTCCAGCAGGGAATGTTGAAAGCCGCGCACAGGAGAACACCATAGATCTCGCCGCGCAGCTTCTAGCAGAATGTGAAGAAGAACTTGGACTTGTCCCAGCAGAATGCAGGGTTGGACCGTCCCTTTTGGCCTGCGAGCATCCCTCATCGCATATCGTGGATATCGGGATGCGGATTGACGTCTCCCTGACTTTTGAGGACCTTCAGACGCGATGCCGCGAGCAGGGCAACGCCGAATATGGCGCACTGCACCTGACCCGCCCAGACCACACACCTGAAGGCCCAATGGTCCCGACCCTGGCCGCTCTGCTGGAACTGTCCTGATGCCGTATTTTACTCTCGATACTTCCAGCCTTCGACACTGGCTGACAGAGCATGCCGATCTTGCATCCCGCCTTGGTGGAAACCCGGCAGACTGGACAATCCGCGAAGTCAGCGACGGTAATCTGAACACGGTTTTTATTGTGGCCGGTCCGGATGGGCAGCTTTGCTGCAAGCAGGCTCTGCCTCATGTTCGCGTGGCACCAGAATGGCCTATGCCTCTGCAACGTGCGCTGTATGAAGCCCGTTATATGCGCGCAACGGCAGACGCCGTTCGCCCAGCCGCGCCAGAGCTGTATTTCTACGATGATGAAATGTTCCTGCTCGTCATGGAGTGCCTGACGCCACATGAGGTCCTGCGCTCTGCCCTGATTCGTGATGATGCGCAGCCGGACTTTTCGGCCAGTATCGGCCAGTATGTCGCTCATAGCGTATACGCGACGAGCTGGATCAGCCGCCCCTTTGAAGTCGGCTCGAAACTTCTTGAGGAGTTCTCGGGCAACACGGCCCTCACCCGCATTACCGTCGACCTGATACTCACCGATCCATTCCGCCCCTGCTCCCGCAACCCGGAACCGGAAGCAGCTCTTCTGCCGGATGTGACAGCCCTGCAGGGAAACAAGCCTCTTCACCGCGCAGTTGGGGTACTTCAGGATCGTTTCCTGACGGCGCGACAAGCCCTTCTGCATGGAGACCTTCACACAGGCTCCATCATGCTGCATCGCAATGATGTTCGTGTAATTGACGGCGAATTTGCCACGATGGGGCCAATCGGTTTCGATTGTGGACTTTATCTGGGCAACCTGGCCCTTCACGCCTGCGCAGCGCCCCACAAGCAAGATTTCATTAGAACCGAAATCATTGCCTTCTGGAGCAGCTTTACAAACGAACTCCGCGCCCTGCTGAAAACGGGCGGAGGAGACGTGTGGGCGCTGTCAGACGAAACACAGCGTGAAGAACTGCTCGAAAATTTCTTGACGAGCATCCTTCAGGACACGGCAGGTTTCTGTGGTCTCGAAATGATCCGTCGAACTATCGGTTTTGCCCAGATTGCAGATTATACACTCTGCCCGACCCCAGAAAATCGCACGCTGGCACGTCGCAAAGCTCTTCAGACAGGCCAACGGCTCATCCTTGACGCTGGCACTGTCCAGACCCTGGGCGACGTCCTCGCTTTACTGACATCGCCTTCAGATCATGACTATAAATAGTTCGGTTTTTTGGTTCTGCCTTCACACTCTGTGCGTCTTCATCTTTTGTACCTGAATTATGAAACAGAGTAAAAAAACTGCTTTCGTTCGGATTTGACAAACGGTATTGTTAGCCCACTAGAAATATAGGGATGAACCAATTATTTTAATGTAATATACCCTATAAAATCATAGGTCTAATACCGGACCAGATAAGAAATTCTACTTCTGAGACACTTAACGTCAGAGAAATACTTTCAGCAGAAAGACTAGTGTCTTGTCCTGCAAATAGCTTCACATCATCTGGAAGCGGATGGCAGCTTTGCTCTCTTCAGGGAGAACGGATATGGCGGGTATTGGTCGACCGCAAGAACGGGTCCTTTGCATTAGTGAAAGCGAGGGTGAAGAGTTGGAGCGGATCAGCCGTTCGCATTCCGCTCCACACAGTGTGGTTCGTCGTGCGCAGATTGTTCTGGCCTCAGCCGATGGGAGAACAACACTGCGATTGCGCACCGGCTCGGCACCAC